>JBCBUY010000175.1:0-521 GCA_039817885.1 Pseudomonadota bacterium | reverse complement strand
ATGTAGAACGCACACAAGAATGTAATTTAAGTATTATGAATTTTTTATGATTTCCAACACTTTTCCAACACTTTTAATATTGTTTTATTTTATTAGGTTAACCCTGTTTTAAATTTAACGGTCTCTTCCTCCGATTATGTGTCACCGGCCCCACTAACGTCGCTTTTACGACCCTCCGTTTTCCGTGAATCCCCTTTTAGCGACCTCGTTTAAGAGAAAGAGCGCCCTGGAGTCGAGGTTAGGGGTAAATGGACCCCTTCTATCTAGTCCTTTATTTTAGTGAATAATCTTGAAATCCAAATTGTCTGAAATTTTGTGACTTTCATTTAAATCATATGTATTCCACATCTCAAAATGATCAAGATGGATATTGAAAGTCAAATAGTTGATCTTCAAATTCCTGCTGCTGACGTCAGTACAGCAAGTTAAAAATCAATAGTCATAACGTTGGTTAATATTCATTTTGAAATAATTTTTCAAAATTTAATAAAAGTAGTGATTCGTGAGAAGACTTGAAAAAT
>JBCBUY010000174.1:0-522 GCA_039817885.1 Pseudomonadota bacterium | reverse complement strand
TGCGGGATTTAATAATAAATTGGTAGGTAACACCTTGCTAATTTTCACCCCTATTCAATATTCTTTTATAAAATTTCTATGGATTTTTAATCTCCAGATTATTATTCGAGAGAGCCCCCCCCCGAGCAAATGTTAACTTGGGCGGTCAATACCCTGTTCCAATGTAATTTGATTAGAAGATTCCCCTTTCGCTATTTCAAAACGTCGCCCGAAATCATCCAGTTGGCGGTGATGATGTACGTCAGATTTGCGCTATCCTTGAGGAATGTCGAAGATCTACTCTATAGGTGCACCATCTGTGTCTGATATCGGGGCATCCGCTCATACCCGTTCGGGGCGGTTGGCCTGGACCCATCTGACCGATGCCCGCCACCCGGAATGGAGGCCGGCGGCCGCCAGCACGGTCAGCTATGGCCAGGCGAATGTCGCCGATCAGTACACGTCGGTCACCGGGCGGGGCCCCCTCACCTATGATGGACGGGGCAATCTCACCGGGCATAATGATCGCAGCTATGCGTTTGA
>JBCBUY010000173.1:0-527 GCA_039817885.1 Pseudomonadota bacterium | reverse complement strand
AAAATCAGGGCATAAATATCGATAACGTTTCCCAAGGAAAACACCGTTATTACTATTAAAACTCACTCACTTTAAATGTACTAAAAAATATTCTATTCCTCGAATAGTAATATGGCTTATAAAATTATATTTAAAGTGAGTGAGTTTTAATAGTAATAACGGTGTTTTTCTTGGGAAACGTTATCGATATTTATGCCCTGATTTTTCATTATATGTCCCTTCAGTGTTATTTATGCCCTCGTCTTCGACTCGGGCATAAATAACACTGGCGGGCCATAAATGAAAAATACACGGGCATAAATATCGATAACGCCCGCAAAAACACCGTTATTGGTATATTAAGTAATTAAAGTAAGAAAAGACAAACGTTTTCATGTAAAAATTATAAAGGTTTCTTCAATTATCAAAAATTATAAATACTAGCTGGCAAGCCAGCGTCGCATGGCGCTGGCGTAACATATCACTGCAGAGACATCGCTTAGCTGTAAATGCAGCGTCACTCACTGCATAAAGAGTTAGAAAACAAT
>JBCBUY010000172.1:0-530 GCA_039817885.1 Pseudomonadota bacterium | reverse complement strand
CCTAATGAGATGAGTAACTCAACCTCGGCCCCAGGGCTAATTTTTTCTCGCCTTTTTGAAAATTTGACGATCATGCTCAAAAAGACGCTCAAAAACTCTTTCTCTTCTTCCGATTTTGGATCACCGGCCCCATTAACGTCCCTTTTACGACCTCGATTCCCGTGAACCCCCTTTAGCGGCCCCTTCTGTTTAAGAGAAAGAGCGCCTTGGAGTCGAGGTTGTGAGTAATTTGACGGGTTTTAATTCTTGATTACTTGTGCCAGCGTATTACGGTGTCCGGAGGGGCTTGCATAACCTTTACATTATGCATCAAGTACAAGTTGGTTGCAGAGGCGTAGCGAGATACCCTGCAAAACTTATGGAAGAGAGCAGATTTTAATGACATTGTAATTATCTCTGTCCTATCAAAGGATAATTAAAATAATGTAAAACTTCTGCACTCCCACATAAATTTTGTAGGGTATCTCGCTACGCCTCTGCAACCAACTTGTACTTGATGCATAATGTAAAGGTTATGCAAGCCCCTCCGG
>JBCBUY010000171.1:0-531 GCA_039817885.1 Pseudomonadota bacterium | reverse complement strand
CACTCAACGAGGGAAAAAATTAGGAAAAACGACCTCTTTTCAGAAGCTAAAAGAATTTTTTTCTTTTTCTTTTTCCCATGATAAACGTATCTTTTGTTAGAGAAAGGATTGAGCTTTCCATTGGTATATATATTTCCACGGAAAAATCATTTTATATTAAGTTGGAAAGCTTAAAAAAAATGGTAAAAACATGAAAATCTGTCTCTCAAAATCAAAACAAAAAAATTGACGTCAATAAAAAACGAATTCGAATGTTTACATTTGACGCGAGACCATTGCATTGTAATTCTTTTTTATTGACGTCAATTTTTTTGTTTTGATTTTGAGAGACAGATTTTCATGTTTTTACCATTTTTTTTAAGCTTTCCAACTTAATATAAAATGTTTTTTCCGTGGAAATATATATACCAATGGAAAGCTCAATCCTTTCTCTAACAAAAGATACGCTTATCATGGGAAAAAGAAAAAGAAAAAAATTCTTTTAGCTTCTGAAAAGAGGTCGTTTTTCCTAATTTTTTCCCTCGTTGAGTG
>JBCBUY010000170.1:452-537 GCA_039817885.1 Pseudomonadota bacterium | reverse complement strand
GTAGACGCGCGGTTTGGCATCTTGCGTGAATTTATTACCACACAAGCCTGGAACGAAGTTTGCGCTGGTAACCAGTTCGGTCGCC
>JBCBUY010000170.1:0-352 GCA_039817885.1 Pseudomonadota bacterium | reverse complement strand
ATCTCTCTACCAGCATTGTCTGCAGATGTGGTGGTCAACATATTTTCAGGATCATGAAGATGGTCGATATTGTTGTCGTTTAACAGAAGAAAGTGACAACAATATCGACCATCTTCATGATCCTGAAAATATGTTGACCACCACATCTGCAGACAATGCACGGTTTGGCATCTTGCGTGAATTTATTACCGCACAAGCCTGGAACGAAGTTTGCGCTGGTAACCAGTTCGGTCGCCATCTCTCTACCAGCATTGTCTGCAGATGTGGTGGTCAACATATTTTCAGGATCATGAAGATGGTCGATATTGTTGTCACTTTCATCTGTTAAACGACAAAACATAAAATTATAACA
>JBCBUY010000169.1:0-550 GCA_039817885.1 Pseudomonadota bacterium | reverse complement strand
TTGTCATCCCGGGCGACGCGCTGGCGCGGAGACCCGGGACCCAGAACTGGCTGTGTGCTCTTTGTCTCTCTGGGTCCCGGATATTTGCTGGCGCAAATTCCGGGATGACAAGTTTTTGTTTGTTCCCGGTCTCGCTGGCGCGAGCCCATGGAACGTGCTCAGGGCTGTTTTTGTTTGACCCCCGCTTCGGCTGCGCCTTCGCGATGGGGCGGGCTCAGGGCTGTTGTTCTGTCTCCAATTCTAATCTCCGCAGATACCTGCGCAGGCAGGTATCCATGGGGCGAAAGTCGCCACTTGTCCCGTTCTAACGATTGCACCCTGGACACCAGCCTTCGCTGGTGTCGGCGGAAGGAAAGAGCAGCGCCAGAAGCCTCACAAGCCTTGGCCTTGAGGGTGTACGTCTTAGCGCCCCTGCCGGGGCCTGCTCCACCTTCATTTGATCCACTGGATCAAATGATCGCGTCGCGACCGGTTTCGCAGCCCTGAGCGCGTTCCATGGAATGCGCGAGCATTCCGGGAACAAAACATCAAGACCCATGCGGAGACGGCG
>JBCBUY010000168.1:0-576 GCA_039817885.1 Pseudomonadota bacterium | reverse complement strand
CTGGAGCAAATGAAAGTGTGTGGGATTTTGAAGAAGCGGATTACTACAAGTCCTAGAGTTCGTAATATTTTTTATCTTTATATGACCCGCCCCCTATAGCGCAGCCAGTTTCTGAGTAGCGTTTTGGTTGGCATTGTCAGGGGAAACGGGTCTTGAACGCGGAAATCGGCATTGTCAGCGGAACCGGGCCTTGAACGCGGAAATCCCCTGCTCTAGCCTTTCTTCATGAGCAAATCTCCGTTTCGCTACTTCAAGACATCACCCGAGATCATCCAGCTTGCAGTGATAATGTACATCAGATTTGCGCTGTACCTTCGGAATGCCGAAGATCCACTCCATAGACGCACCATCCGTGTCTGATATCGGGGCATCCGCTCATATACGTGCGGGGCGGTTGGCATGGACACATCTCACCGATGCCCGCCACCCGGAGTGGAGGCCGGCGGCCGCCAGCACGGTCAGCTATGGCCAGGCAAATGTCGCCGATCAGTACACCTCTGTCACCGGGCGGGGCCCCCTCACCTATGATGGACGGGGCAATCTCACCGGGCATAATGATCGCAGCTATGCGTTTGA
>JBCBUY010000167.1:0-593 GCA_039817885.1 Pseudomonadota bacterium | reverse complement strand
AGGCTGAACTTGGCATGATCGATTCACTTGATGAAGCATTCATTGAAGCTGAACTTGGCATGATTGATACACTTGATGATGCATTCATTGAGACTGAACTTGACATGATCGGTTCACTTGATGAGGCATTCATTGAGACTGAACTTGACATGATCATTTCACTTGATGAAGCATTCATTGAAGCTGAACTTGTCATGATTGATTCACTTGATGATGCATTCATTGAAGCTGAACTTGGCATGATCGATTCACTTGATGATGCATTCATTGAAGCTGAACTTGGCATGGTCGATTGACTTGATGAAGCATTCATTGAAGCTGAACTTTGCATGGTCGATTGGCTTGATGAAGCATTCATTGAAGCTGAACTTGGCATTTTCGATTGACTTGATGAAGCATTTATTGAAGCTGAACTTGGCATGATCAATTGACTTGATGAAGCATTCATTGAAGCTGAACTTGACATGATCGATACACTAGATGAAGCATTCATTGAAGCTGAACTTGGCATGATCGATTGACTTGATGAAGCATTCATTGAAGCTGAACTTGACATGATCGATACACTAGATGAAGCATTCATTGAAGCTGAA
>JBCBUY010000166.1:0-599 GCA_039817885.1 Pseudomonadota bacterium | reverse complement strand
CGCGTTCAACTTTATTTTACAGTGAGAAACCTACTACTAATTTACTAGTATAAAAGGATTTCTCCTGAGATTTTATGTCTCGGCTTATAGACTAAAATCTAACACTCTCTCTCATTTTTTATCCCATAACATGATTGTTATCGTATATCTCCCGTGTCCCGCGGCGGCCTCGAGGAGTGGTACAACCTCGGACCCAGGGCCAATTTTTTCTCGCTTTTGAAAATTGGACGGTCTCCGATTTTGGTCACCGGCCCCACTAACGTCCCTTTTACGACCCTCGATTCCTGTGAACTCCCTTCAGCGGCCCCTTCTGTTTAAGAGAAAGAGCGCCCTGGAGTCGAGGTTGGGAGTGGTGGTGATGTATAAGGGAGGAAACTGATAAAAGAAAATTTACTTGTCTCTCGCTCTATCAAGATTGGAGGAAAAAAGAGAATTTGTTCAGGTCATGGTGAAACCGAGACCCGAGACTCAGTGCGAGACTCGAGACCCCAAGACCCTCCAAAAAAAAGAGTGAGAGCCCAACCCGGGGACCTGGGAAAATTAAAAAAAGACGAGATATTATTGTGTAGATATGTTTTTATAGCAATTATTTTTAGAAA
>JBCBUY010000165.1:0-601 GCA_039817885.1 Pseudomonadota bacterium | reverse complement strand
ATATGATATGTCCCGTGTGGTCTAGTGGCTAGGATTCGGCGCTCTCACCGCCGCGGCCGGGGTTCGATTCCCCGCACGGGAGGCTCAATGTCTTTGATTGGTTGCCTCTACCTTGAGGATAAGTAGCAAGCAAATGCCATCGAAATTGATCATCACAGTTGGCTGATCTAAGATCAAAGTTAGCAGTCGTTGTGATGAACGCTCTGACGGTGGCGGACAACATAGTCAATTTTGCGGGTTGTATATAGAAATCTTAAACTTTTTGCCGATGGTTCATTGACACGACTAAATTTTCCCAAAATAAATAAAGACTATAACACTACTCTAACCATTCGGCAAAAAGTTTAAGATTTCTATATACAACCCGCAAAATTGACTATGTTGTCCGCCACCGTCAGAGCGTTCATCACAACGACTGCTAACTTTGATCTTAGATCAGCCAACTGTGATGATCAATTTCGATGGCATTTGCTTGCTACTTATCCTCAAGGTAGAGGCAACCAATCAAAGACATTGAGCCTCCCGTGCGGGGAATCGAACCCCGGCCGCGGCGGTGAGAGCGCCGAATCCTAGCCACTAGACCACACGGGACATATCATAT
>JBCBUY010000164.1:0-783 GCA_039817885.1 Pseudomonadota bacterium | reverse complement strand
AGGCCGGCCCTGATGCAACGGGATAAACACAGTATCGCACCGAACGAGAGGGCGGGGATAGATTTTTTTGGAGGGGGCGGCGGAGTGAACGTTGGAGCCTATCGAGAGATCGGGCTCGGCAGACTAAAGACGTTCTTTTTCACCTTCACAAAACGACAGTCCATCAGCGCCCAAACCGTTTGCCCAGTCGATTGGCTCCAACTGCATTTGCTCTATCCCAATCACATGTGCGGCATAAAATTGAGGAGCGGTCATTAGTGTATTTGCGATGTCGGTCCAATCTCTAGCTTCAGTTATGTTACCAGCCGATCTCGCGGCGTTTGCTAACTGAATCATTTGATTCTTATCGGCTGCTTTTTCGAGTCCCTTCATAACAAATGATTGTGCATTAGAGACTCCATCTTCACCGTTCGGAATCCCCTGTTCACTCGCCACGAAGAGCAGAGTTCCGCACATGTGAGCAACGCCTTGAGTATAGCCGTCTGTGGGAGGTCCACTTCCATATTGCGCAGCAATCGTCAGAGCTCTATTCATTTCGATTATCGTGGGTGCCACAACGGTCTCCGCATAGAATGCTCCATCCTTTCGTGCCAGTTCGAGCTCACGAGCGAACTCGTTCAGATTGGAATCGGGAAACTCCAACGTCGAAAATGCACCAAGGAGTTTCTGCGACTGATCGTTTGGTTGAGCGGTAATGACACCCGTGGTCAAAACGATCATAAGCAACGCAACAAATAAAACTCGACGCATGACGATGTCCTCTACGATCTATATTTCGAATTC
>JBCBUY010000163.1:0-1252 GCA_039817885.1 Pseudomonadota bacterium | reverse complement strand
GAGGGCCCTATGGCCAAGGAAAAGTTTGAGCGGAACAAGCCGCATGTGAACATTGGCACGATTGGCCATGTTGACCATGGCAAGACGACGCTGACGGCGGCGATCACGATGGTTCTGTCGGATGTGACGGGGGCTGAGAAGCGCTCCTATGAAGACATTGACAGTGCGCCAGAGGAGAAGGCCCGCGGCATCACGATCAACACGGCGCATGTGGAATATGAGACCGATGGTCGTCACTATGCCCACGTGGACTGCCCTGGCCACGCGGACTATGTGAAGAACATGATCACCGGTGCTGCGCAGATGGATGGCGCGATATTGGTGGTGAATGCCGCAGATGGCCCGATGCCGCAGACGCGTGAGCATATTCTGCTGGCCCGTCAGGTGGGTGTACCGGCGCTGGTTGTGTTCATGAACAAGGTCGACCAGGTGGATGATGAGGAGCTTCTTGAGCTTGTCGAGATGGAAATCCGCGAGCTGCTCTCCAGCTATGACTTCCCGGGCGATGATATTCCGATTGTTGCGGGCTCTGCGCTGGCGGCTGTGGAAGGGCGCGACGATGCCATTGGCAAGGATAAGATCCTTGAACTGATGGGTCAGGTTGATGAGTATATTCCGACGCCGGATCGTCCTGTGGACCAGCCTTTCCTGATGCCAGTGGAAGATGTGTTCTCGATTTCCGGGCGCGGTACGGTTGTGACGGGCCGGGTTGAGACCGGTGTGATCCATGTTGGCGACGAGATTGAAATCGTTGGGATCCGCGACACGCAGAAAACGACGTGTACGGGCGTTGAGATGTTCCGTAAGCTGCTTGATCAGGGTCAGGCGGGTGACAATATCGGTGCGCTGCTTCGTGGTGTTGAGCGGGACGGTGTTGAGCGTGGCCAGGTTCTGTGCGCCCCCGGATCAATTACGCCGCACACGACCTTTGAGGCGGAGGCCTATATTCTGACCAAGGAAGAAGGGGGTCGCCATACGCCGTTCTTCACGAACTACCGGCCGCAATTCTACTTCCGGACGACGGATGTGACGGGTGTTGTGACGCTGCCGGCGGACAAGGAAATGGTTCTGCCGGGGGATAATCTGAAGTTTGATGTGGAGCTGATCCAGCCGATCGCCATGGATCAAGGCCTGCGCTTTGCGATCCGTGAAGGCGGCCGTACGGTGGGCGCGGGCGTCGTGTCTGCGATCAAAAAGTAAGCTCTGCTTGCAATCGAAAATCAAAAGCCGCTCCAAATCCGGGGCGGCTTTT
>JBCBUY010000162.1:0-1810 GCA_039817885.1 Pseudomonadota bacterium | reverse complement strand
CTCGCATCTGCCCCGGTTGTTGATGAAAATGGTCGGATCACAGGCATGATCACCGACAGCGCCACGTCGCGTGAGGTTTTGAGTAGGGTGGCCAGCGGCACGGCCCCCAACACTTTGAAGGCCGGATCCACCACATAAATTTCGAAGAACTGATCCGGCAGATCATCGCCCTGATCCCGTGCATGGTCGACTGTATGGCCGACAGTCCAAAACTCCGGCGCAGCCACGAATTCGCGTTGCATGAGCCGGCCGGCCGTTTCCTCATCGAAATCAAGGGCTTGCTGCAGCGGTGCGCGATCTTCTGGTGCCAGGTCATCGAGAATCCGATCGCGCCGATCATCCTCCATATCTTCGAGGATCGCCGTCGCATCATCAGATTCAAGGTCGCCGATCGCGGCCGTAACCGCCTCATCGGGCAAAACCTCTACGGCATCTTCGCGATATTCATCCCTTAGTTCGATCAGCACGTCCGAGGGCAATTCCTCGCCGAGCAAGGACACAACCCCCGAGAAATCGTCTGAGGATAATTGCTCGAGAACATCGGACGCGTCCGCCGGATGCAACCGTGCCAAGACACGCGAAAGCCATCGCCGGTCTCCGTCACGCACGGCATCCTCAATATCCGTCAGTAACGCCGCCGAAGCGAACTCGGCTGAGTCTTTCGCGGCACTGCTATGGCCTTCAAGTTCCGTCATTGGTCTTTGTCCCGCTCAAGCACCGCCTTCCTAAAGCGTCTCGCCTCATAGGAAAAGCGCCGTCAGACCGTGCATGCACATAAGCTTGAAAAGCCTTGATCCCCGGATGCAGAGCACAATAAAATAGAATTAGTCACCGTCACAGACGTGCCGCATGGAGCCCTAAGTGCCAGCCAATCTCCTTTCACTGGTAAATACGCCGCGCCCCCGAACGCAGGCAACCGACGAGTCCGACAGCCTTCCAGCCGTATCGAAGACACCTCTCATCGACACATTTGGTCGCCAGGTGACCTATCTGCGCCTGTCAGTGACGGATCGCTGCGATTTGCGCTGTTCCTACTGCATGTCTGAGAAAATGACCTTTCTCCCGAAGAAAGATCTGCTGACGCTAGAGGAACTTGAGATCATTGCCGGCGCATTCATCGCGCGCGGGGTCACCAAAATCCGCATTACCGGCGGGGAACCTCTCGTCAGGCGCGACATCCTTCAGCTGGTAGAACGCCTCGGATCACGCTTGGGCGACGATCTAGAGGAACTGACCCTAACCACCAATGCGACCATGCTCTCCTATTCGGCGGAGACCCTGGCACGCGCGGGCGTCAAACGGATAAATGTCTCCCTCGACACCCTGGATCCGCAGAAATTCGAGGAAATCACCCGCCGGGGCCGCCTGCCACAGGTCCTTGCAGGCATCGAAGCGGCGCAAATGGCCGGGCTCAAAGTCAAGCTCAATACAGTCGCCCTGAAACATCAGAATTTAGACGAAATCTCTGCCATGGTGGCGTGGGCGCATTCCCGCGGCATGGATATGACATTGATTGAGGTGATGCCCCTCGGCGAAACCGGCGAGGATCGGGTCGACCAATATGTCCCGCTGCCGGCTGTGCGCGAACACTTAGAGCAGAACTGGACACTGTCTGATCTGCCCCGGGAGGATGCCAATGGCGGGCCGTCGACTTATGTGCGCATCAAAGAGACCGGCGGAAAACTCGGCTTCATTACGCCGCTCACCAATAATTTCTGCGCTGGCTGCAACCGTGTTCGGGTGACCTGCACCGGCCGCATCTATATGTGCCTCGGTCAGGACGATCATATCGATCTACGGACGACGCTCC
>JBCBUY010000161.1:0-1832 GCA_039817885.1 Pseudomonadota bacterium | reverse complement strand
CTTCAAAGAAGGCCGGCCTTCTTTGAAGCTCCCATGGCGAGCCAGTTTAACGCAATGGTTGCGCAGACTGTCCTGACCTGGGCGCGTTACGAGACAGGTGGAATCGAAGCGGCAGAGAACGTATTCTCGTCATCTGAGAGCAAAGACGTCCTGTTGACCGGCCTCCAGAGCGCCAATTTCGCACTCATAAAGATCGCCGACGGGGCAGACGAAGAAGCATTAGAGATCCTCGAAGAAATATGGGAAACCGGCATAAGGCTGGCCATTGCCACAGAGTATCAAGCGCACCTGCTGAACAGCTTCGGCAGGACAGATGAAGCTATCGATCTACTGCATGAGTTTTCCTGGGGCGTTGGCCAGAATGCCTCCATCGATCATCTCCGCCATCAGCTGGAAAACGGCTACGAGGTCACCGTACCAAGACTCAGCATAGACGAAGGCACGGCCCTTGCCATTTATATCCCGGCAGCGGCCCTGGCAGCCCGCACTGGCAATGATCTGGCAAGTGTCTACTTCGCCCTGTCCCTTCACCTCGACCCAACACTGGATATTGCCCGCACCCTCTGGGCAGACGCACTCGACAAGGCAGATCGGCGAAACGACGCCATGGCGATCTTGGAGACCGTTCCGGAAGAATCTGTCTTTTACGCCACAGCCCGCGGCCAGCTTGCTTGGGCCTTACGGCGCGAAGGCCTGAATGATGAGGCAATCGCCGTTGCGAAGACTGCGCTTGCATCTCGCCCAGATCGCAACTTGAAAATTCAACTTGGAGACCTCTTCCGTTCGGTCAGCCGCCATAACGAGGCAGAGCGAATTTTCTCCGAGATTATTGACGACGATGCGCAAAGAAATTTTGCAGACTGGCGCTTATTGTATGCCCGCGGCGCAGCCCGCGAACAAATCGGTGACTGGTCAGACGCCGAGGTAGATTTAGTGGCAGCCCTCGAGCTTGCCCCCGATCAACCCTCGCTTTTAAACTACCTTGGTTACTCCTGGATCGATCGCGGTGAGAAGCTCGAAGAGGGATTCGAACTTATCCAAAAAGCCGTCGACCTGCGCCCCCGGGCGGGATACATCGTCGACAGTCTTGGCTGGGCCTATTATCGCCTCGGACAATACGACGAGGCTGTGAAACACCTCGAGCGCGCGGTGGAGCTGGAGCCTGGTGAGGCCATTCTAAATGACCATCTTGGAGACGCCTACTGGCGCGTCGGCCGGCATCTTGAAGCCACATTTCAGTGGGGCAGAGCTTTGCGCCTGGACCCGGAAGGCCGAGAAAGCGAGCTCTTACATGCCAAGCTCGAAAATGGTCTGGATACGGCAACAGCAACTGTCGCGGCCAACAACGTCCTTCAGGATGGCTTGGTCTCGCCCTAGTTGTTGACGCTTGACTCCGCTTTGACCCTCCATCGATAGAGCCTGCGCTATGCAAACAGTGCTCGCTCCCGCCAAGGTTAATCTTTATCTCCATGTCGGTGAAGCCAATGACATTGGCAGACACCCATTGGAATCGCTCACCGTTTTTGCCGGTCCTGAAGCCGCAGATCGGCTGACCATAGAAGCTGCCGACACCATTCAACTCGCTGTTATCGGTCCTTATTCCGAGGCCTGCGGCGACATTGCCAACAATCTTGTATTCCGAGCGGCAGACGCACTAAGGAAAACACTTAACCCGGGGAGAGGCGCCCGAATCACCTTGGTGAAGCACTTGCCAGTTGCCGCTGGAATCGGCGGAGGGTCCGCAGACGCAGGCGCCGCTCTACGCGCATTGAACCATCTTTGGAACGGCCCTCAAAGCGTCGATCATCTCGTCGCCATAGCAGCCCATCTCG
>JBCBUY010000160.1:0-2176 GCA_039817885.1 Pseudomonadota bacterium | reverse complement strand
GAGTGGCAGCTCCAACTGTGCCGGATCAGGCTTGGCCTTACGCTTGCCCTTGGTCATGGGAATGCCGGACTTGCGGCTACCGTGCTTGTTCTGGATCTCGCTTGCTCCGGCCCTGAAGGCCTCGCCCTTGCGCACAGCCCAGATCTTCTGGCGAGCCTCTTTCGCGGCTGCCAAATGATCCACGATGGGGAACGGATAGGCTTTTCCGAGTGGAGTAGTTGCGTTCTCCCAGGTCCAGGGTTCATGAATGAAGTCGGTTGGCACACCGGCGAGTTCCGGCACCCATCGGCGAACATAATCGCCACCCGCATCCTGGTCATATCCCTGCTTTATCGGATTGTAGATCCGCGCTGTATTGATGCCCGTTGTGCCGGATTGCATCTGCACCTGCGGCCAGTGAATGCCTGGCTCATAATCGGTGAAGAGGCGCGCCAAATGTTCTCCTGGCTTTCGCCAATCGAGCCAGAGATGATAGCTCGCTACGGCCATCAGCATGGCGCGCATCCGGAAGTTCATCCACCCCGTCGCCTGAAGCGCGCGCATGCAGGCATCAACAAATGGTAAGCCGGTTTCCCCTTTGCACCAGGCCTCAAGCCGAGCTTGGTCCGGCTCTGACGGGCGTAGACCATCATAGGCGGGATGAAGATTGCGAACCTCCAATGCGGGCTCATCCTCCAGCTTCTGCGTGAAATGATCGCGCCAATGTAAACGACCTTGAAAAGAGGACATCGCGCCGCGCCATCCCTCTTTTATTCCGTCAGCTTTGAGTTGCCGCTGCCGTGCCCAAGTGGCTTGCGCAATTTCTCGCATCGACATCGTTCCCCAAGCCAGGTGCGGCGAGAGGCGCGAGCAATGCTCGGCTCCTGAGGCCGGGCTGGACATGGCTTTGCGGTAGGGGGCACCGCGGACATAGAGAAAGCTGTCGAGGGTCGCTTCAACAGCGCGGCGCCCACCCGTTTGACGGTGTGGACACGCGTCTTCTTTTAGCCCGAGATCTTCCGCAGTCGGTATGGGTCCAGGATCCAACGCCTCTAGCGGTGCCAGCGATTTTGGGACGTCGGTGACTGGCTCCGCCATGAATCTGTCCCAGCGCTTGGCCCAACCATTCCGGCTCTTCAATCGACGGACCACGCCGGCCTGACGCTCCTCAATCCACTCGACGCCAGTCGCGCGTGCCCATTCTGCCATCCGCAGATCACGCGCATAGGTCAACGCATTGCCCGTCTCTTCATGCGACCAGAGTGTTAAGTCCTTGAAGCGCTGACGTGCACGCTCAAAAATCTGCACAGCATCGCCCACGCGAACGACCAAAGGCTGGCCCAACCCACCCAAATCGTCACGCAGGGTCGCCAGACTTTCAGCCACAAATGCCCATTGCCGCGCGGACATATCCGGCTGTTGCCAGAGCTCCGGCTCTACGATGAACAGCGGTAGTACAGGTCCGCGCATGGCCGCGCGCGCCAAGGGGCGATGATCTTCTATTCGAAGATCCCGCTTGAACCAGACGACCTGTACTGCCTGCAGTACCTTCATGATTTTGGACATAGAGCGATGACACTGGAATTCGACCTACGCGACAGAGATACGAAATGATTTGGCCACAGCTCGGGCTTGCAGGTTCAGAGCCTCTGCTAAAACCCAAGCTGAGCGATTGGAGACATGGGTTGCGACGACCCGTTAAATCGGCGCGTCCCTATCGAGCCGTGTATTGCTCAATTGCGTGGTTCATGAATCTTCGACTCTGTGCCGCGAGATGGACGTGCCGCTGGAAGTTCGACCAGAAGATCCAAAACGACTGGATTTAGTCTTGTTCGCGATCGCGAATAATCTCGTCGACGCGGCGAGGGCGCAGATAGAATTTCTCGCTCAGCTGCACATCTTCGGTCAGGAAGTAGCCATCAAGCTCAAGTGTGTATTCGAGTTCGGCCATGATAACTGACCCATTTTCCGGCACGACATCTTCTGGCAGATCTGCAACGGACGACCCTTCAGACAGGGGCGCAATGTTCCGTGCATCACTCCATTCTACCGTGATGTTTCCGTTTTCGTCGCCAACCAGACTCGATATGCGCATGGAGGCTTCATTGGCATCGAGCGTTTGCAGGACAATCTCGGTCGACCCGAAGATATCTTCCATATCGCAGCCCGTTTCGATATCATTACCGATGACGATATG
>JBCBUY010000159.1:0-2181 GCA_039817885.1 Pseudomonadota bacterium | reverse complement strand
GCCCGCGTCGAATTTTCCGCTTCGCTTGATCTGCATGGCCACACGCAAGCGACTGCCCACAGTGCCCTGACGAACTTTCTGGCTGGCCAGAGACATATGGGATCGCGCTGCGTGCTTGTCATTACTGGAAAGGGGAAGCGCGGCGAGGGCGTTTTGCGTCAGCGATTTCTCCAATGGCTAGAAAGCCGCGAAGCCCGAGCCCTCGTTTCGGGGTTCTCTCCGGCGCACCAAAAACATGGCGGCGGCGGCGCATGGTATGTCTTCCTTCGGCGGATGCGTGATTAAGATTCACGTCTTGCAGCTTTCTCGTCCAGCCCGGAAATGCCTTCGCGAGACGCCAATACCTCTGCGACAACATCAAGGGAAATGCTGCGGGTCTTCAGAGCTACAAGTGTGTGATAGATAAGGTCGGCGGCTTCGTTGGCGACAGCTTCGTCGGTTTCTGACACCAGAGCAATCGCCAGTTCTGTGCCTTCCTCGGCGACTTTTTGGGCGACTTTCTTAGGACCCTTTGAGAGAAGTTTCGCGGTATAGGATGTGTCCGGGGAGGCATCGGTGCGCGCATCTATCGTTTCTGCAAGCATACGGATGATATTTGAGAATCGAGCGGATTCTCCTAGAGGTGAAGCGGTCTGACTATCTGTCATCGGAATGTTCCTTTACGGACGAGTATATACGCCAGCTGAGTTTAGAGATTTTCGGGCATCTGCTATCGTGGCATCTCCGAAGTGGAAAATGGATGCAGCGAGCACCGCGCTCGCGCCGCCCTCAAGGATGGCTGGACTGAAATCGGCGACTGATCCTGCGCCGCCGGATGCGATTACCGGTATTGAAACCGCGTCCGTTACCGCTTTGGTCAGTTCGATATCGAAGCCGTTTTTGGTGCCATCGCGGTCCATGCTGGTCAGCAGGATCTCTCCGGCTCCGCGAGCCTCGGCCTCCCTGGCATACGTCACCGCATCTGTGCCGGTTGGGTTTCGTCCACCATGGGTGAAGATTTCCCAGCTCTTTCCGGACCTGCGAGCGTCGATTGAAACGACCACACATTGTCGGCCGACGCGGCGGGCACACCGGCTTATGACATCTGGGTCGGCCACCGCGGCGGAGTTTATGCCGACCTTATCTGCTCCTGCGCGAAGCAGGCGCACCATATCTTCTTCGGAACGAACGCCGCCGCCGACGGTGAGCGGCATGAAGCACTGCTCGGCCGTCTGCTGAACAATTTCCAGCATCGTGCCACGTTGTTCGTGGCTCGCAGTGATGTCGAGAAAGCAGAGCTCGTCTGCCCCCTGTTCGTCATAGGCTTTCGCCAGAGCGACAGGATCACCGGCATCGCGCAGGTCGACAAAATTGACGCCCTTCACGGTTCGGCCGTCCTTGACATCGAGGCAGGGGATGATGCGGGTTTTCAACATGGTGATGCGGTTTAGCGGCCTTGGTAAAATATAGGAAGCAATTGTTGGCGGTCGCCTCGTTCAGAATTGGCCACGAGAATCCGGAAGTTGAAATCGTTCTGGGCGATAATCTGATATGATGAGGTTGGGCTGCTATTAGGGAGTATGACCCCTGGCTTATGACCGTCTCTTTCTGGAGCCGCGAACGCTTGAGAATAAATATGTGCGTCTCGAGCCGGTTCAGGGCCTCCATCGGGAGGGATTATGCCGTGCGGCGGACGACCCCGATATATGGACGTATTTGCGAATAAACGCCTATGGCGAGGCGTTCGATAATTGGTTTGAGGCGGCATGTCTCGCAGCTGCAGATCCGCATATGTCGGTTTTTGCTGCGATCGATCCTGAATCAGAGGAGATCGTGGGATCGACCGGATATCTTTGTATCGATCCGGAAAACCGGGTGGTTCAGCTTGGCCATACCTGGTTTTCGCAATCGGCCTGTGGAACCTGTGTAAATCCAGCCTCGAAAAAGCTGCTACTGGAAGAAGCTTTTGGCGGCGGAGCCCATCGCGTTGTTTTGCGGGCCGACGGTCGGAACATGCGATCGCGAGCAGCGATAGAAGGTATCGGTGCGTCATTTGAAGGCGTCTTGCGCGACCATCTCGTGCTTGATGACGGCACCCTTCGAGACACGGCCTGCTACTCGATCTTGGTTGCCGAATGGCCCGATGTGTCGAGGCGGCTGGAGGCCCGCTTGGCCGAGAGGCAGCCTGACTAGGCGATTGCG
>JBCBUY010000158.1:0-2280 GCA_039817885.1 Pseudomonadota bacterium | reverse complement strand
TGGTATCCTGGATACGGTAGAGATTGGGCATCGTCACTGCGCCGGCCATCCCAACAACAGAAAGCAAAACTTCGTCATTCAATTGGAGACGATTGAATGATCCAAAACAGCATCTTCAAAAGAGCCGTTGGCTGGGGCGTTATGCTTTCTGTTGTTGGGATGGCCGGCGCAGTGACGATGCCCAATCTCTACCGTATCCAGGATACCAAGGCGTCTATCGCTCAGCAAAACGAGCTGATCGCGCGTCATCTGGACGTTCTTGCGCGGCCTCATATGATTACGCCTCATACCAATCTACAGAAGTATATCCTCCCCGCTGAAGGGTCTGATCTGTCAACGCTCTCTGCCGATTTCCAGGCTGAGCTTCTTGCTGCGCTCGCGTCAAATCAGGCGAGACTGATCAATCTTAGCCAGGCTGACAATGTCGTGGACATTCAAGGTCTGGAAGGTCTGGACTTTAGGCTCGCATTCGAGGGGGACCTCGAAGCTGTCACGGGCTTTGCAGACGCGCTCTCCAAGATGCGGTGGCCCGTTCTGGTCGAGCGTTTTGAATTGGTCGCGCAGGGGCCGGAAACACGGCCAGACCGCAAACTTCGCGCGACCTTGGCGCTGAGGATCTGGTCGGAGGCATCGGTATGACACGCAAGCCTCCATTCTGGCCCATGGCAATATCGCTGGCGAGCAGCGTTGCGCTGATTGCATTCGCTCTCGCCTCCCAGACGGTTTCGTCGCGCATCAAATCGAAATCACTGATCGATATTGACGATTTGGCCCTGTCGACAGCACCGCTTTCCGCCGCTCGGTATGAGGACTTCAATGAAGCGTCAAATATGCAAACACCGCCGGTCGAGTTTGCAGGTCTGCTGGGAGCGTCCCCCTTTCATGCCAAGCGCGAGCCGTTCAGCCGCGCCGCGCTCGCTCGCCGTTCTGAGCAACCGAAACCCGAACTCCGGCCAGAGATTGTCGGGTTTGTGGGGAAGGGGGATCGCCGCCGCGTCATGATCGATTGGCGAAATGGCTCACCCATCGGTACGTACAGTGTGGGCGACGATACGCCTTTTGGGCTATTGACGGAGCTGCAGAGCACATCGCTCTCTTTTGAACATTCCGACGGCAATCGGCAGCTGGAATTGTTCGATTGAGTCAGCTAGTTAGCGGCTAGTTTGGTTGACCTGGGTCCAGATTAATAACCCAAGATTTTATGATATGTGCGCCTCGTGTACAATTAGATGCTTTTATATAATCAGAAATATTTTCTCCAGTCTTGTCCGACAGTCTTTCGAGAAAATCGTCCATGTATAAATTACTTCGCTCACAAGATCCTTCAAATTCAAAAACCCATGAAGACCTTCCAACCGGGACAAAGTCCGCTTGTAGCAACTGAACCCAATTTGGCTTGTTTGAAATTTCCATGCCTGTGCTTGCGCCGCGTTCGTAAATATTAGGTATTTCATAGAACTGTGTGTCAAAGTCTAGAAAAACAGCAGAGACTTCAATGTCCGCTTGAGTTGATTTTACCGTGTCGCAACTAAAAAATATGATTTAAGAAAGTCCAATGACACATGCTTTAAAAATCCAATTACTCACGCAAATCTCCTTGGGGGACAAAGACTCTTACAGAAACGTGAGCCTGGCCATAGCTGACCGTACTGTCTCCAGACCCTCCGGGTCCCTCGCGTTCAACGGATCATTTGCGGTATACGTATACAGATTATACTGGTCTTCGTATCCGATGGGGTCTGTGCTTAAGAACCGTCCGAGGCCGGTATCATAATAGCGGGCGCGGTAGAAATAGAGCCCGGTCTCATCATCAAAGCGGCGGCCCGTATAGCGGAACGGATTGCCCGAGCTGCTGGCCCCGGCCATTTCGTTTCCGAACGGATCATAGGCATAGCGGTCGGTGACCCGGCCGTCGCTGTTCGTCAGGGCTGCGACATTCCCTAGACGGTCGGCATGGTAGTAGAAGATGTCGGTGGCACCACCGCTTTCCTCTATATAGGCCACACGCGCATCAATCGTGCCGCCGGGGATGTAGCGGCGCAGGAGCATGCTGCCCTCATATTCGGCGATCTCCATATCGCCGGCATGCAGGAACTCCGTCGTCTGACCGTTCACGGTCTTCGCCTTGCGGCGGCCGGTGGTGTCATAATCATAGACAATCGCATTGTTGCCCGCGAGCGCGCTGACCAGTCGGTTGCGGAAGTCAAACGCATAGCTGCGATCATTATGCCCGGTGAGATTGCCCCGTCCATCATAGGTGAGGGGGCCCCGCCCGGTGAC
>JBCBUY010000157.1:0-2520 GCA_039817885.1 Pseudomonadota bacterium | reverse complement strand
CCCCGATATCTTGTTCCTTGGCCTCGTCTTCGCTTTTGTGGCCAGCGCAGAAACGCTACTTTGCGCCACAGCTGTCGACCAGATGCATACTGGCGAGCGGACGCGCTACAACAAAGAGCTACGCGCCCAAGGCATCGGTAACCTGCTTTGCGGCTGTGTTGGGGCCCTACCGATGACTGGCGTGATTGTTCGCTCGACGGCCAATGTACAGGCCGGTGCCACAACACGATATTCAGCCATCCTGCATGGTTTCTGGCTACTGCTCACCGTCGCTGCTTTGCCTTGGCTTCTGGCTAACATTCCGACGTCAGTCCTGGCCGCTATCCTGGTCTATACTGGCTATAAGCTCGTGAACCTTGCCCGGATCCGTAAGATCGCCGAATTCGGTCGAATGGAGCTTGCTATCTACTTCACAACACTCGGTGGAATAGTTGTTTTCGACCTGTTGACCGGCGTCTTGGCTGGCTTCGCACTGGCTACGATCAAAATCGTCTACACCTTCTCACATCTTGATGTGGCTGTGGAACGCAATGCGGCGGCACAACGCACCGATCTTCACCTTTGCGGGGCAGCAACATTTCTATCGATCCCGAAACTCTCCGAAACCTTGGAGGTCATTCCCGCTGGCGAGGAAGTTCACATACACTGCAACAAGCTGGATCATATCGACCATGCATCGCTGGATATGCTCGCAGCATGGGAAACCCAGCATGAAGCAACCGGTGGGTCCCTAGTCATCGAATGGGATGAGCTGATCCACCGATATTCAATCCGATCCGCGGAGCCGAAAAAGATCGAGATCGGATCACCACGATCGCGCGCCGCAGCGAAAGCTTCAAAAGAGATGGTGCCCGCGGAGTAACCGCGCTCGGCCCTATCTGATGACGTTATTGATGGGAGTAGGCACACCGCCTGCTCCCTTTTCTTTGGCCTGAGGGGCTTCCGGGAAGCTGTTTGATTGCCGCCATCTGATCATCCAGCATCAGGTTTTTGGAGCTGCGAACCACCCGTATCAACTGGCACTGCACCATTGCTAGCGGAGCGAGCGCACACTAGCTTGCCTCCAACGACAGCTATGTCGCGGGGAGGAAAACGAATGACGACCATCGCAGACGAGGATGATTCACCGAATCCAATTTTTGATTTTTCCCATTTGCGAGGTGACCTCTATGGCGGTTTGACCGCCGGTATTGTTGCCTTGCCCTTAGGCCTCGCATTCGGTGCGGGTGTATTCCCCCATGACGAGCAGCTCGGCGCTACCGCAGGGCTTTGGGGGGCAATCATCGTTGGTTTCTTTGCAGCGGCCTTTGGCGGAACAGACACGCAGATCTCAGGGCCCACAGGCCCGATGGTCGTCGTATTTGCAGGGCTGCTGGCGGCACTGACGACAGCTCTCACCGCAGCTAACCCAGGACTGGCACCGATCGACATCACGATTATGGCGATTCCCCTACTGTTTGCATCGGTATTGCTCGGCGGCCTTTTGCAAATTGCGATGGGGCTGTTGCGATTAGGTCAGTACATAAAGCTGGTTCCCTATCCGGTGATCTCGGGCTTCATGTCCGGCATCGGCGTGATCATCATTCTCTTGCAGTTTTCACGCTTATTCGGGGGACGGCCAGAAAGCGGTGAGATCTTCGACGCGATCCGGGCGATCCCCGTTGCCATGGCAAACACAAACGTGGTGGCGCTTGGGTTGAGCGTTTTGACACTGTTGATCGTTTTCTTCTGGCCAAAGAACATTGGTAAGTTTCTACCCGGCACACTTGCCGCCCTGATCATCGGCACAATTGTCGGCCTGTTCTTCCCTGGCGCGCCTCTACTTGGGGAGATTAAAGCGGGTATTCCCGACTTCTTACTTCCGCAATTCTCAGGCGACACAATTATTCTCGTGCTTGAAGCCGCGATCGTGCTCGCCATACTCGGTGCCGTAGACAGCCTGCTGACATCTCTGGTCGCCGATAATGTCACCCGAACCCGGCACAATTCAGATCAGGAGCTCATTGGCCAGGGTATCGGTAATACGATCGCCGGTTTCTTCGGCGCGCTTCCAGGAGCCGGCGCAACCATGCGGACAATGGTCAACATCCGGACAGGTGGCGTGACCAAGCTTTCTGGCATGGTCCACGGACTAACACTGGCCGCCATTGTGCTGATCGCTGCCCCGCTTGCTAGTCAGATCCCGAATGCGGTCCTTGCCGGCATTCTCGTGAAGGTCGGCTATGACATCATCGATTTCCAATATTTAAGAAGCGGTTTGAAAGGCCCGAAATGGGATCTCTTTCTGATGCTGCTCGTTCTCGTGCTGACCGTCTTCGTCGATCTGATCACAGCCGTGGGTGTTGGCGTATTTCTCGCGGCACTTGCCTATGTGAAACTTGTCGCAGACACTCAGATTGAGGCCGTCAACGACACGGCGTTCCTCGATACCACAGCCGAAGAAGACGCACTGCTCGAAAAAGCCGATGGCGCGGTCCTGCTTTATGACTTCCGAGGCCCGCTTTCCTTCGGTGCCGCGGC
>JBCBUY010000156.1:0-2773 GCA_039817885.1 Pseudomonadota bacterium | reverse complement strand
CGTCACAATAACTATTGTGACGCCGTCTTCGAATGAGACCGCCATTCCAGGCGCGCCGTGCCAATGGCGACACATATCGCAATGGCAGACATCGATGCGCGGGGCCCCTATGCCCCGTAGTTTCACCGCGCCACACAGGCAGTGGCCGTCGAAGGTCTGTTCATCCATGGTGCACGCTCCCGTCTTCTGATCAGAATTCATGATCCTGGCAACATCGGCAAGGGCCAGCTGGTTTGATCGGCGCTTGGGCACGGCCCGCCTGAATGAGTGCTGGCTATTCAGTCCGCACCGGCTTATTTCCGACACAGAAGACCCAGACGGTATCCATTGCCATGTCCTTGTTTCAGCTGATTGTCCTCTCGGTGGTTCAGGGCATCACCGAATGGTTACCGATTTCCTCCTCGGGCCATGTCTTGCTGGTTGCCGCCTGGTTCGGCCTGTTGGGCGAAGACGAACTCCTGATCAATGCAATGGCACATATTGGTACGCTGGGGTCGGTCCTCCTCTATTTTCGCAAGGATGTTTGGCGCGCGATCAAAGGGGGGCTCAGCCTGGTGGGATTCAAGGCAGATCCTGCGGACCGCAGGCTAGCGCTTCTTATTCTTGCTGCGACGCCCATTGCTGTCGTCATCGCCGCCGGCTTTGCTGTTCTTCCCGACGAGATCACATTGGGGCTTCGGAGCCTGTGGGTTGTGATCGGGACGACGATTGGGTTTGGCGTGTTGCTATGGTGGGCGGACCAGCGCCCGGGGGGCAAGGGCGAAGCGGATATGAGCTTTTTCGACGCCACCTTGATTGGGGCCAGTCAGGCCGTCGCGGCCATTCTGCCAGGCACGAGCCGCTCGGGCATTACCATGACGATTGCCCGGGCGAGGGGGGTCACACGGCCGGAGGCGGCTCGGTTCTCCATGTTGATTGGCATTCCGATCATTGCGGCCAGTGGGGCCTATGCGTTTCTGGAACTGGCCAGCGCAGAGGCGGGGGTGATTTCGCTGACGCTGCAGGACGGGCTGATTGTGGCCGCGCTCTCATTTGTCGCGGGCTACGCGTCAATCGCCGTTCTTATGGCTCTACTGCAACGCATGAGCTTTCTGCCATTTGTGATTTATCGGCTGGCTCTTGGGGCTGCGCTGCTCCTCGCCAGCCCCGTCGGCCTTGCTCTGATACCTGCTTAAACGGGAATTGAGCGGGAGGGCTTCGCCCCAACGCAAGACGCGCGGGGCTGGTCAGGGCAAACCGCTCCGCGCGTCCGCTCCGCAGCCGCGTCCCCGGCGCCTGCTAGAGTCAATTGGGTTGTTGATTAACTATTGTTTACCAAATCGGGCCCCGAGATGGCAGGCATCGGGCGGTGATATGGTTTTAGGTGGGAAACACTAAGGCGAGTAAGTCCATCCTTGGACACCTTAAAAGGGAACGGTTCGTTCCGGGTTGGATCAGCGATAAAGCTGCAAATAATCTGGAACGATGTCTTCTATGGCGCGAGGGGTGGCTATGCCAAGGTCTGCCAAGGTTAATGCGCCCTCGGCGACGACATTGTCCGATTTCAGCATCTCGACCTGATCGCCCGTAATGGGCGGGCCGCCGAACAGGTCTCCGAGGATTAATGATTTTGCCTTGAAGAGGCCGGCCATCACAGCGCCCATGGGCTTAGCGATGGTAAACGGCAAGGGGAGTTTCGCTCGTTTTCGACCCGTATGTTCGAAGATGAAATCGTAGAGCTGGTTGAAGCTATAGATGCCAGGACCGCCGAGTTCGAAGGTTTTGCCGCCCGCAGCTTCGTTTTCGAAACTGCGAACAATCGCATGAGCCACATCACCGACATAGACGGGTTGAAGCCTGGTTTTTCCTCCCCCTATGGCGGGCAGGGCGGGCGCGAATTTCGCCATGTCCGCAAAGCGATTAAAGAACTGGTCTTCGGGCCCAAACACGATGGATGGGCGGAGGATGACGGCCTTCGAGATGATCTGGCGGACCGCGTCTTCGGCGGCCGCTTTGGTTTTCCCATAGCCGGATTTTGAGGCGGGGTCTGCGCCGATGGCAGAGACATGTACGAAATGGCTGATGCCTGCCGCGGATGCCGCATCCGCCACATGCCGTGCGCCCTGTTCCTGGGTGCGTTCAAAGGTTTGGCCGCCGCTCTCGAAGAGAATACCAACCAGATTCACGGCCGCCATGGCTCCCTCCATGGCCGGTTTCAAGGTGTCCGGCATTGTCAGGTCGCAAGCGACACAGTCGATGTTTGCGGCCTGTTCAGCTAAACCAAGTTGTTCCGGGGAAGCGGGGCTACGGCTACCAATTCGAACTGTATATCCCGCCTCAAGGAGGGCTTTTGCGGCGTATCGCCCGATAAAGCCAGACCCCCCGATGAGTGTGACAAGTCCTTTGGTCGTCATGGAAATCCGCCTCTATGCTCTGAGGCTGATGTGCACTGACCTGTCAGTTTGGCAAGTGCGGCATCA
Organism: Pseudomonadota bacterium; assembly: GCA_039817885.1. Taxonomy (GTDB): domain Bacteria; phylum Pseudomonadota; class Alphaproteobacteria; order Caulobacterales; family Hyphomonadaceae; genus CALLCD01. Next base: position 314 of record JBCBUY010000156.1, on the reverse strand, counting down.
AGGCTCGTTCGCAGGTGATCTGTGTCTTGGCTGTTCCAGCAATTTGTAGAGCACATTATCGGCAAAGGCCGGATCGGTCGTGAGGCCGATATGGGTGCTCGCCAGGAAAGTGACGCCTGACCAGGAAATCGGTGAGTTCAGGTAGGGCTGCCATTCGCCCCCTATCCGCTCATCTGCCAGGGCGCTGTAGCGCGGCACCGACCCGTCACCCGGGCCGTATTCACTTATCTCGGTTTCGCCGGTGTCCCGATCGACGGAGACGGCGAAAGGCGTGCGCATCGCATCGCCAGCGATGAGATATAGATCGAGGCCTG
>JBCBUY010000155.1:0-2809 GCA_039817885.1 Pseudomonadota bacterium | reverse complement strand
CCGGATTTGACAAAGAACTAGAATTTCGCCTCGCAGAAGTCTTCCCGCGTATGACCATGCCGGTTGTATTTATGCAGGGTGCCCACGATCCGGGCCAACACCCCGAGGAGTATTGGCGCACGGCAGAGATAGTGCCGAACAGTCAGGTCCTGATCGTGGACACCAATCATTTCATCCAGGCCGAAGACCCAGCACTGGTGGCGGAGACCGCACAAGATCTCTTCGACTGACGAGTGAGGAATCAGTCGAAGAGGTCCCGCGGCACAGGACCAAGCCGCCTGGTGGCACAACATTCCAGGGCGGCGACTTAACATACGTCAACCCCTCAATGAGGACATCATGCCCCTAAAAGCACTCAGACTAATGGTCATAACGTTTCTGACGCTCACGGTATTTGTGGTCGGCGCAAACGCCCAAGAGAGGGACCCCTTTGCGGCGCCCACACGAGCCTGGGAACAGGGCGCGATCTATCAAAACACCATCCCAGCCGAGTTTGAGACCCATATCATTGTGAATAACGAAACGGACCGCGCCAGGGCAGAGAGGATTATCGAGCTCTACCGACTGTTCGAAACCAATCCCACGGACGAAACTCTCCGTGAATTCATCTCCGACCGCTATATCCAGCACAGCGTCATGTTGCCGAACGGACGGCAACCGCTGGCCGAGTTGTTTGGTGGATCGGTCGAGGAGTATCCGGTCGCGATTGACATTCACAAAGTGATCGTGGTGGGCGACTGGGCCATGGCGCACGTCAATTTCCGGAATTTGGACAACGACAGCCCCGAGGATAAGGGGATGGCTGCCGTCGACATGTATCTTTTCGACTCCGACGGCAGGGTCGCCGAGCATTGGGATTCCCTGCAACTTGTGCCGAGCCATTCCCCAAATCCGAATGGCATGTTCGTGACACTCTTTGAAGGAGAATGACTCAATGAAACTCAGAACACTTTTAGCGAGCACTGCACTCATCACCACTATTCTGATGCCGGCGCAGGCCCTCGCAGAAGCTCCCCCTGTGCCAGCGGCAGATCAGGAGATGCCCTTTTACGACCGCCACGAGATTGACATCAGCAACCTGTTTGATTTCTACGAGGGTTTGTTGATTGCAGACGCGATGATTCATGCAGACGCGATGTTTGACGCTGAAACCAAGTGGCGGCTGACCCTGCGCCAGATGGTTCTTGCAGGCAGCGGTCACCACACGGCTCGCAGTGCCTACCAGCTCTCACTGATGGGTGTGCCGTTGGCAGAGATCCACGCAATTTTCGCCCCCGATTACGTGGAGAGTTTGGAAGACCCGCGCCTAAAGGCCGCGTTCACCTATATCGACGTGATGGGCAGCTATCCGATCACGTCCTCTGCCGATATCCATGCGCTCCTGCGCACCCATTACCTGGATCGGCAAATTGCCGAGCTGATGCAGCTCGGGGCGATCAATAACGCTAAGGCCACCCATGATGCCGTGTTGCCGATCGCAACTGATCAAGAAACCCTCGATTGGGCCATTGAAAACCTGTCTGCGGTAGGTTGGGAACCTGGCCACAACACCGCCACCTCGCCTGAAGAACAGCGCACAAACCCCTTCGTCGGCAATGCCCTGACGCAAGCGGTGGCGGAGATTGACGCCGGTTGGGTCCGCGATGATCTGGGCGCGGTTGATCCGGTCTTTGAGACGGATTGGGTCAATTACATCACCGGGTATGACATCCCCACAACCACTTTCGACGGCGATCAAGATGGGATTGAGGAGCCTTTTGACGCCTTCCCAACTACGCTGCTTGAATGGGAAGCACCGGGGTTGCGCGAGGCCAACCTGCCGCCGGAAGGCGCGCCGCCCTTTAATGTGGCCGCCTATGACTATGACTTCTATGACGGTCCCCATGGTACCGAAGCAAGCGTGCCCTATAGCGATCGAAGTCGGTTTGACACCTACTGGGCACGGCAAGCGGCGTTCGGCACTTTGACCATGGACGAATATATCTTGCAAACTGAGCGCACGATGGAATTCGCTGAGATCTGGTCGATGTTTTTCGTCTATCAGCTCGCTAGTGGCTGCGTTCATTGTCAGGCCCATGGTGCCTTTGGCATTTATGACTACACGGAAGCCGACTACTTCCAAGCCGAGATCCCGCCAGAAGATCGGCCAGCACTCATCGCATATATCCAATCCCTGATGGATTTCGAACGGTCCCGGTTCGTCGAACCGGCGCAGAGGGCGGCCCTGCGGCTCGCGCGCGATGCCGGTCGTCTGCCGACGCGGGTGACGGCGGCCCACATCGAGGAGCTGCGTCGGCACTTCACCGATCGGGAAATCCAAGAGATCCTGGCGATTCCAGTGGTTACGGCCTGGCTCTCTGGCAGCATGCAGTCGATGGCGGTAGTGACCGATCAGCTCAGCATGAGCTGGGCGATGCGCCATCTCGGCCCCATGGGCTGGACGCCTGGCGTACACATCGGTTTGCCCAACGAGCAGCGGCCCCGCCATATGAGCCAGCTCATGGATTTGCTTGTGGCTGACATGAACACAGGTAAAGTGCCAGACGCTGCGACAGAGTGGACTGGTCTGCCGGTGCCTTTGGCCGTGGATACCGATAGCGATGGGGTTGAGGATGCTTTTGACGGTTTCCCCAACGATCCCAGCCGTTGGGCAGATACCGATCGCGATGGCATCGAAGATTCGTCAGACGATGACATTGACGGTGATGGCATTGCCAACACCGAAGAAGTCGCTTTAGGGATCTTCCCCTACAAGGCTGATTCGGATGGTGATGGCGTTGACGATCCAACCGAGCTCGATGCCGGAACT
>JBCBUY010000154.1:0-2838 GCA_039817885.1 Pseudomonadota bacterium | reverse complement strand
GACAATTGGTGTTGGTTCCGGCCACCACACCATCATCCGCCGCCAAAACCGACATCCCACCTCGCTCACATATTCACACAAAGTACTGTCACGTTTGCGCTCCGGGAACACAGCTCCTTGAAAGCCGTTGCAGATCAAACGCCTATAGGCTAGCCGTCGACCGGGGGGCGGATCTGCTCCCAAACCATACCATTTCCGGGAGGACATCGACCTATGACAGACCAGCTCAAAAGCATTACCGACGATCAGTGCAACCATCCACCCGCGACATATGACGACCTCAGCGTTCTTATGCTGAACTGCACACTTACCCGGTCACCAAACCTCTCCCACACAGAAGGGCTCTTGAAAATCGCCGAGGGCATCTACCACGCAAATGGCGTGAAGACGGAAATCATCCGCCCGGTTGATTATGAGATTCCGGCGGGCCTCGACCTCGATTATGCCGGCGTCGACGGTTACGAGAAGGATGACTGGCCGGAGATCCAAGCCAAGATTGACGCTTGCGATATCCTGATCATCGGAACATCGGTCTGGCTCGGCGAAAAAAGCTCCGTCTGCAATCGGGTTCTCGAACGGATGTATGGCTACACCCATAAATTCAACGATCGGGGTCAATATCGCGATTACGGCAAAACCGGTGCGGTATTGATCACAGGCAACGAGGACGGCGTGAAACACTGCGCTATGAATGTGCTCTTCTCGCTGTCACACATTGGATACACGGTGCCGCCTCAGGCAGATGCAGGTTGGATGGGTGAAGCGGGGCCCGGCCCCTCTTACAGGGATCCCGGTTCAGGTGGCCCTGAGAACGACTTCACCAACCGCAACACAACCTTCCTAGTATGGAACACGCTGCACGTGGCCCGCTGGCTGAAAGACCAAGGCGGCTTCCCGGCCCACGGCAATCAGCCCGAAGTCTGGGACGCAGGTTGCAAGACCGACTTCCACAGCCCGGAGCATAAGCGCTAATCCGAGATAAGGCAGAAGCCGCTAAGACCCAGTCGGTCCCGACGCAATCCGTGTCCCCTCCTTGGGCTCCAGAGAGCGGCGGACCGGCCCCTCAGTCTCCGCTGTGAAACCTTCGAACAACCGTGAGAGATATCCGGAAAGCTCTTCGCGCAGCGCATAAGGTGCCTCCATGGGCAGAAAGTGGCTGGTGCCGCGAATGGTCTTCACGATCGCGGTCGGATACCGCTCGATGATCCGATGGCTGCAGGCATTCGACATCACCGAGTCCCGCTCCGCCAGAAGAATGGTTATCGGAATGCCATATTTCTTGACCTTTTTAAGCGCCCCCCAAGGCCGATTCCGCTGAGCAGCAAACACAGCAGCTTCGAATCTCGGATCGCACGTCAAAGACCAAACCTGATGTCCGCCCTGTGGGGGCCCGTCATCAATCCGTGCCAGCCCGTCCAGCAGATAGTCATCGAGAAAGGGCTCACGCCAGGACTTGAAAACGGCCTTGGACGTGTAAGAGTCCTTGGCTGCATCTACGGATGGAAAGCTCGGCCGACGTCGCCGCGCATTACGCGCCATGCGGGATCGCGTCATGGCAAGCTGCATAAAGGGCGCAAGGTGCAGGTTTCGGTAAGTCCGCGGGTTGAGAATTACGGGATCAGCCAAGACCAGGCCGCGAACAAGGTCAGGCCGTTTGCCGGCAACAAGCAAAGCGACGCAGCCCCCCATGGAATGTCCGCCCAACACAACACCGCCGGGGGCGTAGTGTTCCAACCAATCAATCACATCGTCCCGAAATTTGTGCCAGGAGGCAAACCGCCTACGGGCCGGCAGTGTCGTATTGCCGTGGCCGCGGACATCGATCGCCGCCACCCGAGCCCGCAAGCCTAGAGGAGCCAGGATCGACTGATAGGTCATCGCGTTGAAGCCGGTGGCGTGAATAAACAGACACGACAGGTCGGCTGCCGGATCCCCAAACTCGAGGGCCGCAATATCGCCATCAGGCGTGTTGAAACGGGTGCGACGCAACATGCTCAGACCGATCCGAATACCTTGCGGAGGAGTTCCGTCGTCCGCGCAACAGGATTTTCGCGAATGCGCTGCTCCTCCTGGCCGACATAATAGAACACACCATCAAGTCCAAGACTGACGGCATGGTCTGTCATATCATCTCGAAGGTCATTCGACACCGCCGAGAGACCATAGCGGGAGGTCACGGAATCCAAGGTTTGGAAGGATCCGGAGTCGGCCAGCGCCGCATTGATATACGGCCGGAACGCATCGGACAGGCTGACCTCGGTGCGCCCTCGAAGAAAGTCGGTCGCGGCCGTATCGCCGCCGTTCAATATGCCGATCGCGTCTTCAAGAGTGATCGATTGAACAGCGGATATAACGAGCCGGCGTGCCTCAGGCATGGACGCTTCAGCGGCACGGTTCATACGCAACTGCAAATCATCCAAGGGGGCTGACAGGCCAACCTTTCCAAGTTGGTCCTGTAACTCGCCAAGCCGGCCGGGAAGCGGAATACGGATCCGATCGTCACCAAAAAAGCCATCTGTGGCTCCCAGCTGAGATGACACACGCTCAGTGCCGATCGTCAAAGCTTCACGGAGGCCGGCATCAATCTCAGCGTTTGTTAAACCACCGACGGACGCCCCTCCCAAACCGGAAACCACGTCTCCGAAGACACTGCCAAGTCCACTTGTTGGTCCGGTTTCGCAAGCCGCAAGGCCAAGTGCTGCCGCAGCAACGACAAAAATTCTCATTAAATTCAGACTCCTCAAGCTCCCCGAGCCCTTCCTTAGAAACCAATTTACCAAATATGGCAAAGGAGGGGCTCGGGGAGCTTGAGGAGTCTGAATTTAATGAGAATTTTTG
>JBCBUY010000153.1:0-3384 GCA_039817885.1 Pseudomonadota bacterium | reverse complement strand
TCAATACACTACATATAGTGTCTTAATCAGGACTTAAACACAACACGTAGTCTGAAGAGGTGCGGCACTTGTACACAAGCAATCATGCTCTGTTGATAACATCAGATAGAGCATTGGAGGGGTTTGCATAGGCGTCCGGATCGATAAACTCCAAGACAAAGAAATCTGTATCAAACCAAGGATCTGTCATGCGCCTCGCCCCGGCTCTTCTCTCCTCCGTCCTGATCTGTTCCGTCCCGGCCTTTGGCGATACGGGCCTCAGCCTCCTCACAGACGGGCCGACCGGCGATATTATCGCAGATGTTGATGGCCGTTATGATACGACTGAAAATGTCGCCCTGAGCCTCTGGGACTGGGCCGAAGTGGGGTACCAGGAAGAGCGCTCGACGCAGCTGATGCAAGACACGCTGTCCGAAGCCGGCTTTGAGATCCAGTCCGGTGTTGCCGGCATTCCGACCGCCTTCGTCGCCAGCTATGGTTCCGGCGGACCGGTGATCGCCATTCTCGCCGAACTTGATGCCTTGCCTGGCATCAATCAAAATGCTTCCAGCCATCGCCAACCGATAGAGGGCAAAGCCGCGGGGCATGCCTGTGGGCACAATCTCTTCGCTGCCGGATCGATCACCGCCGCAATCTCTGTGCGAGACTGGCTTGACGCCACCGGGACACCTGGCACCGTCCGTGTTTACGGAACACCCGCCGAGGAAGGTGGCTCGGGCAAAGTGTATATGGTCCGTGAGGGCCTCTTTGAGGATGTCGACTTCGCTATCCACTGGCATCCTGCTGACCGCAATACCGCCAGCGCCCGGACGAGCCTTGCCAACCGCTCCGCGAAGTTTCGCTTCTCCGGCCTCTCTGCTCACGCGGCGGGAGCGCCCGAGCGCGGCCGGTCTGCCCTGGATGGTGTGGAAGCCATGAACATCATGGCGAACATGATGCATGAGCACATCGATCAGGATGCGCGCATGCATTATGTCATCACGGCTGGCGGCAACGCACCGAATGTCGTGCCGGACTTCGCCGAGGTTTTTTATTATGTCCGCCACCCGAAGCCCGGCGGTGTCGAGGCCATCTGGGAGCGCCTCGAAAATGCGGCCCGCGGCGCGGCGCTCGGGACAGGCACGGACGTGGAGTGGGAGATTATCCACGGCAACAATCCGGTGCTCGTCAATGAACCGCTGCAAAAGGTGATGCACGCGAAACTGACCCAAGTCGGCGGTGTGACGTATACAGATGAAGAGCGCGCCTTCGCCGAAAAAATCCAGGATTCGTTTTTCCGCCCCTCATTGGAACTCGGGTCCGAGGAGACCATCGAGCCTTACAATGTCAGCCTCGGCTATGGGTCCACAGATGTCGGCGATGTCTCATATGCTGTCCCGACGGTTGGTGTTGGTGCGGCCACCTGGGTGCCTGGCACGTCTGCGCACTCTTGGCAGGCAGTGGCTGCGAGCGGCATGTCGATCGGTGTGAAAGGCTCTCAGGTCGCGGCAAAATCCATGGCGCTCACGGCCATCGAACTTTATCTGAACGATGATCTGCGCATGGCCGCCCGCGCTGACTTCGATGCGGCCCGCGGTGAGGATTACGAGTATCGCTCCCTCCTCGGCGACCGGGATCCACCATTGGATTATCGAAACTAAAAAGCTATTCGTGATCACAGGAAGCGGACATCCGTCCGCTCAAAGATGACTTTCCCATCCTGTGCGGGCCGAATTTTCTTCTGGTCCCAGCAAGCCTTGGCATCGTCCAGAGATTGATCAGGAAACGTGTCCGCAAAATCTCTGAGGTATTGCAGAAAATTATTATGCTCAGCAATTTCACGCCGGAACGCCGGATCGGTCTTACGCTGCTCCAGCATATGCCAAGCGTCTATCGCATCAGCCAATGTGGACCCCGTATTGCTCAGCACCCAGTCCATGAAATCACCGTGACATACAAATGCCTTGCCGATCTCTCGTTTGAAAAATCCTCGCACATTAGGGCCAAAACGAATTGAGGGTGTGATGATTGTATCAGACTTCAGATCTGCTTTGCCCCAATCGAAGTTGTCTTTTGGGCGACGCTCGGACTGCGGCAGCGGGGCCGCTGGGTTCTTCAGGTAAGTCGAGATACGGTCGCGAAGCTCCGCTTTGCTACCCGCCTTTGGCAAACCCAATAGCGTGGCGATACGCTCCAGTTCCATTTTTGGCCAATACCATCGCTCGAATGCTGCCCCAGCCATTTCCGGGTCGAACTCAGGGCGGACAGGATCTTCCATATCGACTGAAGGACCTATGCGAGCGAAGTCCGAAGGCAAGAAATAGACGCGCTAAAGGCCTAAGCTGGCTCCACCTGCCTCACCTGGACCTGCGTCGGTTTTGTACCGTCAACGCCGTAGAGGTTCACCTTCAGGCTCGACATGGCATTGACCAGCGCATTCGGCGCATAGACCACATCCCCCACTGGCGCGATGTTCGGAAACCGCTCGAAGATCTTCTCATAGGATAGACGCAGCTGCATCTGTGCGATCCGCGCGCCGAGGCATTTGTGCACCCCATGGCCAAAGGCGAGATGTTTGTCGACATTCTCACGGGTCATATCGAAGACATCCGGGTTCGGGAAAATGTCAGCATCCCGGTTCGCCGCGCCGTACCACATGGCGACCTTCTCGTCTTTCGCGATGCGCTGACCGTTCAGCTCAAAATCCTCCAAAGCTGTGCGACGCATATGCTTTACAGGTGACACCAGGCGCAGCGCTTCTTGGGACATGGCCGGAATGAGGCTTGGATCATCCAGAACCATTTGTCGCTGATCCTGGAAGTCGTGCATCAGCTGGATTGTCCCCGTCAGTGAGTTGCGGGTCGTATCATTGCCGGCAAAGATGATCAGCAGCCAGGAGCCATCGAGATATTCCTGTGGCAGCGTTTCTCCGTCTAATTTCGACTGGGCAATGACCGTCAGGAGGTCCTCGCGCGGATTGGCCCGGCGGTCGGCCATCACCCGTTCACCATATTCGAACATCTCATTCACGGCAGAAAAGAATTTGAACGGGAACAGAGGATTGCTCAGAATCACCTGCCATTTGTTCGCCGTGTACATGCCGGCCATTTCTAGATAGTGCATCCAGTAAACGATCCGGGGCCTGTCTGCTTCATCGACACCGAGCATTTCGCACAGCGTGAAGAGCGGCACTTGTTCTGAAAACATTTTCACAAAGTCAACGACCGGACCCTTGCGCTCCATCTCGTCGAGCAGCCCATCGATATGGGCGGCGACACGTCCGCGGACCTTGTTCACATAGGCCGGGATAAAGAAATCCTTCTGCTGGATCCGCATTTCCATATGGTGCGGCGCGTCAAGATTGATGAGCGAATTAAACGCGGCAGGAACGAGCTTTTTCGGTTT
>JBCBUY010000152.1:0-3387 GCA_039817885.1 Pseudomonadota bacterium | reverse complement strand
TCGACTTCTTCGAGATTACTGACGAAGGCAAACTTCACCCGCAACAAAGAACACAAGCCGTTATGCGCGGTGCCCACGATCTCGTTCGCTTACCGAACTGACTAGCAATTGCCAAGCAAGCTTTTTACGAGCGTCTTTCATACGGCGTTCTAAGTCGCACAATAACGCCCCCTTTTTTACCACCGCGAGCAGATATGGACCCGCCGATCCCCGACTTATCGGAGCTGGCGGGTCTCTGCCTGGATGCCCGTTTGAGGCCGTCGCGGTCTAAGCCAGCCGCTTCAAATCTGGCGCGAGGGCCTCGTCTGCCAGCCGCGTCAACGCATCTTCCAGGGACATCATTTCCTGAGCCTTCGACCCGAAACGCCGCAGCGCCAGTGTGCCCTCTTCGGCTTCCTTCGCCCCGACCACCGCGATGATCGGCACTTTCTGCAGCGAGTGTTCGCGGACCTTGTAATTGATCTTCTCGGAGCGGAGATCCGTCTCGACACGCAGCCCTGCATGGCGAAGCTTCGCCGCAGCCTCCTCAGCATAGGCCGCCGCGCCTTCGGAAATCGACGCCACAACAATCTGCGTCGGCGCGAGCCACATGGGAAACGCCCCGGCATAATGCTCGATCAGGATCCCTGTGAACCGCTCCAGCGACCCGAACAAGGCCCGGTGCAGCATGACAGGACGGTGGCGATCTCCGTCTTCACCGACAAAGGTCGCATCGAACCGCTCTGGCAGGTTGAAATCCACCTGCAGCGTGCCGCACTGCCAGTCGCGCCCAATGGCATCGCGCAGCACGAACTCAAGCTTCGGGCCATAGAACGCGCCCTCACCGGGATTGTAGCCATACGGCAGTCCCGTCGCCTCAAGGGCATTTTTAAGCGCCGCTTCGGACTTGTCCCAGACGGCATCATCGCCAATGCGTGCCTCGGGCCGATCGGAGAATTTGATCCGCACATCCTCAAACCCGAAATCCTTATAGATATCGAGAATGAGATCGACGACCGTCAGGCACTCCTCCTGGAGCTGATCCGGCGTGCAGAAAATATGAGCGTCGTCCTGCGTGAAGTGGCGCACTCGCATCATGCCATGCAGCGCGCCAGATGGCTCATAGCGGTGCACCTTGCCAAACTCGGCCATGCGCAAAGGCAGCTCTCGATAGGAGCGCTGTCCATAATTGTAGACCTGCACCCCGCCCGGGCAGTTCATCGGCTTCAACGCATATTTGCGCTCATCCGGCATCACTGTGGAGTACATATTCTCGCCGAATTTCTCAGCGTGGCCAGACGTTTCCCAAAGCGAGTAATCGAGCAGATCCGGCGTGTTGATCTCCACATAACCAGCGGCGTCCTGCCGCCGACGCATATATTCGATCAGCATCTGGAACAGCGTCCACCCTTTCGGGTGCCAGAAGATGGAACCCGGCCCCTCTTCCTGCATGTGGAACAGGTCCATCACCTTGGCGAGCTTGCGGTGGTCCCGCTTCTCGGCTTCTTCCAACCGTGTCAGGTGCGCTTTCAGCTCCTTCTCAGAACCCCAAGCCGTGCCATAGATCCGCTGCAGCATCTCGTTTTTGCTGTCGCCGCGCCAATAGGCCCCAGCCACCTTCATCAGCTTGAAAGCCTTCGGGATCTTCCCTGTGGATGGGATATGCGGGCCGCGGCAAAGATCGAACCAGTCGCCCTGGCGGTAGATCGTCAGCGGCTCCCCCGGCTTGATGATATCGTCGATGATTTGGACCTTGTAGTCCTCGCCCATCTTAGTGAACGTCTCGACGGCATCAGCTTTCTCCCAGACCTCGCGAATGATCGGATAATCAGCATCGATAATTTCGGCCATCTTCTTCTCGATGGCCGGAAAATCCTCCGTGGAGAATGGCTCCTCCCGCGCGAAATCATAGTAGAACCCGTCTTCAATCACAGGCCCGATCGTCACTTGCGTTCCAGGATAAAGCTCTTGCACCGCCTGAGCGAGGGCGTGCGCACAGGCATGGCGCACCATAAAGAGCACATCCTCATCCTTGGCCGTCAGGATTTCGAGTTTTGCATCGCCTTCGAGCGGCCGGGTAAGGTCCCACACCTCACCATCCACCTTGGCGGCCATCGCCTTCTTGCCAAGGGAATTGGAAATGCTGGAAGCGACATCAAAGGCCGATGCGCCCTTTTCGTATTCACGGACAGAGCCGTCGGGAAGCGTGACATTGATCATAATCGTCGTCGTCTTTTCATATGATTTGCTAGTTCCAAATGTGGATCGACTAGCATACTGACAAACCAAGCGCGGGGTGCATTAACGTGACTTTTGCAGGACGCCTACCCCTCGGGCCTGGGTATACGAGCTTGTGGCAAAGTTTGGGTACATAACAGGGCGTGCCGCACGAAACGGATCTATGGATGTCATGCACCCCAGGGAGTTCGGTCTGTTAGACCGGCAATGTACCTCTGCGTAATCATAGGCGGCATATGGCATGAAGACTTCCCCAATTCAATATCCGGACGCTCTGCGGTCGAACCTCGGCGCGCTTCAAATTGAAGGGAGACCCTAAAAATGTTAACCATGAATAATCTTAGGGGATAATTCGGTGGGGAAAAAATGATGATAAATCGTGCCTTTGCGACAGCGTTGGCTTTAGGAGCATGTCTCGCATATGTGCCAGAATCTGCCGCACAGACTGTGAATGTCGAGAGCAAACAGAGTAGCCGAAGCGAAACCTGGAGCTCCAAAACGTCGACCACATCGGTGACAGAGAGCTATTCTACCAGTATCTCGCGCAGCTACACGCGGTGCGGATGCCAGTTTTCCTTCAGCTTTAACCCGCCCCTGGCCTCTCTCGACGACGCAAATCTCGTCAACGAATGCGAGTTTCCAGTTCGGCTCGACGCCGAGAATCTGTGTTTCAAATTTCCAGATAATGATGAGGAAGAATGCGTGAGCACCTCACCGAGTGATGGTTTCAGTTTCAGCACGTCCAGCGGCAACGCTGCCAAATGCTTTGATTTCCTCCTCGAACGGGAATTGGCCAAACAGTCAGAGTAACAAGATCGCCCTCTTCCCGGATCAGTCGGACCCTTCGCCGCGCCACCAGCCATATCGCCAGGGTTGCCAGGGGGCCACGTCCGGAGCCTCGTCAGGCACAGGATCGTAACCGGAAGAGCCACCCGGCCGACACCGCAACACCCGCGCCAAAGTCATCCACCCGCCGGCCCAAATACCATGGCGCGAGACGCACTCAGCACCATACTCTGAACAGGTCGGCTCATGGCGACAACGTGTCCCGAACGCAAAAAACACTGGGCTTAGCGTGCGTTTATAGACCCATAGCAGGCCATAGGAGATGCGTCGGCGAAGGGCAGCCATGGGGCGACCTTTAGAAAGCTCTTGATTGCAAGTATAGCG
>JBCBUY010000151.1:0-3563 GCA_039817885.1 Pseudomonadota bacterium | reverse complement strand
CGCAACCATTGCGTTAAACTGGCTCGCCATGGGAGCTTCAAAGAAGGCCGCTGCCTTGTCTGCATCGCCTCTGCTTGCGAGTGCGTCCACACCCAGAACAAGTTTTGGAAGATCGGACATCGCCACCGTGTCTGTGCGCGCTTGCCGAGACAGCTGGATTGCATTCTTCGTGTCGCCCGAGATCAGCGATGAAAAAACAGCGCGCTCCAGAAGGTCGACATTGTAGGGGTTGTTGGAGGCTGCGCCGCTATAGGCTTCGGCAGCGCGGATGGGATCGTTGGTGAGCGCCGCATAGCGCCCGCGAAGAAAGTCCGAATAGGATTTGGCGGCTACGATTCGCTGAACTTCAGCGGTGCGGCGCTCAGAGAGTTCGAGGGTGGAAGATTGAGTCGCGCACCCAGCGAGACATAAAAGGCCCAACACACCCCGGACGCTTCGAAACATAACCATCATATCTTTTCCCAGCAGAACCAGTGTTGCGCAAGGTCGAATGCACAGTCATGCAATTTTTATGTCAGTTGGGCGAATTGGTAGGCAGCCCACTCGCGTGTGTGGTGATTTTTAGCCCCAATCCAAACTGATTTTGCGGTGGACGAGCCGATTATAATCTTCGACCAGCGCTTCGGATATCGTGCCTGGCGTGAATGTGTGTTCGGCGATTTCTGCGACCGGCGTGATTTCTGCCGCTGTTCCGGTGATAAAGCACTCGTCAAACGTCGGCAATTCGTCGGGGGATATGCGACGCTCGACGACTTCGATCTGCCGGGCTTCAGCGAGCTTGATCGCGCTTTGGCGCGTTATGCCGTTGAGAAAGCGATCAGCGATTGGTGTATGAATAGCACCATCTCGGGTGAAGAAGATATTCGCGCCGGTGGCTTCGGCAACATGACCTTCATGGTCCAGCATCAGCGCATCGGCATAACCGGCGTCTTTGGCCTTTTGCTTGGATATCGTGCAGATCATGTAGAGCCCCGATGCTTTTGCGGCGCTTGGTGCGGTTTCGGGCGACGGTCGCGCATAGGCGGCGTTCGTCATCCTGATGCCTTTCATCTTGTCTTCAAAATAGTCACCCCAGTGCCAGCAGGCTATGGCAAGCCGAACTGAACACTCCTCGGCGAGGATTCCCATCTGCTCTGAACCTCTCCAGGCAAAGGCACGCACATAAGCGTTGTCGAGACCCGATCTGGCGAGTGTTTCCTTCTTGGCGTCTTCAATCTGATCGACCGTGAACGGAAGATCAAACCCAAGTATTTCTGCGGACCTGGCGAGGCGTTCGGAGTGCTCTTTGGACCTGTATATCTCGCCGGCATAAGCCCGCTCTCCTTCGAATACGCAGGAGGCGTAATGCATGCCGTGGGTCAAAACGTGGACTTTGGAGTCACGCCAGGGAACAAAGTGCCCATCCAGCCAGATATGGCCGTCGCGATCATCGTAGGGGCTGGCATCCATCTTAATTTTGCCTTTTCTTGCGCTTTCATAAGTCTGCAATGCATTGTCCGAGGGGGCCGATGGAAGTCAACACACCGCACGCAATTGCACGAGTGCCGAGCACAGGTTTATTCGCCATCCAGAACACGTTCATGTCTGGGGGGCTCTTCCTCTCGCGGCGCTGATGGCAGATATATAGGCATGTCAGAAGCTCAACATCTATTGGTCGTCGACGATGATGATCGCATCAGAACCCTATTGAAACGGTATCTTGCGACGGCTGGCTACCGTGTGACGACGGCTAAAGACGCGAAGACGGCAAAGTCGATGATGGTCGGCTTGGATTTTGATCTGGCCATTTTGGACATCATGATGCCGGGAGAGGACGGGTTGACGCTTTTGGCTTCCCTCAGGGAGACAAATGCGATTCCGGTTATTCTGCTGACGGCGCGAGATCTGCTTGAAGATCGCATCGAGGGGCTTCGACAGGGCGCAGATGACTATTTGCCTAAGCCTTTTGATCCGGAAGAGCTGACCTTGCGCATCGCTGCTATCCTAAGGCGCACCGGTTCTGAGAAACCGCTTCAGAAGATCAGGTTGTCAGGCCTGGTGTTTGATCCCATGCGGGGTGACCTTCGGGACGGCGAAAAGCGCGTGCACCTTACGGAAGGGGAGCGCCACTTGCTGACGGTGTTGGCCAGCCGGCTGGGGCGGCCGGTAGAACGGCAAGAACTCTTTACGCAGACGGCTGGGAATATGGAGCGGTCGATAGACGTTCAGGTCACCCGACTGAGACGCAAGATAGAACCTAATCCGAGAGAACCGATCCACCTGCAGACTGTGAGGGGGGTCGGTTACAAACTTATCAGCGATTGATAACTAGCTTTCGGGCGCAAGTAGCTCACCTGTTTCGGGATCGTAAATCGCCGTGATCCTCATCTCGCTGGCATTCCCGCCATCGCCGATGCCACTCGCTTGAAATTCGGACTGGAAATAACTCGTATATGTTCTTCCGTCGGGCGCGCGGGTGCATGTGACCTCGCTATCTGCCTTCCGTATTTTGGCGACGACAAAAATGGTGACCGTTCTCGTCAACTCTCTGGCATAGTTAAGAACGGCCGGGTTTGTTTTGGAGACAGTTATCTCGGCTCTGGTGCGGCGAGTGATTTTCTTTTCCGGTCCCTCGGCATCTTCGGCGACGGGGGGTGTGAATGCGTAGGTGATTGTGTTTTCGTCTTCCGAGACGATTTCAATGTCGTCTGGATCACGGGGCACGTCCTCTGCAAATCGTGTGCACCAAATGCCGTCCTCCAGAGCGCTTTCAATGCCTGCCAGCGCTCGAAATGAGCTGCCCGGCAGGCTGTTGTCGACGAGGTGGGCTGGCGTAATCTGCTTGAGATCTTCTGCGTTTGGATCGACGCGCGCATAGGCTCTTAGTGTTTCGCCATCGTCGTCCGTGTCAGTTGAGGTTCTTTCTACATCGAAGACATAATTGGGCCCGTTGGGGCTGCGGGTGAGAGCCGAATTCAGGGGCTCAGGCCATTGTGCTGCAGCTGGAAGGGCGCTGGAGATCAAAAGACCAATGGCAATGACGAAACGCATGGAAATCCTCGTTTGATGACGCGGTAAGACCATGGAAAAGGGCTGCGGTTTCTGCAACTGGTTGTGCTGCATTCTGAACTGGAATTTAGAAAGGGCGGAGCAAATAAGCCAGCTGCTGGACGCCGGCTTACCTCTCTTTGTTATTTCCTGGTCGACTCTACCTTGCAGGAACGGTGTCCGTGTCCGAACTCCCTGATCTGTTGGAAAGAACGCCCTCTACCGCAGCCTTAAGTGCGCTTACACGATCTTGATAATCCGAGCCAGCGGGTAAGCAGTGGTCTGCTTTTAGTCCGGCCAGCTTTGCGCGCACATCAGCATTCATACCGGTGACGTACACACTTTTGCCAGCAGCCTTGGCATCGCAAGCGATGGTTTCAACGGCACGGGCCGCGGAAACGTCGATGAAAGTTTTGCGAGAGAAATCGAGCACAATGGCCTCAGCTCCGCGTTTCACGCGTTGACGAACATGGTGACCCAAATCAGCCGCGGCACCGAAGGAAAGCGGTCCTGCTTTATGACTTCCGAGGCCCGCT
>JBCBUY010000150.1:0-3665 GCA_039817885.1 Pseudomonadota bacterium | reverse complement strand
GGCGGAAACACGCTGAACGGGATCCAATTTGGCCTGGAAGACAGCAGTGATGCTTTGAACGAGGCGCGACGGATGGCAATCGCAGACGCCATGGCGCGGGCGACCCTCTACGCAGATGCGGCGGGCTATGAGATTGTCCGCATCGTTTCCATCTCGGAAGGTGGAGGTGGACATAACGTCCAGCAGCCTCTCGCATTGGCGCGGGCCGCTGTGGCGGATTTTGAATCGGCTCCGTCTCCGGTATCGGGCGGCGAATTGCAGTTCTCCGCCTCGATCAATGTGATCTTCGAACTCGCAAAAGACTAGTCGCTAGAGCCAGTCCGGTTTGACAACATCCGCTGACGGAATGTCCGGCTGCGGATGTCGTTTCAAAAGTTCATCGACGATGAGATCGGCGACGCGGTCAGCTTCGCGCAAGGGCTCATAAGTCCAGGTTTCGAGGCCGCCGTAGAGCCAGCGCGCGCAGCCATGGTCGATGAAACTCTTATGGAGGCGGTCGAATTTTGCCGAACGGCCTGTCAGTCTTGCAATGTGTATCGGCAGTCCGAAATAGGCTGCGTCGGACAACATGTTCGAGCTGTCTTCGGTCACGATTGCGGCGTCTGAAAACACCAGCCAAGCAAGATAAGGATTCGGGCCGTCCGACGGGCCCTCCCAGAAGTTTGCGCCAAGTTCATCTGCCAATGCTCGAAAATGGGCACGTGCCGGCACAGGCGTTCTCCGGGAACACGTAATACGAAGTTTCCACCCGGCAGCCGCGACAGCGCGGATATGCACGTCCATTCTTTCTGTTGCGGCCTTGTCAAACGTATGGGTTTTGGAATCGCCGCCCAGCACCACAATGGCACTGCGCCCGCGCTCATCCGCCAGATCGGCAAAGGCGAGCCCAGATGCCTCGACATCATCGGCGGCAAAATATGCCGGAGACCCGACCGTCTGTACGACATTAGGCCCGCTCGCTTCATCATGGCTCGGCGTGACAAGGAGGTCGAAGCGATCCGCTGGCAGGTCAGGTGTCAGCATGTGGACAACGAATGTCCTGCCACCTGACCAGTCTCGCATATCGGCGGAGAATCGCGCGGTTCGACGCCCCGCCGCGAGCCAAAGCGTGGGCCAAGGTGCTGTCAGTGCGGCTTTCTGATCAAGCGGTAGAGACGCGCGCGCAAGTCCGCTCCAACTTGATGGCAACCAGGAAAATGGCGCTGGCGTTTTGAGAGTGAGCGCTTCTTTTCGGTGACCCTCGCCCTGGATGTGGGCGATCTGCATCCAGCGCTGGGTTTCGTTCAGCGCCTGAAGGACAGCACGGACTTGAGCGGCATTGCCGTCTCGACCATCGGACACCGCCCAGACGGAAGGCCCGAGCGATGCTGCTTCATCGTTCACCTAGACGACCATCACTTATATGACACGCTGGCGATCTCGTAGGCGCGGGGTCCGCCAGGTGCTGCGACTTCTGCTTCGTCACCCTCTTCCTTACCAATCAGTGCGCGCGCGATTGGCGAAGTTATCGACACTTTACCGGCGGCGACGTCGGCCTCGTCTTCCCCAACAATCTTGTAGACGGCTTCTTTCTCTGTCTCGACATCGATCAAGGTCACGGTTGCACCAAACTTGATAGATGAGCCCGAAAGCTTCGCAATATCGATCACCTCAGCGCGCGCAAGCTTATCCTCCAGCTCTGCAACGCGGCCCTCGATAAAGCTCTGCTTTTCTTTGGCAGCATGATACTCAGCGTTCTCCGATAGGTCGCCGTGCTCACGTGCCTCGGCAATCGCCTGGATGATGGCCGGGCGTTCAACGGACTTCAAATTCTTCAGTTCTGCGTCGAGGGCCGCATGGCCTTCGCCGGTCATAGGTATTCTTTGCATCTTCGGATTACCGTTTAGCTTTACTCACCAGCTTGGCTGGAAATTTAAGTTGGTCAAGATTGGAATTTGCTATGTCGATTGCAAGGGGCGAACGTCAAGATCTTGTGTTTTTAGGGCCAAAATCGCCTGAATGGCTGCAAGAGACGCGGAAAGAGTTGTAAAATATGGTATTTTTCGCGACACAGCCGTAGAGCGAATTGACGCCGAATCGGCAACGGATTGCGCCCCCTGGGTTGTATTAAAAACAAGATTGATTTCGCCGTTGATCAGCGCATCGACAATATGAGGCTGGCCTTCAATCACCTTGTTTATGCGCTCTACGGCAAGCCCTTCGTTTTCCAGAAAGGCTGCCGTGCCTTGCGTGGCGACGATGGAAAACCCTTCATTTATGAGCGTCTTCGCCCCCTCTATGATGGCAGGTTTGTCGCCATCTCGAAGCGAGATGAACACTTTTCCCGCCTGCGGCAAGCTCACGCCTCCGGCGATCTGACCCTTTAGAAACGCGGCACCAAAATCGTCTGCCCAGCCCATCACCTCGCCGGTCGAGCGCATTTCCGGCCCCAGGATGGGATCCACGCCTGCGAAGCGTCCAAAGGGGAAGACAGCCTCTTTTACCGATATTCTGTTTGGTTTTGCGTTGCGCAGATCAAAGCCCGAGAGTGGTTCTCCAGCCATGACTTTTGCAGCGATACCCGCAATGGGGGCTCCGACCGCTTTCGCAACGAACGGTACGGTGCGCGACGCGCGCGGGTTCGCCTCCAGCACGTAGATATCGTCGCCTTTCACTGCGAACTGAATATTGATGAGCCCCTTCACTTTTAGCGACTGGGCAAGTGCGATGGCTTGTTCAGACAGCCGGCCAATGATCGAGGGGGGAAGTGTGTAGGGCGGCAGCGCGCAGGCGCTATCGCCGGAATGGACCCCGGCCTCTTCGATATGCTCCATCACACCTGCAACATGGACATCTGAGCCGTCGCAAATCGCGTCGACATCGACTTCGATCGCATCGGAGAGATAACGATCGAGGAAGAGTGAGGGGTCATCGCGGCCCGTTTTCATTGCTTCCGCAAGGGCTTCTGAGGCGAACTTCTTGATATCACCATCGGCGTGGCAGATTTCCATGGCCCGGCCTCCCAGGACAAAGCTTGGCCGCAACATGACAGGATAGCCGAGGGCTTGAGCGGCTTGTAGCGCTTCCTCCTCGGACCGTGCTGTGGCGGATGGGGCCTGCTGAATGCCAAGCGTATCAAGGAGCGCGGCGAACTGCTCGCGGTCTTCGGCCAGATCGATAGAGACGGGGCTTGTTCCCAAGATCGGTACGCCGGCCTCATGGAGCGGCGTTGCCAGCTTCAGCGGTGTCTGGCCGCCGAATTGGACAATGACACCGGCAAGCTCTCCATCACCCTGTTCCTTGGCAATGATCTCGGAAACGTGCTCTTCGGTCAGCGGCTCAAAATAGAGCCTGTCAGATGTGTCATAGTCGGTGGAAACCGTTTCAGGATTGCAGTTGACCATAATCGACTCAATTCCGAGATCGGCCATCGCAAAGGCTGCATGACAGCAGCAATAATCGAACTCAATGCCCTGCCCGATCCGGTTCGGACCACCGCCCAGGATAATCGCTTTCTTGCGGTCAGATATGCCGGCTTCGCAATCCGCATGGGTTTGCCCAAAGGCCGGAGCTTCATAGGTGGAATAGAGATATGGTGTCTTGGCCGCGAATTCCGCCGCGCAGGTATCGATCCGTTTGTAGACGGGGCGTACGCCGAGACCGCGGCGACGCTGTCTCACCTCGGC
>JBCBUY010000149.1:0-3787 GCA_039817885.1 Pseudomonadota bacterium | reverse complement strand
CGGCCTCTCCCCGGAGATCGGCATCCTCCATGGCGGGATCAGTTTTGAGCTGAGAGAGGCGTTGGTTTTATGGGATACATCCTGATCTATCCCCGCCCAGAGCTTCATCCCTGAGATCTGGGACGTGCTGCCTCATAGGGTGCGCTACAAACTCGATTTCGCCGGCCTGATAATGCGCCGATCACCCAATAGGTTATGGGTGTTGCCGTGCGCGCCGCATTGCATTGACGAAGGCCCTTTTCGGGTGGAACCAAAACCGCCGGCGGCACATCGGGATCTGCGAGCAACTTGCCAATATAATCCAAAGAAAACTCATCCGCCGCATATGTCGAATGGTTGGTCGAAATAAACCGCTCCCAAAAGCGATCCTTCAAAAAGGTGATATCGAACACATTCACCCCCGGAAAAACCACCGGTCCATCGGACGCTCTAAAGTAGCCAATTCTCTGCTTCCGCCGCCGGGGATTCCTGAGAAACATATTCCTGAGGAAACCTGAAAACGCGACGGCCCGATCATTTCTGGAGGTTAAAAAAGTTACCGACCGGGCAAGCTCTCCCGGAGGTCCAAGCCACTCTTGGGCCAAACCGCTATCCAAATCGCCCGCCGCCAGAATAACAGCACCAAAAAGCGCTCCATCCGAATCTGTATTTCGTCCGTCCCAGGCGCTGGAATCCCGCAGCAAAGCAACGGCCTGGGAAAACACGCGCGTTCCCATACTATGGGCAATCACATGAATCTCGCCCTCTTCGGGCAATTGCGCTTCAATCTGGATCAGGAAGTTTGCGAGCGCCCGCGCTGACATATCTCCATCGACCTGGTCATTAAAATACTCGCGCACCCGCGCATTGGACGGCCAGGAAAAGTAAAAAGTCGGCCCCTCAAATCCCGTATCACTTTTCAGCTGCGCCGCCCGAAACGCGCCATTGCGAAAAGACACATTGAACCCGTGGACATGGAGAAGCGCGTCCTTGTCGCTCGCCTCATCAAAAAGCTGCGTGACGACATCCGAAAACTGCTCATAGGAGGAAAAGTGTTCTGGCGGGCGAAGAAAGGAGAACAGCTTGTTGCGCTCGTCCTCACTCACCGCATCCCGATCACTCCCCTTCCGACGGATCGGATCCCCCGGCTGATGAAGCGCGGGAATAGTGACGATAGCTTCACCGGTTTCCAGCCGCGTTGTGGTCGGCAATTGCAGAAGCCCCTCAGGAACATCATAGGCAATGTCAGTCTGCTCCGGCTCTGTTCCATATGCCATTTGCTCGCCCGGATCGAACGGCAAACGATCCCGATTGGTGCCGTAAACAATCCGAACACAATGATATCCACCGCCTATACACCTCTCAGCCGGGATCTCCGTTGGCTGGAACACAGGCTCTCGAGACGCGATCCCGCGTGGGGGTGGCGCGGCAATTCCACCCGGCCCCGGCGCGCCGGCCTCCTCGCTCGGAGGAGCCGGAACATCGGGCTCAGCATTGGGCTCAGGCGCACTTGCACATCCAGCCAACATACAAATGCCTGCGAACAAAACATATCTCATGGAACGTCCCCTTCCCGTCCCCACTTTAAATCAAGCAACGCTCCTGCTCAATTCCACTTGATTGCGCCGCGCGGCCATTCCCCCTAAAGAGCCGGAATGAAGACCATCGCCCTCATCGATTATGGTTCGGGAAACCTGCACTCGGCCGGCAGAGCCCTGCGAGTGGCGGCAAACAACGCAAAGAAAACGAGAGAAATCCGGATCACCTCAGATCCAGAAGTCCTTCGCCATGTTGACCGGATCGTCCTTCCCGGCGTCGGCCACTTCGCCGATTGCATGGAAAAACTCTCCGCTCGAGATGGACTGATCGAAAGCCTCACCGAGGAAGTCCTTGAAAAAGGCAAACCCTTTCTCGGCATCTGCGTCGGCATGCAACTCTTGGCGGACCTTGGCCGCGAGGACGGAGACACCAAAGGCCTTGGCTGGATTCCCGGAACTGTCGACCGCATTTCCCCGTCCGGAAATCGTCCTGTTCCCCATATGGGATGGAACGAATTGGAGATCGCCGCGCCGCACCCAATTCTCGAGGGACTCGGACCGGAGCCGCATGTCTATTTCGTCCATTCCTACGCAATCCAAACCGAAGACGCATCCCATACCCTCGTCTCGACTGATTATGGCGGATCTATCACCGCTGCGATTGGCCGTGATAATATCTTCGGCACACAATTCCATCCGGAGAAGAGCCAGGCCACAGGTCTCAAACTCCTCTCCAACTTCGTGCTCTGGCAACCATGACAAAATTTCACTTGTATCCCGCCATCGATTTGAAAGACGGCCAATGCGTTCGTCTGATCAAAGGGGACATGAACCAGGCAACGACATTCAATACAGACCCAGGTGATCAAGCTGCGCGCTTTGCCGAAATGGGGTTTGATCGACTTCACGTGGTTGACCTGAACGGGGCCTTCGATGGCCGCGCCACAAACGCCGCAGCCGTCGCCAGGATCTTGAAATCCACCCAAGTCCCGGTCCAGCTTGGCGGTGGCATTCGCACCCGCGACGACATCGATCGTTGGCTCGAGGCTGGGATTGCTCGGGTCATTCTTGGAACGGTCGCTTTGCGAGACCCTGGCCTCGTCAAAGCCGCCGCCGCAGCCCTGCCCGGCCAGGTCGTTGTTGGCATTGATGCCGTAAACGGCATGGTCGCTGTCGAAGGTTGGGCAGAAGCCTCCGACATACCGGCAATCGAACTTGCCAAAGCCTTCGAAGGATGCGGGGTCGCAGCGATTGTTGCCACGGATATTGGCCGCGACGGCATGAAGACCGGCGTCAATATCGGGTTCACCGGAACCCTCGCCGACGCGGTGTCTATCCCTGTCATCGCATCAGGCGGCGTAAAGTCCACGGATGATATTATTGCGCTCAAAGGCCGCGAAGGTATCAACCCAATCGCTGGATCTATCCTCGGCCGAGCACTCTATGATGGCGATATCGACCCAGTCGAAGCGCTTAAATTTGCGGCCTGACACACAATCGTGACAGGCCAATCATACGACCCGGCGGTAGAAGGATGACAAGACTTGGAGGGCACATGCCCCAATCCATCCTACTCACAGGCGCGAGCGGAGTCGTCGGAACTGAGCTTGTAAAGCTCTTCGCGCCAGAGAATTTGATTTTAGGCAGACATCGCGCCCAGCCGAACAGCGAGGCGCGGCAAGTCTCCATCGATATCCGTGCGCCCAAGCTGGGCCTCGATGCAACCGAATATTCGAGCCTTACGAACGAGATCACATCGATTATCCACGCCGCAGCGGTGACAGATATGGGCGCAGGGGCGGAAGGCCTCGAGGAGACAAATATTGACGGCGTGAAAAACATCCTCGCCCTCGCCGCCGACGCCGATGTGCCGCTTCACTATGTTTCCACGGCCTATTGCACAAAGGATTTCGGCCCGAAAAGAGGCGCGCAGTCAGCCTATATTGAATCAAAACGAACAGCAGAATCTCTCGTGCGGGCAAGCGACCTCAATTGGACCATCATCCGCCCATCTATTGTTGTCGGCCATTCTGAAACCGGACACATCGCAAACTTCCAGGGCTTCCATCTATTCATTGGCTCAATGCTCCGCGGTCGCCTGCCGCTCATACCACTGGACCCTGCAGATCGCTGCGACTTCGTCCCAGCCGATCTTGTCGCAAAGGGCATCGCGGCCATTTTCCATGCACCAGAATATGGCCGCGCATATTGGTTGTCCGGTTTCAATCATTTCGGCGATGGTGAGCGCCGTCTTTCCTGCGGTCAGCCAA
>JBCBUY010000148.1:0-4001 GCA_039817885.1 Pseudomonadota bacterium | reverse complement strand
GAAGACGGCGTCACAATAACCGCCGGCAGGGACCGTATCGCGACCTATGACAGCTCGGAATGGGCAACCCGCGCATTCTGCAAATCCTGCGGCACCACGCTCTTCTACAAATTGAAATCCGTGGAGACCTTTTCCGCCCAGGCGGGTCTGTTTGATTTGCCAGACGACCTCGGAATCAACGAACATATCTTCATCGACGAAAAGCCCGGTTGGTATGATTTCAAAGACGATGCGCCGCGCCTGACCGGAGCAGAGACCTTGGCGAAGTATGCCGGGAGTCTCGACGAGTAGATAATAGCGGCATCGCCTATCTCCCAAAGAAAAACCCCGAGCCTTCGGCCCGGGGCAATTCTTGGATCCGTTGCTTCTGATCCTATTCGCGGGACGCAAGAAGCATGAGAACAATGCGGAACATATTCACGAAGCTGATGAAGAAGTTGAGAGCACCCCAATTCGTCATCACAGCCATGCCGCGCTGATCGCCAGCAAGCTGGTAATAGCCTTCTTTCAGTTCCTGTGTCTGCCAGGCCACGATCACGGCAGACAGCACAAATACTGCACCCATAATGATCCACTCAAATGTGCTCGAAGGAGGCAGGATGAAGTTCAAGAGAGACAGGGCAAGCACGCCCCAGATCGCCATGATGGCAAAATTGCCGATGCCGCCAAGATTGCGCTTCGTGGTGTAGCCAAACAGCGATAGCGCGCCGAAAGCAGACGCCGTGATGAAGAAGGCTTTCGCAATCGTCACATAGGTGAGCGAACCACCAATGCCGCCGCGCGTTGAGAACCCGGTCGCGGATTCAGCCATCGCCACCCAGATCCCCAGACCCAAGCCCAGCAAGGTTACAATGGACCAATAAAGCACGGCCGTTCCCATCGGAGATGGATTCTTCATGAAAAACATGGAGCCAACCAGAAGCGCGATCGGTCCCCACTGGACGACGAAGAACAGCGGTGTGCCAAACACAAGCTGAGTAACAGGCGGCACGGTACCAGCAACAAAGGCCAGAAGGCCCGCCAGAGCGATGCCCAACGCCAGTTTGTTGTAGACGCCGAGCATGAAAGCTCTCAAGCCGGCATCGGTCGACATGTCCATCGCCCGTCCGGGGATAGCGCCGTATTGTCGGTTGAAATCATTCATCGATTCAGTATCCCTTTAATCATATCCGCCCACTCGCACGGGCAACTTGCTCCTAATATTGTCGTTTTGGGCCCGTTTCGCAAGGAAAACCATTGCCAAATCGATCAATCTAGGCATTCCAATTCCGCGCAATCTCACCAGAAAGACTTAAAGAATGGCTATCGAGAAACGTGCCCTTGGGCGCACAGGACTGCAGGTCACCAATTGTTGTCTCGGAACAATGACGTGGGGCACCCAAAACACGGAAGCCGAGGGACATGCCCAAATGGACTATGCCCTCGAACGCGGTGTTTCATTTTGGGACACCGCAGAAATGTACTCGATCCCGCCAGCCCCAGAAACACAAGGGAACACTGAACGCATTATCGGCACCTGGTTCCAGAAAACGGGCCGCCGCCAGGACGTCATTCTCGCAACCAAGATCGCCGGTCTGTCTAAAATGCTCTGGACCCGCGACAGCGATGTTGAGTGGACGCGCCAAACCAAGGCGCAAATTGATGAGGCGGTCGAAAAAAGCCTGAAGCGGCTTCAGACCGACTATATCGATCTGTATCAGCTTCATTGGCCAGATCGCCCCGTCGGTCTGTTCGGCGGAAAGATGGATGCGAAGGCCTATTCGCATGCTTATGAGCCTTTCGAAGATATTCTCGACCATTTGAACCACCACATTGAAGCTGGCCGCATTCGCCATATTGGTGTGTCCAATGAAACCGCGTTCGGCGTGATGCGGTTTCTCGCCGAGAGCGACGCGCGAGACTTGCCGCGCATACAGTCCATCCAAAATGTCTACAATCTTGTGTCTCGCAAATTCGAGGAAGGCTTGGACGAGATTGCGATCCGTGAAGACGTCGGCCTTCTGGCCTACTCACCGCTTGCCCAGGGGTATCTTACAGGGAAGTACCGTGACGGTGCCCTACCAAAGGGATCCCGCAAACAGCTTTTTGACCGCTTACAACGTTACGAATGCACCGGCGCTGAGACCGCCATCAATGCCTATCTCGATCTCGCTGCCGAGCACGAAATTGATCCAAGCCATCTTGCCATCCGTTTCTGCGACACCCGCCCCTTCACAACATCAACGATCATCGGGGCGACCACGATGGAACAGCTGGAAACGTGCATCGACGCATTCGACCTACCGTGGGGCGAAGAACTCGAGTCCGAAATTGATAAGCTGAATGCCACCCATCGCTCCCCCTGCGCTTAAAGCAGTGATGAAATTGACACTATAAGCGCGAACTGTAGTCTCCGGCTCAGCCTGACATTTCGTTCAGAGATTCAGGCGATGAGTGAGTTGATTATAGGGGACGAAAATTAATGGCGGACGCATCTCAATATGCTGAAAATGTCAGGAAATATGCCAATGGGTACAATCAGGCGGCAGCGGAAAAAATCGTAGGGCATCTGGGTATTGCCTTGAGAAATCGGGACAGCTCCCTGGTCTCCTGTTCAGACGAAACCGAGCTTCAGCGTGTTCGAGACCGGTGGTGCCGCAGCAAACTCGGCTTGGCGCAATCCAATGCCGAACTCGACGCCGCGATTGAAGCGGTTTGCGACAAGATGAAACCAGAGGGCGGGAACAAATCCCGCGTCACCTTCTACTATCTTCTGGCAGAGCATTTCGGAAAGCTGGACGCGCTCGCAAACTAAGCGACCCGCTCCTCAACATAATCCAGCCGGTCGTGGCCGAAGAACATGTCTTCACCAACGAAAAAGGTCGGCGCACCGAAAACACCGCGCTCGACGGCCTCCTCGGTGTTCGCCGACAATTTCGCTTTAAGACCGTCATCCTTTCCCATGGCAAGGATACGTTCCGGGTCCATGTCGATTGACTGACACAGCGCCTCGATCTCGGCAGACCGGCCAAGGTTTTTCGGCCCATCTGCGCCCCAAATCCGTGCCCAACAAGCATCACGAAAGGTCGCGAATGCCACCGGATCCTCTTCCGCAAGCGCAATGCTGGCGCGAAGGATCGGCAAGGTTTTGAGCGGAAAAGCCGGATTGAACTGAAAGCTCAAACCATATCGCGCCGCGCACCTTGGAACATCAGCGCCCATATATTTGGCTTTCGCTTCAACAGTGCCGGGCGGTCTGTTCCCGGTCGCCTGCATGACCCCACCCAAAAACATCGGACGATAGATCATCTCAGCGCCCGTCCGCTCGGCAACACCGCGCGCGGCATAATCGCCAATATAGGCCGTCGGGCTTGTGTAGTCATAGAAGAATTCAAATGAGCAGGGCATATCAGTTCCTTTTTCAGACTATCTAATCTCATGAGCAAAAAACAAAGTTCTGTTTTGAAACTTTTACTCAAATCAGCTAATAAGGAAAGGATGAAATGGTCGAATCTCGAGAATGATATCTGCCCCATCGCCCGCGCACTGTCTGTGATTGGCGACCGATGGACACTTCTGATCCTTCGGGATTGCTGTCTGGGTCTATCCCGCTTCCAGCAATTCCAGAGGAGTCTTGGCCTCACCCGCCATGTTCTAACCGATCGGCTCAACCGCCTGGTCGCCGACGGCATTCTCATTAAGGACGAATATGCCCGTGGGCGTTTCGATTATCGACTATCTGAAACCGGGAAATCGCTTGAACCCGTGCTGCGAGAACTCTTCAACTGGGGAAAACAGCACCGCCCCCTCCGGCGAAAAGCGTCCTAAAGAATAAACTTCGACATATCCGAATCGCCGGCAAGGCCGCCAACCTTTTCGGCCACATCATTTGCCGTCATCGTCACCGTATCCCCCGCACGATCGGGGGCATCGAACGATAACTCATCCAACAAACGCTCCAGCACGGTTTGCAATCGCCGTGCTCCGATATTTTCAATCGTGTCATTCACCTTCACGGCAAG
>JBCBUY010000147.1:0-4101 GCA_039817885.1 Pseudomonadota bacterium | reverse complement strand
ACCGTATCGTCTGGTCCAAGCGTCACGTGTCGATGCTCGTTGCGGGCTATGCGGCCGAGCGCAGCGCGAGGCTCCCCCTGACTACCTGTGCAGATATAGAGAACATTGTCTGGCGGCAGGAAACCCGCCTCTTCCTCGTCGAGAAAGTCACGGACCCCCTGCAGCATGCCGGCAATCTTGGCGGCATTGGTCACTTTGTGCATTGAGCGGCCAACCAGACAAACATGGCGACCGGCGGCCTCAGCGGCGAGAATGATCGATTCCACGCGGGCGACATTGGACGCAAATGTCGTCACAGCAACCTTGCCTGTTTGGTCAGCAATCAGATCTATCAGAGCGCTGCGCACCGTGGCCTCCGACCCCGCCTCTCCCTCCTCAAAGACATTGGTGGAATCGCACACCATGGCGAGGACGCCCTCATCGCCGAGCGCTTCAAGCCGGCCAATGGCAATATCGTCCCCCAATTGCGGGTCGGGATCGATTTTCCAATCACCCGTATGGAGAATGGTTCCAAGCGGTGTCCGGATCGCAAGCCCCTGCATCTCCGGAATGGAGTGGGTCATCGGAATAAACTCGACGCTGAACGGTCCGATCTCGAGACGCGCACCCGGCGCAATCGTGTTTAAGTGATCCTCTTCAACCCCGCGCTCAATCAGCTTGGCGCGCGCAAGCTCCGCCGTAAACGGTGTCGCGTAGAGCGGAGCCTTGAAGCGGGGCCACAAAAGCCCCACCGCGCCGATATGGTCCTCATGGGCATGGGTGAGAACAATCGCCTCAATCTGCTCGCCTTCGAGATAGGTCGGATCAGCGCAGATCACATCGATGCCGGGGGTTGTATCGTCTCCGAAGGTCACCCCGAGATCGGCAATGATCCACTGCCGGGCTTCGGGCGGACCAAACCCATAAGCGTTGAGATTCATCCCAATCTCTTCACACCCGCCAAGCGGCAGAAAGACCAGTTCAGCGCGGCTCATTCGGCTTTGGTCTGGTGATTGTTTCGATTATAAATATCGAGAAGCCCGCGAATGGTAACATCTGGATCGTAAACATCGATCTCCTCACTGGCTCCCTCGAACAGCGACGCAATGCCGCCCGTCGCCACGGTGGTCAAATCCCGCTCCGCTTCGGATTTAATCCGGCGGATCAAGCCATCAATAAGACCAATATAGCCCCAAAACACACCGGACTGCATCGCGCCCAGCGTATCCTGGCCAATGACCTGGTCCGGGCGCTGGATCGCAATCCGGGGAAGCTGTGCGGCAGCATCGTGAAGCGCGCGCATGGAAAGATTGATCCCAGGACAGATGATACCGCCCTCAAACCCGCCGTCCGGGCCCAGCACATCGAACGTTGTCGCCGTGCCACTGTCGACCACGATCAGCGGTCCCTTATGAGCAGAATGCGCCCCCACCGCGTTGACCAGCCTGTCGGCACCCGCCTGTTCCGGTCTGCGAATACGCACCGGCACACCAAGCTCAACGCCGAGATCGCCAACAATCATCGGCTCGACACCAAGATAGCGACGGCCCAGATTCCGAAAGTTGAATATCGCTTGCGGGACAACGGCAGAGACAATGCAGCCTTTGATATCGCTGAACTCGAGACCGTTCATGTGACAAAGCTGATGCAGCCAGACAGCATAATCGTCCGCCGTCCGTGTGGGATCGGTGCCAATACGCCATTGAGCGACCCATTCACTGTCTTTTTGCAGGGCGAACAAGCTGTTCGTGTTTCCCACATCAATGGCAAGCAACATGTCTGATCAGTGTCCTTCTCGGATCAATTCAACATCGCCCGCCCTTATGGTGTGCAATTCACCATTCTGCAAACGCAACAATAGCGCACCATCCGGCCCGAGCCCTTCAAAGACCCCAATGACAGGGGAGCCGTCGACCATAACCCTGACCTCCTCGTTTAGGCCTTCGCCGCGCGCCAGCCAGTCGCGCCGTGTGAAATCGAAAGCGTTCTCAGCCTGTTGAAGCCGCTCGGAAAAACACTCCACCAACGTGTCCAGTACAAGATCGACCGACAATATCTGCCCCCGGAGATCAGACAGGCATGTGCCCGCCTGATCGATGTTTTCCGGCACGGATGCGACATTCATACCGATCCCGACCACCAACCAACGCCCAGACGGCCCCTCCCCGGATTCCACAAGAATCCCGGAAAGTTTCGCGCCGTTCACGCGCACATCATTCGGCCATTTCAACTTCGCGCCACATCCCGGCGCAAATTGTTCAGCCGTGTCGGCAACCGCCAGAGCAGCTACAAACGGTACGCAAACCGCCTCTGCAAGGGGTCGTTTCCAGTGAAAAAGCGCGCTCGCAAATAGGTTTCCCGTCGGGGATTGCCAACTCCGCCCAAGCCGCCCGCGCCCGGCTGTCTGCGACCGGGCGGCAATCCACTGATCCTGAAACCCCGATGCTGCCGCGCGGCGCTTGGCCTCCTCATTCGTGCTATCAATATCATCGAGCCAATGAATGGGCGGCGTGTTCATGCGATTGCCTTTGCAAGCTAAACGGCACTTGGTGCCACGGGAGAGTGAAGCCAACCGCGTGCAATTGGCCGCGTTCGCCCCTAAACGGAACAGAGATTATACGCTAGCTGTCACGGGCAAGCGAAGTCGCCCATCTTCTTCAATCGGCCAGAACGGATTGTAGACGACTTCCCAGGCATTGCTGTCCGGGTCGAGAAAGTATCCTGAATAACCACCCCAGGAGGCCTTATGGGGATGCTTGCTAATATCTACATTGGCCGCTTCAAGCTTATTGAAAATGGCATCCACTTCCGCCTCTGAGCGCGCATTGTATGCAATCGCAAAGTTTGGACAAATGCCTGGCGGGCAGGTGTTTCCCATCAATCCAATGTCTTCATGAAGCTTGCAACGCTCCCAGATCCCCAGGGCAAACCCACCAAGATTGTACATGACAATCCCCTCGGTCATGAAGGGTTGAAGGCCCAAAACCGTCTCATAGAACTCACGGGATATGGCCACATCGCTCACCCCGAGCGTCAAAATACTCATACGTTGTTCGGGTAGTGCCGCCATAATTCCGTTCCTAACCCAAGGCTTTTGCAAACAGATCATATTGATCCATCGCAAAACTGCATCCCCAATATTTATACTATCTAGGATAACAGCCTAAATCTGCTACTCAGGTAAAGTCACCGTATCGCGAGCACATTTGTCACGAGCTTCGCAGCGCCGATAAGGCAGCAGCGATTGTAAAGACTTGATCTCCCACAAGTTTGAGCTTGTTGGCAGTATCATCTAGCCGTTCCTGAGATCGGTCTGCGCTGTTGAAAACGCAGCCATAGGGGGTCGGAACACCTCGAAGCGCATGGGTAATATCGCGCAGCATGCCAAGCGTCGTCATTGCCGCCTGCTCACCGGCCGCAGAGGCGATCAATCCAACAGCCCGGCCATCGAGATAAGGTCGATCATCGCTGCGCAAATCCTCGACATAATCGAGGGCATTCTTCAAAAGACCCGATACGCCCCCATGATATCCGGGGGATCCAATGACCACGCCATCAGCGCGCCTCAAGGCGCTAACGAGTGTTCTCGCCTCGGGCGTTCGCTCGTCGGTCTCCGTGGAGTAAAAGGGCATGGCCAGCGCCGGCCCAGCGACCATTTCCGTTTCAGCGCCAAGCGATTCGGCGTGGCGAAGAACGTCGCTAACAGCTCGTTCGGTGGAGGATCCCTGTCGCAACGTACCGCCGACGCCGACAATCACAATTTTTCTATTCAACGCGGACTGCCCCGATTTTTCGTATTCCAACAGATTGATGATTCGCCCCTTTAGCGAAATGCCCAACCAGCGTCGATGGCTTCTTGCGACTATGTACCAATCCTGACAGGGGAATTTTCCAAACAAGACCCTGTAACCGCCTCAATCATCAAGAGAAACGCACCATTTCGCCCCATTATGAGATCACTATAGATCCCGGTTAGGAACGACACGGGAGACGAAGATGAGTGGGAAAAAACTTGGATTAATCGCCAGCATGGCACTGCTCGCATGCTCAGCCAATGCGGATGTTACAACCTCGGGCGCACCCTGTGAAATCGCAGAATTCTCGGTGTACTTTGCCCCACAG
>JBCBUY010000146.1:0-4178 GCA_039817885.1 Pseudomonadota bacterium | reverse complement strand
CGATCAGCTTGCAAGATTCTGGCAAAACGCCATCGGAGCTGATCGACTTGGTTGGTGAACAGTCCGATATCAAGCGCCGGCTTAGCCAGGTTCAAAGGCTTTGGATTGAACACAGCGTCTTTCATCAGCGCATTACCAATTTTCGCCGAATGGACGAATGATCACTTCAGAGGCCCAGGCAGACCTCGCTTGATGCGCAATGTGGAAGCACTCTTCGGCGATATCCGTCGGTTTGCAGAAAAATTCGTCTGGCTTGTCAGCGAAGCGTTCTCTGGTCCACGGAACGTCGATCACTGCATCGATGGCCACATAGGCGGCGTGAACGCCCTTTGGACCAGCTTCTCGAGCAATGCTCTCAAGCAAAATGCGCTGCGCTGCCTTGGTTGGCGCGAACCCAGCAAATTGTGCCTTGCCGCGATAGGCCGATGTATTCCCCGTGCAGAGAAAGGCGCCGCCGCCCTGTTCAATCATGTCAGGCACAGTTAGCCGCGCAAGATGCAAAAGCGCCATCGCGTTGATCTGGAAGTTCTGTTCAAGTTGCTCAGGTTGAATATCGAGAAAGCTGCCAAAGGCTCCACCGACGGCATTGTGGATCACGATTGAGGGTGCGCCGAGTGAAGCCTTGATCGCCTCCACTTGTGTCGTCAATTGTGCCGTGTCGGATACATCGCAGGGAAAGGCATGCGTGCCAGGCGTGCGGTCTTTGATCTCCTGCAACCGATCCTCGGACCGCGCCATCATCGCCACCTGATACCCATCTAAAGCAAATCGGTTGACTAAGGCCTGACCGGTTCCGGGGCCAACCCCGGTTATCAAGCAGATTTTGTGTTTGCTCATATCGACTCCTCCGCGTCGGGGCGAGGAATGTCATTAATCCGTGCGCGCGCATGCTTGTCGGCACCTGGTCCAGGCGCGAAGTCGACATCTGCTAACGAGACCTGATCGCCATCCGCATTCGTCAACCGGAGTTCTTGGAGCGGCGCATTGGTTGACCGATCCGTGATGAGAACGGGCTCGTTTCCAGATCCGTAAATCTGCTTCTCAGACCATTGTTGGATCGCGATCATGACCACATCAAGCGCGAGGCCTTTCTCCGTCAGGGCGTACTTGAAGTTCGTTCCGCGGTCGGCGAACTCCACACGTTCCATGATTCCGTCTTCAACGAGCTTGCCAAGGCGATCCGTCAGCAGGTTCTTTGAGATCTGCGTATTCTTCAGAAAGTCGCCAAATCGCGTGGTGCCGTAAAAGGCCTCGCGAATGATCAACAAGGTCCAGCGATCCCCAAAAATATTCAGTGCCGAAGCGATTGCACAGGTCTGTGTGTGTTTTTGCGCCATGCGTCTTTCCAAAACTACGTTTTTTTCTCGTACCAAATCAATGGTTGCATTTCAAGACTAAAAGAGTTAATGGTCCTAAAACCAGACTATTAACCGGGAGGTTTCATGCTGGAAATGAGCACGAATTACACCAACTCTCCTACGCAAAAAGCGTCCGTAAACGGAACGAACTTCACCTATCGTGTGACGGGGGCGCATCGTGATGTTCCGATCATTTGCCTTAACCATCTGGCTGGTAATCTCGACAATTGGGATCCACGAGTGATCGATGGCCTGGCAAGGCACCATATGGTCATCACCTTCAACAATTGTGGGGTCGCCAGCTCGGAGGGGAAAACGCCGGAGACTGTGGACGAGATGGCCGATGATGCAATTGCCTTTATCAAGGCATTGGGATTTAGCCAGGTTGACGTTTTAGGATTTTCATTGGGCGGTGCCGTTGCACAAACGGCTGCACTGAAGGAGCCTGATCTATTCCGTAAAATCATCCTTGCAGGGATTGGTCCGAAGGGCGGCGTTGGGATCGATAAGATCCCCTCGATGGCCTACCGCAATCAATTCAGGGCCATGCTCACATTTTCAAATGTCCTGACCTGTCTGTTCTTCACGCGAACCGCGAACGGTCGCTCGCAAGCCAAGCAGTTTTTAAATCGTTTGAAAGAGCGATCCAAAAACCGCGACAAGCCGGTCTCACTGGGAACATTTCGCAGGCAGCTCGCGGCGATCAGCGACTATGCGGCTCAGAAAATGCCGGATTTCTCTGCGCTTCATCACCCTGTCCTCGTGGCGAATGGTGAAAGCGACATCATGGTGCCAAGTGTGAATTCGGCGCATCTTCACCTCGCGATTCCCAACTCAAAGCTGGTTCTCTACCGGGACGCCGGCCATGGGGGCATCTTTCAATATCATGAAGCTTTTGTGGAGGAGGCTCTGGCGTTTTTCCGCTCGGAAACATGACCGTGGTGGAAACGGATCCAAAAAGTCTTACCAGCAAGAATTTCCAGAACCCAGGAGAAACTAATGCCTGCAGTTACCTATACGCATGAAGACGGCATTGCGCGCATCGTCCTCAACAACCCGCCGCAGAACCGGTTGAGCAATGAGCTGGCGCTTGGGCTTGGCGCTGCGATCCAAGACCTTGCCGATCGGACAGATACACGTGTTCTCTTGCTGAGCGCCGAGGGCCCCGATTTCAGCTATGGCGGGGATATCACCACCTGGCTCGACTCAACCGAAGAGTCTTTCTCGGAAAGCATCACGCGCGGCCTCGGGATGACGGGTATGTTCCAGGATCTGCCATTCCCGGTGATCGTGGCTGTGCAAGGATACTGCGGCGGTGGCGGGTTTGAAATCGCCCTCCGCGGTGACATAATCATCGCCGCGGATAATGCCCGGTTCTGTCATTCAGAAGCGAGTATCAGCGCGTTTACCTTCCTCGGCGGCGTTCAACGCGTTGCCGAACGCGTCGGACGGACACGTGCTTTGCAATGGGCGATGACGGCTGAGCAGGTGGATGCCGAGACGGCTCTGCACGCCGGGCTGGTGAATGAAGTCGTGCCGCTCGCTGAGCTTTCAAAAACCGCCGAAGCCTGGATCGCTCGCTTTAAGGACAGCGCGACCTTGTCTCACGTCGCGCACAAGAAATTGCTGCGCGCCTGGTCAGATGGGGGCATTGCCGCCGCAGATGCGTTGATGCCCGAAATGGCTGGCAAAATCGTCATGTCGGAGGACTCCCAAGGCTGTCTTCCAGCCGCCGCCGAGGCCGTAAGAGCCAATGCGCCTCGCCCGAAATTCACATTCAAAGGCAAATAAGCGCCTGCACTTTAGGAGGAAGTCATGTCACTTGATCGCGCCGCTATAGAAGAAGAAGTCCGTCACTGGTTCTTCGATATCTATTTCAATCATTGGGTCGATGTCGGCGCAGGCCGCCGCGATGAAGGGCCGGAATTCGTCCTGCAATATTGGGGGACGCCAATGTTCGTCACCAATGATGACCCGGCCATTGCCATGTGGGCGCTGGAAGGCCAGCAGATCGTAGACTTCCTGGTCATGCAGCACGAAATTCTCACGGCCGCAGGATATGACCACACTGAAGTCCCGGATCAGAAGATCTTCGTCTACAATGCAAACGGGGCCGCTATCGAGGTGATCTGGTCGCGTCAGGCGGCGGACAATACTGAAATCCAGAGACTCGTTGTGCACTTTGAAGTCGCGCGTATGGACGGCGTCTGGAAAGTGGTCGGCATTCAGTCGCGTGTGACCGATAAAGCGATCGACAACAATTCGATTGACGCCGCCTGGGCGCAGGGCGTGTCATAATGGCCGGCACGGACGACAACCCGATCATCTATCCAAAGCTGGACATGCCGGACAATGTGCACCGGGAGGGGGTCACCATTTGGAGCCAGGGATTGGCGCTGGATGCCGATATCTATCGGCCGGCCGGGCTGGCGGCCGACGATAAGATCCCAGGCGTCGTTCTCAGCCATGGCATGGGCGGCGACAAGCTGACCTGTGAGCGCTACGCGGCTCTGTTCGCCAGCTCGAACATGATCTGCATATCGTTCAGCCAACCAAGCTGGGGCAAGTCCCAGGGGCGAATGAGCATTGTCGGAGATCTTCCGGATCCTGATGAAAACGGGGAAATGATCGTTAAGGTGAAGATGGCCCGCGACTTGATCGATCCGCTCGACTGGGTCGACAGTTATCGCGCTGTTCTGGATTATCTTGAAGGCGAGCCCAATGTAGATCCGGAACGCATAGGGGCCTGGCATCAGATCAGGTGCGCCATCTGGAATCGGCGGCGTGTCCCCTCGCGCAATTTGCTTTGCGCGGGCTGAG
>JBCBUY010000145.1:0-4633 GCA_039817885.1 Pseudomonadota bacterium | reverse complement strand
CAATAGCCTGAAAAGAAGCCCTTGCCCGACGACCAGAGCACAGGGGAATCTTCACGCATGCGCTTATAGAAATCCCAAGGATGGCCCGAGGTCCAAGAGCCTGGATTGGCCAGATCGAACCCGTCCAACAGTGGGTAGACAGCATCATAAGTGGGCACCATTTGCCCATCATCGATCAGGATTTCGTCGCTGATCAGCTCCATTCGAGATCCTCCTAGCTCACGCCATATTTCTTAGTCCGAATCTGTTTGGCATAACAGAATACCGTAACGTCACCCCTAACGGGCTCGAGGAAGCCTTGGTCAGGGCATTTGTCTAGCTAGTTCAAACCGGATGCGTGGCCATAATCAAGCCGGCGTGTGCGACTGTTACCCGGTGCCACAGAATAGGCCCTGCGAGGGCAATCGCTGCCCTCATCACCGCGGCATTTGCGGCGCTCGCTCAGCATAGAGCGCGGCACGACTTGTCCATCAATGTAGCTTCAGCTTTGGCCGCGTGATCTGATTGACATGGCCGGTGATGATCATGCCGATGCCGCGAAACCAGCCATGGATCGCAATCAAATGAAGCCGATAAAGGGAGACATAGAAGAAGCGCGCGAGCCGGCCTTCTACCGCCATACGGCCGCCAACCAGATTGCCCATCAAAGAGCCAACCGTCGCAAACCGGCTCAAGGATACGAGAGACCCGCGATCCTGATAGGTGAAGGATTTCATCGACCGACCGTCAATGGCCGCTGACACATTATGGAATGCAATGTCTGCCATCTGGTGGGCTGTTTGAGCACGCGGCGGAACCGGTCGATCTTGTCCATCCGGCGTGAAGGCTGCGCAATCCCCAATCGCGAAGATCCGGTCGTCGAGTGTCGTCTGTAGCGTATCGCGGACGATGAGCTGATCTGCGCCGTTTGTCTCAAGCTGTCCGATATCTTTCAGAAAGGCAGGGGCTTTGACGCCGGCAGCCCAGACTCTGAGCTCTGTCTTGTGAACCACTCCGTCGCCCGTATGAATTGCATCTTCGGTGACCTTGGCGACGGAGGCATTGGTGAGCACTCTCACACCAAGGGCTTCCAATTCCTCATGCGCTGCCTCGGCAAGCTTTTCCGGTAGCGCCGGGAGTATGCGCGGCCCCGCCTCGATCACCGTCACCTCAAGGCGCTTCTCATCGAAAACTTCGAGACCATAAAACTGAAGCGCAGCAGCGGCATTGCAAAGCTCAGCTGCGAGTTCGACGCCGGTGGCCCCTGCCCCGACAATCCCGATACGGACATGTTCATCCGCACTCGGATCAACTGACAGGCGGCGGGAACACCGCAAACAATGATTCAAAAGTCGAGAGCGGAAATTGTCCGCATCCTGGCGGCTTTCCAGGGACAGACAATGCTCGCGCACGCCCGGTACGCCGAAGCTGTTTGAAACCGACCCGACCGCTATGACCAGCAGGTCATAGCGTATCCGATGTTCACCAACAATTTCGGTGCCCTCATCATCGATGAGGGGGGCGACAATCACCTCCCCTTTGTCCCGGTCAATGTCCTGAAGGGAGCCCTGGAAAAAGCGATACCCCCACCGGTGCGCATGAGCCCCATAGCCTACCTCATCGAGGTTTGCATCCAGCGATCCGGCAGCAACCTCGTGCAGCAGAGGTTTCCAGACATGGGTGCGGTTCTGCTCAAGCAAAATGATATCATAGTCGCGACGATTATACTTTGCGCCGAGCCGCGCCACGAGTTCGAGGCCGCCCGCACCGCCGCCGACGACGACGATCTGTGTCTTACGAGGTTTCATGTGCAACGCCTTGCAATCGTAGAGCGCGCATCCTTATCGATTCTGTTCTGCCATGGAAACGCTGTAACACCCGTCCCGATCCATTGCCCTGTCCAACGGCTGACAGCGGCAAGGACAAACTATGCCGCATGGAACACGCCTTATGAGACGAGTCTCGACGTCAAGATTCGCGTAGAGCGGTATACGTGATCGCCGCCGTGGCCACTTCGCGCCGCATGATTTCCTTATAAGTCAGAGGGTTACCCAAGGCAGCGGTCAACGTGCCCGCACCCACCGCGCCAAAAGTGGGTGTGAAACGCACGAAAAGTGAGAGTGATCAGACGCCGCAAAGAGACAATTGTCTGTCTCCGAAACCCGCTGAAATTCGGTCTAACGCCGCCAGCTAATGGTTAGGCCGCCGAAGTCTTCGTCACGCTGGGTTCGGTCCGCACCCAACTCGTATTCGACTTCGCGTCGGATATAGGAAAATGCGAAATTGGTTCCGAAGTGGCGGACGTTCAGGCCAGCTTGAATGTCACCAACGGTGACCTGATCCCGCAGCTGCAGCCCGTCGACAACGCCGAGATTGAAGCCGAGCTGGCCAGTATTGTTGTTAAAGATCAAGGCTTCGCCGTCCGCGCCAGCGAAAATGTACCAGCTGGGAAGGCCGAGGGCGCTGCCGCGCTGGTCAATGTCTTGACCGACGCGAAATTCCGCACCGATGCGACGGACGCTGAAATCGCCCTCCGAGGCCACGCTTGCCCGGGGGACGACGCCAATATCGAAATTCAGGCCCGTGAATTCACTCGGGGCTGAGAATGCGAGCTCTGCGTTCACCGCTTCGCGCTGATAGTTGGGGCCCGATAGTCTTTGGGCGTTCAAGCGGCCATTGATGATCCGTAGGACTGAGTTCGATGACCAATCCGTATTTTCTATCGGGTTGAAGCGGATTGCGCTCGAAAATGTCAGGCCGGGATCTTTCGCAGATCCCGTCAGATAAAGCGTCTCGCCGATCGCGGTGCTGCCAATGGCTGGCCGTTCTGGGATCACAACGCCATAGTCGATCAGAATATTTTCAACAAGATCAATGCGTTCATGGGGCGATAGCGGAGGCGGTGTAACCGGCTGATACGTCACCGTGCCCAGGGGACCAGGTGCAGCAAGCAACATCGCGGAGCTGGGTGAATGCACGATCTGGCCTGTGCGCGGGGGCTGCGTGAAGTCGTAATCGTCCATCACGAAGAACGTGCATCCCTCGCAAGCCATCGCTCCGAGTATACCGATTGTGCTTACAATCATGCGTCCCACACCTTTCACAGGGGTCTCTCCAATAACGCTACGCCATCCCCAGGAGTAGACCCCGTTACATTTAACCCGATATTACCAAAAAAATCGAGAGCCACCTGTTCTTTCGCTCAATTCTTAACAATCCAGCTTGTCGATTGTGTGCCGGATTGAGCCAGAAACGGGGCAAAATCTCGATGAAATCAGCGAAAAAGGCGGGTTTCGAGCCCGCCTTTGCCAAGTGTTGTATATTTACCTCAGTCTTACTGACAGGCGAGGCATTCTTCATAATCGGTCTTCGGTGTGTCCATTCCGGCCATCTCTGATTTGCCGTCCGAACCGGCAAATGCGGCCCGTTGAACCGATTTCGACCGGCAATAGTAGAGAGATTTCAACCCCTTCTCCCACGCCGTCCAGTGCAACATATGGAGGTCCCATTTATCGATATCGCCTGGCAGAAACAGGTTCAGCGACTGGGCCTGACAGATATAAGGTGTCCGGTCGGCGGCATGCTCAATGATCCAACGCTGATCTATTTCGAAAGCGGTGCGGAAGGTCGCCTTTTCGTCGTCATCAAGCATGTCCAGGTGTTGGACTGAGCCTTCGTGCTCAAGAATTGAGTTCCAGACAATATCGGTATTTTGCCCCTTCTTCTCCAGGAGCGCCTCCAGCTGGCTGTTCTTCACGGTGAACGAGCCGGACAAGGTCTTATGGGTGTAGACATTGGCCGGAATAGGCTCGATCCCAGCACTTGTGCCGCCACAGATGATTGAAATCGACGCTGTCGGTGCAACGGCCATCTTATGGCTGAACCGCGCCAGAATACCGACCTCTTCAGCATCCAAACACGACCCCCGTTCCTTGGCGAGTTTCACTGACGCTGCATCAGCTCCGCGGCGGACATGCTTGAACATCTGCGTGTTCCAGCTTTTCGCCATGGGGCTCTCCATGGGGACGCCCATGCTCTGCAAAAACGAGTGAAATCCCATAACTCCCAAGCCGACGGAACGTTCCCGACGAGCCGAATAGACAGCCCGCGCCATCTCGTCGGGAGCTCTTTCGATAAAATCGCTTAGAACATTGTCGAGAAAGCGGAAAATGTCTTCGAGGAAACGCTCATCTTTCTTCCACTCAAGGAATTTCTCGGCATTGAGAGATGACAAACAACAGACTGCTGTCCGGTCTTCGCCATGGCTATCAACGCCGGTTGGAAGGGTAATCTCCGAGCAAAGATTGGACTGCGTCACCTTCAAGCCAAGCTTCTTCTGATGCGCCGGCATGGCGTTGTTCACTGTGTCGGTGAACAATAGATATGGCTCGCCCGTCTGAATGCGAAGCTCTAGAATCTTCTGCCAGATCTTTCTCGCATTGACGGTTTTCAGAATTTCACCCGTTTTGGGGCTGATCAATCCAAATTCGTCGTCATTTCTAACGGCTTCCATGAAGCCGTCGGTAATATTGATGCCATGGTGAAGGTTCAGACTCTTGCGGTTGAAATCACCGGAGGGTTTTCGGATTTCGAGGAATTCTTCGATTTCCGGATGATGAACATCCAGATAGCAGGCTGCTGAGCCTCGACGCAG
>JBCBUY010000144.1:0-4754 GCA_039817885.1 Pseudomonadota bacterium | reverse complement strand
GCGCGGCATGACCGAAACACCAGAGCAAAGCCTTCGGGTGTTTATCTCCTATTCGCGTAAGGATCTGGAAATTGCCGAGGCGCTGAGGGAAGGCCTGGTCAATCGCAACATAGAGGCATTTCTGGATGTGCACGACATTGAACTCGGTGAAGATTGGAAGAACCGCTTAAGAGGTCTGATCGCGTCGGCGGAGAAAGTGGCTCTGCTTGTTTCACCTGACTCTGTTGCGTCAGATATTTGTGCCTGGGAGGTCGATGAAGCCGAACGCCAGGCCAAACCCGTTTTTCCTGTGCTGGTGAGGGACACCAATTCGGACGAGATTCCGGGCCGGATATCGCGGCTGAACTTCACCTTCTACCGCACTGAAGAAGAGCGCGCCGCGAATGTGGATCGTTTGGCCGAAGCTCTGAAGACAGATCTCCTTTGGGAACGCGAGAAAACGAAGCTGAACGATCAGGCCGAGGCTTGGCAAACTGCCGGTCGTCCGAGGCGACTTCTGATCACGCGAGACGATGCCATTCGTCATGCTGAGACCTGGCGCGATGGCGCGCCCGAAAACGCACAACCTCCTACCGAGGTCCAGCGGGACTTTATCCGAGAGAGCCGCGTTCATCTGGGACGCCGGCAAAGACGAAGTCGCATCGGTTTGGGCACTGTCGCAGTTGCGATTACGACTGTATCAGCATTCGCGATTACTCAACATCAAGTTGCCGCAGCTAATTTACGATCAGTCGAAGATGCGGAAGCAGTTACTGCATTTACAGACGATTCCTTTGCTAATTTAAACCCAAAATTCCGAGGTAAAGACATCTTACTTATCGAAGTGATAGATGCAGTAGACGAACGCCTGGCGGAAGGCGGCGTACAGCTGCGTCCAACAGCCGAAGCGAGCCTACGAGATAGTATTGGATGGACCTATTTTCAGCTTGGAGCTTACAAGGAAGCAGATCCTCATTTAACACTAGCTTCGCAAATACGTCGCAAAAGTGTGGGTTATGAAAGCCCTCAATTTGCCCTTTCTTATTATAAGCAGACTCTAAATGATTGGTACCTGGGTCGAACAGCAGGTTTAACCGAAAAATTAGAAGAGATCATTGATCTGCAGAGAAGAGTACTTGGTGCAAAGAGTATTTTGCTCGCCATAACCTTGAAAGACTTAAGCTGGAAATATGTTCTGGACCAACGATACGGCCCCGCGGAGGAGTTGGCAGAGTCTGCCATCGCCGTCTTCCAAGAGGCAGGCGCGGTCGATCCGCCATCACGCGAATATATAGAAATGGTGAATAATTACGGAGTGCTAAAACAAGCTGTTGCTGAGCAGGCGCGCCTCGACGGCGATCTGCAGACAGCCAGAGCTAATTTTTCTGAAGCTGAGACCTATCTTCGAAATGCGATCGATATGCACATCGGTACTTTTGGGGAAGACTCAGCCGGGCTGGGCTCATCTTATAATAATCTCGCGAATCTTTATTCGTCTCTATGGCGCAACGACGAGGCAATCGATCTGCATAGGAAAAATGTGGATCTCGCGTCCAGGGTGCTGGGCGACGATCACTATTCGACCATTCTTGGACGAAGCAATCTTGCTGGCGTCTTGAACATCGAATGTCGCTACAAGGAAGCTAAGGAGATGTATGAGTCAGCGCTGCCAGGCTGGGATGCAGTTGGAGGAGAAGATCAACCTTTCGCGCTGGATACTCAAGAAGGCATTATCAATGTCTATTTTCAGCTCGGCGACCATCGGAAGGCGGCGACGGAATTGGAAA
The DNA here is from genome assembly GCA_039817885.1 of Pseudomonadota bacterium. Lineage (GTDB taxonomy): Bacteria > Pseudomonadota > Alphaproteobacteria > Caulobacterales > Hyphomonadaceae > CALLCD01. Next base: position 2,988 of record JBCBUY010000144.1, on the reverse strand, counting down.
ACCTGTATGAAATACGCCGCCGGGTGAATGGTGACGCGGCCGACGAAACTCTTAATACGTTGGACTTTCTGGTCGCAGCGCAGTCCTGGGCTGACAATCATCAACGCTCCGTGGACCTTATAAACCAGCATTATGAAAGACTGTTCGATATGCACGGAGGTGCCGATCTCGCAACCTCGCGCGCGAGGTGGATTTGGGCCGACTACTATTTTGCTCAAACCGAATATGAAACAGTGCGGGACGCCATAGAGGAACAAATTAAGCATCTGTCCAAAGCCGAGAGCGATTCAGACAATAAATGGGCTGAAGCCATTGACGAATGGCGGATATTTCTGGCGCGGGTCGATATTCGCGAGAGGAAATATGAAGATGCCGCGGCGCGACTAGAAGCTGTTCTGGAACATAATGATGATCGTTACGGAAAATACAATGAACGATCGTTGGATGCGATTGGGTGGCTTGCCTTAACGCGGTGGAGACTAGGTGAAAAAGATGCCTCCATTGCGACGTGGCAGGATCGTTTAGACAGGGTGCGCGAAAAGTGGGGTAACAATGCCCCCGATGTCTGGAGCAACCGGGAGCGTTTGAGCCGGTTATATCTGCGTACAGGGCAGGTTGAACGCGGCCGCGAAACATTTGCGCCGTTTCTTGAGCGAGATTCGCACCCTTGCGACCCCGAAGGGTTGCGAGAGACGCAATTGGATCTTGTATCAAAGCTGTTCGATGAGGGAGATTACGAAGCATCAGCCAGGGTTGCGCAACATGCCTTCCGGCAAGAGGATAATGACGTTGGTGTGCCGACGCAAACTGCGCTTGATGCACTCGATTGGGCTGTGAAATCACTGATCGAACAGGGGAGTTGGGACAAGGCGGACAATCTCGCAAGGACGTGGCGCGACCGGCTTGAAAGACGAAGTGAATTAGAGGGCACGCCAATGCCCGAATCTGCGGATGTCGCGCTTCAAACTATTGCCGAGCGTCGTCTCTGACACCCTGCTATTTCAGAGGCGGTAAACCACCAAACTGACCATGTCTGGTTAAGCCCCAGGCAGAACGATCTGGCCGGACAGGTTGATCAAAACGTCTTCCGCATCGAAGAATTCCGCGCCCTCGGGTTCATCGCCTTTGAACATGATGATCTCAGCCACAGCTTCGTATCTCACCCGTTCTTGGAAGGAGGTCGGACCACCAAAGAAGGGGTCGTGAAATCCGCCAAATGTGCCGAAGCCCGGTCCGAACCCGGATCCATAAAATCCCCCAAATCGTGAGAATCGGCGACTGGAAAATCCAGCCCGATAAAATCCAGGATGGGGGCCGAACCCGTAAAAATTATAGAAGAAGGGCGAAGAAAAACCGGTCGCGATGAAGCGGGATTCCACATCCGTGTCGCGGCTGACAATCTGGAAATAGTCGAACCCGTTCTGGGAGGTCAGCTCTGCCGCGCGATACAGCAGATAGGTCTCGACGGTGCTGCGTTCGGTCAGCGTGTTCCCAGAGAAGGAGATGGCCCAGCGATTGGTTTCAATCTGCTGGTCGAGATAGCCGCCATCGGAGTTCACAGCCCGCTGATAGGGGGTGGCTGTCGCACAGGCCCCGAGAATGACCAGGGCGGCACAAGCCATTACAAATTTCTTCATCACCTTCGCTCCTTCATGAGCGCTTAAGATCGGAGCAATCCGCCCCGCACCATGCAATTTTATTAACACTTGCAACATGAACGCCAAAGTAACGCGCCAGTTACAATTTGGGGTGCCAGGGCACAAATTCCCCAGAAAACAGGCCGTGGAGGTGCACTCACTCGCGCGACAGGGGAGGTCTAGGCGGCGTCGCCGTCCGGATCTGGAACACCCACGACATGAAAACCGGCATCAACATGGATCACTTCGCCGGCGATCGAGCGCCCGAGGGGGGACAGCAGGTAGAGGGCACAGCCGGCGACGCCCTCCATGCTTGTATCTTCCTTCAGCAGTGACCATTCGCGACCCGTGCCCATCAGGGATTTGCCGCCGCGAATACCCGCAAGTGACAGTGTTTTCATAGCGCCGGCGGAGATGGCATTAACGCGAATACCTTGCGGGCCGAGATCGCGCGCCGCATATCGCGTTGAGGCCTCCAGGGCGGCTTTTGCAACGCCCATGACATTGTAGGAGGGAACAGTGCGCTCGGCACCGAGATAGGTCATGCAGAGAATGGCACCGCCATTCGGCATCAACGCTGAGGCGCGCCGCGAGGCATCAATGAAGGAATAGACCGAGATGTCCATGGCGCGGCCGAAGCCCTCGCGCGATGTATTTGCCACCATGGAGCCCTGGAGCTCGTCTTTGCCAGCAAAGGCGATCGAGTGGACAAGAAAATCGATCGTACCCCATCGCTCTTCAACCGTGGCGAAGGCCGCCTCCATTTCAGCATCGTCCGTGACATCCGCCGAGATCATGAAATCTTGGCCAATACTCTCCACCAAAGGCCGAACGCGCCGTTCTAACTTCTCACCTTGATAGGTGAATGCGAGCTCCGCACCTTGGGCAGCGAGCTGTTTTGATATGCCCCATGCAATGGAGTTTTGGTTTGCGACTCCCATCACAATGCCCCGTTTACCCTTCATCAGATCGCCTGTTGGAAAGGTCCAGTCATCCGCCATGGTTCATTCTCTCTGCTGTGATCTCGTTTGCCTTGCGACAGCGCTAGGGGGGGTGAGGGTTAACGTCAAGCACCTGACTCTGGCTTGAATCTTGAAGGTCCTCTTTTGCGGACATTTGTGCCGCCCAGCGACGAGGATCCCAGCCATGCGAAATCGGAGTCTCCCGAGCTTCAAAAGCACAGAATACAGCACCGATCTCCAGCGCAAGGTTGGATCGAAGCAAAAGGGCGTGCCGACCATCGTTCTGATCATGATTGGCATCTATGTCGCCTTTCTGGGGTATTACTTGGTCATTGAAGATGTCCTGGAATTGGCACCGACGGCTGACAACACAGCAACCGATATAAGTG
>JBCBUY010000143.1:0-4843 GCA_039817885.1 Pseudomonadota bacterium | reverse complement strand
TTCTCGCACCGTCCGAGCTTCCTTGCTCGTTTGCTTCCGTGTGCTGCGCACACATGAAGCGCGCTCAAGGCTGCGATATGAAGCTTCCGTGGTCTGACGACCATATGAAGCGGGCTCAAACATCTCCTCAAGGCCATGGCCTGTGAGGCTTCTTGCGCTGTTTTTTTCCTTCCGCCGACACCAGCGAAGGCTGGTGTCCAGGGTGCAATCGTTAGAACAGGACAGATGGTTACCTTCGCACCTTGGATACCTGCCTACGCAGGTATCTGCGGAGTGTTGGGTTTGGAGACCTGAACACAGCCTTGAGCGCGTTCCATGGGCTCGCGCTAGCGAGACCGGGAACAATTAAAGACTTGTCATCCCGGAATTTGCGTCAGCAAATATCCGGGACCCAGGGATACAAAGCACGTAGTCAGTTCTGGGTCCCGGGTCTCCGCGCCAGCGCGTCGCCCGGGATGACAAGTCAGGAGGAGGAGATCAGCCTTGAGCCTGTTCCATGGAATGCGCGAGCATTCCGGGAACAACCAAAGACTCGCACACCTCTGGGCACAGGAGACCAAAAATTCCGCAATTTAAATCGGTGTCAAATGGTCAGGCCGCGTGGCGCAATCTTTTCCAGTTCAGCAATTTGTTCTTCTGCCGTTGGAATGATTTTGCGCGTGTCGAGATCGAAGGTGACAGCGAGCGCCTCGCTTGTGAGCCAGGCCTTGCCTGTTTCGGGATCGATCATCCAATGCACCAGGGTATGTGTTTTTTCCGCAGCGGCGGCGAGGGAGGAGTGGATCTGAAATCGGTCACCCGCGCGTGGCCATCTGCGATAGACCAAGCGGTACTCCAGGACTGCGGCTCCCATCCTGGCTCCGTCCGCGGCGGCGGCGACGCGGTCGCGCCAATCGGCGAGAAGGTTCGGCACGCTGTCGGAGATCCGCCCCATAAACCAGGCTGTTTCCATTCTGCCATGGGGATCACAATGGTGGCGCGGCACCATGCCAAGGCCGATTTGGGGGGCTCCGGCCTTTTCCACGGCTGCGAGCGTCGTGTCATCATTCGGGCGAATGGCCGCTTCAGGGTCAACGGATCGTGGAAGCATATTGTCCGGCGGCGTGTCTGTCAGACGTTCAAGCGCGTCTTGGCTTCGCGCGCTCCAGGGAAAGGATTTACCAGACTTGACCTCTGCATGGGCGAGGCGGGTGCGGATTGCTGCTGCCGGCGTGCCATCGCCATGAAAAAGGCCCTGGAAAACGGTGGTCTCGCTTTCAGTGATGTTGAGTATGCACGCCTCCATGCGCAGGGGGCGTCCCGGGCGGATCTCCCGCATGAATCGTATATGCTGATCGATCGGGATAAGTGTGGACGGGGTATTTTCTCGAAACGCATGGGGCAGGCATATATGGTGGGCCAACACGCCAAGGCCCTCCATCGCCTTTTCGACATAGACCCGGACATTCATATGTCCCATCTCGTCGCAATCCCAGGTATTTGCAGATCCCTGCCAAACGGTGATCACGCGCCAGCTCCTCTTATTTCAATTTTGTATCAACCGGTTCTGTCTCAGGTGGCCAGACATTTTCTGCAAGTGCCGCGGGCTTCGACAATTGTGCGTTTCAGTTCAAAGTCTGCCGCTTTGCTCTCTGCATGAACCGCCTCTCGCGTCGCTGCGCCATGGAGCTCTTCGGCCCCGCCGCAGGTGTCGCAGATCAGGAAGATCGCCGAATGATTATGGTTCATATGACCGCAGGCCACATAGGCATTCAAACTTTCGATCTTGTGGGCAAGGCCTGCATCCTGCAGAAAATCGAGTGCTCGGTAAATGGTGGGCGGCTTGGCCGAGCCTTCGCCATCAAGTTTGTCCAACAGATCGTAAGCTTTTGCCGGCTCAGGCGATTCCAAGAGCAATCGCAGCACTTTTCGGCGGATACGCGTCATTTTTTGACCGCGTTGGCTTGCTACCTTTTCAGCTTGTTCCAATGCCTCATCGACATCTTTTGGTGCGCACGGACCGAGCGCTTGAACATGCTTATGCGTGCCGGTGTCAGCCATGGATCCAGTGTCGGTGTTTTGCATGGTTTTGTGAAGCCCCTGAGCAAAATACAGTATCGGGCTGCTTTATGCTTAATGAGTTGCAAGCAAACGTTAACCGGTTTCGGCCATGCTGTTCGAGTAAAGCAGATGGACTGCCGACATGCCGTTGAAATTGACCTTGAAGCCCGGCGAAACCTTCATTCTCAATGGGGCAGTTGTTCGAAATGGGGATCGCCGCGGCACTTTGCTTCTGGAGAATCAAGCTCGGATCCTTCGGGAGAAGGACATTATGCAGCCGGAAGAGGCGACAACACCGACTCGGCGAGCCTATTTTGCGATCATGCAAATGTATCTACTCGGCGAAAGTGAAGGCCCATCATATGATCGGACCATGCGCGCGCTGGCCGATCTGTTGGCGGTGACGCCGTCGACAGAGACGAGAGATATGATTACCGAGATCTCGGCTGCTGTCTCCGCCGGTGAGCTTTATAAGGGGCTCGCGAAATGCCGGAAGCTGGTGCAGCGCGAGGACGCCAATTCTGTGGACCGGGAAGCAAGCTGATGGCGGTCCGGCGGCTCGCAACACCAGAGTGTGCCGAACCTGTGTCTCTTGCGGATGGCATCGCGCGGCTGGAGCGCGGCGGTCCACGCCAAGGCCTGATTGTTGAACTGGGTCATGGGCACAAGGCGATGGCCAATGGTCCCATGGGCCAAGCCGGCTTGTTGCAACGCTTGGTTGGTCACCGTTTGATCGCGGCGTTTGCGGCGGATGTGGCCTGTAATTCCGGAGCCTTGCCGGAACGCATAGCTGATGTGACGCCGGAAGCACGCGAATTGCTCGACTTGGTGCGGCCACTGCGCTAGAGCGGCGTCTGGCCAACTCGGCCGGTTTCAAAACAGTGTAAGGATTGTCCAGATGGACGGGACCATGGTGTCGCTGTTCGCAGCGAGTTTCGTGACGTTTTTTGTGTTGATTGATGCTCCCGGTGTGGCTCCGATATTTGCGTCATTGACTGCGAAGGGAAGCCCGGCCTATCGCCGGCGTATGGCCATTCGCGCCACGGTGGTTGCGTCATTGATCATCTATGCGTTTGCTTTTGGAGGTGCCTGGCTGCTGGGTGCCATGCATATTTCGATCGATGCGTTCCGTGCAGCGGGGGGCGTGCTCTTGTTCCTGATCGCATTGGATATGGTGTTCGAGAAACGAACTGAACGGCGGGAAAACCGGGCTGAAGAAGTGCTCGCGGAAGAAGAAACGGCTGAAGACGATGTCTCTGTGTTTCCGATCGGGATCCCGATGATTGCCGGGCCGGGGACGATCGCAACGGCGATGCTCTATATGTCGAATTCTGGCAGCACGATGGAGCGTGCGGTCGTCCTCGGTGCCCTGGCGGCGAATCTGCTTTTGTGCATGGTGATTTTCTTGGCGGCTGGTCCATTTGTGCGATTGTTGGGGGACAGCATTGTTGCCGCGTTGACCCGCATATTGGGCGTCATACTGGCAGCCTTGTCGGTACAGCTCTTGATCGACGGGATCAAAGGCGCTTTCGGTATCGCTTGAGGGTGTGCCGGGTCGATTAAAAAATAGCTGCGACCGGTCGTCCAAATGCCAGTCGCAGCATTGCTGAGACAACGATCAAGATCAGTGCCACACAGGCTGCGGCGAGAGCCATGACGAGTAGAATGGTTCGCTCCGACCATTGGAGATTCATGCCGGTCAAAGACAGTGTCTTTCCGCCAATCAAAGTGGTCAGTGCCACAGTCCGGTCACCGCCCGCCTCAGCGACGAGCCGAGCGCGTCGGATATCTCTTGCGGAATGGGCGTGCTCCAGGAGAGACAGGGCACCTTTAGGGCCGGTTACTTCGGTGATTCTTCCGATCTGGTTGAACTCGGGCGCGAGCCTTGCAGCGGTTTTGTAATCGATACTCGCACCGAATGCGGCACGCACTCTCTCTGCTCTCACATCGAGGGGCGCAAAGTCGGACAGGGCCTGGTCCAGCTCTGCTTCAAGCACTTCATCTCGGATGACAAGATCGATTCTCTGCCGAAGACTGCGGGCGTAGTTATCGCCAAGCCTGCCGGATTTCATGGTGGTCTTGATCACAGAAGCCGCCTGACGGAGCCGTTTTGGTGATACGCCAATCAGGTCCGGATCGCCGGTCATAGCGAGACCGGTTAGTTTGAGCTCGACGGTGTTTCTTCGGTCGCCACGGAGCCATGCACGTGAGTTGTTTGCCAGATCTTCGATCGTGCCGAGCACGTAAAAATCTGCCGGCCGTGTCATGTGGTCAATTGGGTCAATGAAGGTTGTTTCATCGGCACCCGGGAAACTCGTAATGGTGGTGTCGGCGTCGGAACTCTCCTGATCATCTGATGCCGCCTCATCTGTCACGCTTGCTCCGATCAGCTCGGTTCCCTTGGGGCGGGCGGATTCGAGATATCCGTTGCGCACATCGTTCGGCAAAAAGAGCAAAGCGGCTCTTAGCAGTCGCTGATCTGCCGAGCCGGACAATTCATCGCTGGCCGCTGCTCTAATCGCCCGCGCATCTTCTCGATCGAGGAGTTGTGGCGCGGCCAAAAGAAATCCTCTGGCTGCGGATGTGTTGCGCACGCTCAGTTGATCGTTCACCAATTGGGCCCAATGGGCACGCGCTCCGTCACTGTTGGGGGCCAAAGCTTCGAAAGTCCTGTCTATGGTCTTCCGTGTTTCTGCGATCGTCTCGGCTTTCGGCGTGGCCTGATCGACGCTGTCGGAGAATGTTCCGGCAATGACCTGAACGGCGAACACTGGGATTAGAAATAGCAGAACATTGAATAGAA
>JBCBUY010000142.1:0-4896 GCA_039817885.1 Pseudomonadota bacterium | reverse complement strand
GCGCTGGAACAATGGAGTTCCTCTATGAGGATGGCCAGTTCTATTTCATCGAGATGAATACGCGCATCCAGGTGGAACACCCGGTGACAGAAATGATCACCGGCATTGACCTCATACGTGAGCAGATCCGGATTGCGACTGGCGCGAAACTGTCTTTCGCCCAAGAGGACGTCTTACTCGTTGGGCATTCCATAGAATGCCGGCTGAATGCTGAGCATCCAGAAACTTTCATGCCGTCGCCGGGCACCATCACTGATTTTCATGCGCCAGGTGGGCCGGGTGTTCGCCTCGATAGCGCCGCCTATGCAGGGTACCGAATACCGCCCCATTATGACAGTATGATCGGCAAGCTGATCGTGCATGGCCGGACCCGCAAGGAGTGTGTTTTGCGCCTCCGACGCGCTTTGGAAGAGACCGTGATCGGCGGTATTGAGACAACACTCGACTTGCATCGCCGGCTCGTTGAGGCAGAAGATGTCATAGAAGGTAAGTATGATATCCACTGGTTGGAGCGTTTCTTGAGCGGAGAATAAGCCGCGAATAGCTCTGATCAGAAGACGAGACGGGTGAACTGACGGACCATGTCGTCAGAATTTGGTATTCGAGAGCTGCTGAACGCATATCGGCGCGGCGTGTTTCCCATGGCGGATTCGCGTGATGACCCATACCTGTTTCTTATCGATCCCGATGAGCGCGGTGTTCTGCCCTTGGAAGGCTTTCATATCCCGTCTCGCCTTGCTCGAACCGTTAAACAGGACAAGTATCGCATTAGCGTCGATGAGGCCTTTTCCAGGGTGATGGAGGGGTGTGCCGAGGTCGCCGACGGGCGCGATACGACCTGGATCAACTCTGCCATCATCAACTTGTACGGATCGCTGCACAGGCGGGGCTTTGCACACAGTGTGGAATGCTGGGATGGAGACGAATTGGTCGGTGGACTATATGGCGTATCGGTCGGAGCGGTATTCTTCGGCGAGAGCATGTTTTCCCGCGCGAGAGATGCCTCCAAGGTCGCCCTCGTCCACCTCGTTTCTCGACTGATTGCGGGCGGGTATGAGTTACTGGATGCGCAGTTTCACAACCCGCATTTGGAACAATTTGGTCTTGTCTGTCTGCCAAGAGACGCGTTCAAGGCCCGTCTGGACGCGTCGATCGACAAGGATGCGGACTTTTATTCCGACGCCGTCCCCGTGACCGGCGAGGCCGCTGTGCAATTGATTACCCAAACATCATAAACGGGATGTTCCAGAGCGCTGAGTCCTGGCGACGAAGCAAACATCCACCCGGAGAAAAGGCGTGGATTATCTTCGTTCACGGTATCGACTTCCGAAGCGTCTACGGCGTCGTCCATCGACTCAACTTGAACGGCCTGGGTTGAGTGGATGGTGAGAAACGCCGCTGATTCCGGCGGAAGTTCCGGCGGGGTCTGGAAGCAGGTTTTCAACTCCACTTTGAGCGATCCGAAGACTTCCGGACTATTCGCCATGACATCGATATCTGTCGAGCGACCCGTGATTTTGTCGAGCGCACGTAATGTGGCCCCTTCGTGCTGGGTATAATAGATCTTAGGCTGATCGGTCTCTTCGTCTGTTTCAGCGGCGAGGCTCGCCTCCTCAGCAATAGAGCGACCACGCGGTTCATCATTGCTTTCGGAAAAGTCGAGATCATCGAGAATGTCGTCACTTTGCGCGTGACCGAGGGGAAGTCCTGCAAACGCAAGTGCGAGAGCGAGTAGTGGTTTTCTCATTGATCAATACTCTCTGCGTCGCCAGAATCATCACCGAGCGATGAGGCAAAGGACCCTACCAGTGTGAGGAGATCGACGCTTCCTCGTGTGTAGAGAATCTCACCTGATCCGTCTTTCGCGATGAGATCAAATCCACCGCCCGGTTCCAGCGCGACATAGGCCCCACCGAGCAAGCCGTCGGAAGAAATGCGCGCATCACTATCGTCGGGCAGATCAATACCCCCATCAATGGAAAGTCGAACGTCAGCCTCATAGGTCACGGGGTTTAACTGCATGTCTTCCACAACGCCGATCTTCAAGCCGGCAAGCCGAACATCGGATCCGCGATCGATCCCCGAGACGTTGTTAAACTTCGCGGACACAACATAACGCGCGCCACCATTCGTCGCCTCGCCGCCTTGATCAACGGCGAACCACATGAATACACCGGCAGCGACAAGCACGAGCGCACCGATAAGGGTTTCAAAGACCGATTCACGCATTGATCACTCCTTGCCGTAGTGGATTGATGTTGGGACAGGCCCGCACCGGTCTCGTCCTCCAATCGCTCATCGCTTTGACGACAATATGGCCTTATCTAGGGCATAAAACACGGTGTTCGCGGATACAATACAGTCATCGCAGAGACCCATATGGCAAGGTGCTTGATGGGCGGGACCAATCAGTTCACCCTGTCGCGCTCTTATAGAAACCGAATCGGGCCCGATATGCTTGTTTCCACGTCCCTTGATGTGATCGCGTCTGGCGACGCGCTTGATCTTCTCCAAAAAGCTCAGGATTCCGGGCAGATATCCGTCATTGCACCGCTCTGCGATATGACACCGATCAGCTTGATGCACCCTGCTCGCCTGACAGACGCAATGATCACTGCTCTCGCTCGGCGCACTGGGGAGCATCACCTTGAAACAGCCGGGCAACTCGCACTGTCAGATATGCTTGCGCGTCTCGGCTCTTCGCCGCTCAATCAAGACCTTGCCGATGCGATGAGCCTGGGATTGCCAGAAGACATTGCTGAGGAAGCTCTCCGCCACCCCGCCGGCCCCGAAGCGGTCGCGATGATGCTTCGCGACCGGGCAACGTCCGGGTCAGCGCAGACCATTTCAACTCTGCTCGTGTCGGATTTCGCAGCGGATATGGCGCGGTGCGCACCAATCTTGGATGAAGGCGGCGCAATTGCTTTCGGCGATGTCTCCAATTTGGCCCCGTATCATTTGGCCTGCGCCATCGATCTGGGGGCCTTTGTCGGGCCGGACGGTCTGATGGCCGATCATCTCGCGGCAACCTTGATCGCGCTGCGTGTGAGCCTGGCTGAGGGCACCGTGCTCCTGACGGGCCTCGGAGCCGCCATTATGGCCCTTGGAGAGGACTATGCCGCGGACGATGTCATAGGTCTTGCCGAGGCTCTGGTGGGCTTTGTTCGCGCCCACTTGATGGGGGCCGCGCTCAGCGCCGCCCGTGCGAAACGTCTTGGTTTGCCGCCAATCAAAGCCAGCGCAAAAACAGGGACATCGCTCGCGATTCTTCCGATTGCAGAGGCGGCATTTGGACGGATGCAACCGGAAAGCTCTGGTATGGCCCCGTTGACGACATTGATCGGAGAGGAAGACGGCGACCTTGCGCGGGCATTACGCCTTGGCCTTGCAAAGCGACCCCCAGATGCCGCCGCAGACCTTTTGGACCGCTCAGATATAGCGAATGGGGCTGCAGAGCTTCCTGGACTAGATGCTGACCGATTGAAAGATCGCGGGTTTACATCTGATGCTTTGGAAAAGGCAGCCGGCGCGATCGCCGAAGGACTGCCCTTAGGGGCAGCATTCTCGCGCTGGGTTCTTGGTGACGATTTCATTCGGGACCAGCTGCACCTGTCGCCGGAGAATTATGATACTGACGGATTGTCCCTTTTGTCTGCTGTCGGATTGTCCAGAAAACAAATATCGACAGCGGAGACGGCCATCTCCGCGCGGCATAGCAATAAATTGGTCGACACCCTTCAAGAGGCTGGGTTCACAGCGATTATTCCGCTCAAGGCCCAAATCGCACTTGCTAATGCCATTGCACCCCTGCTGACGGTGCCCCCGGTTATCGACCTGCAAGTTGATGACGCGCGGTCTGAAGTTTCTACCTTCAACAATGCCGATGCGGTCATACTCATCAGAGGGAAGCGGGCGGCGCTTGCGGAGGACCTACGCGAAAGACTGCGCCAAGCTGTAGAGTTAACCCATGATGTGGCGGAACAAGAGCCCGAGTTCGAACCCACCGCGCCAGCAAGTGCTTTGTCGGATGAGGCCTCACAGCCTGCCCCCTCTCAAACGGCGCGTACTCGACTACCTGATCGGCGCAAGGGGTATATCCAGAAAGCCACTGTGGGCGGGCACAAAGTCTATCTTCATACCGGGGAATTCGACGATGGTGCTCTGGGTGAAATTTTCATCGACATGCATAAGGAGGGCGCTGCGTTTCGCTCTCTCATGAACAATTTTGCCATATCGGTATCCCTTGGTCTGCAATACGGCGTGCCGCTGGACGAATATGTGGACGCCTTTGTTTTCACACGGTTTGAACCTGCAGGTGACGTAACGGGCAATGATCGGATCTCTAAGGCGACCTCGATCCTCGATTATATCTTCCGTGAATTGGCCGTCTCCTATCTCGGGCGGAAAGATCTAGCGGAAATTGATGACACGGTCAGCCATGACGGTCTTGGTCGCGGCGTTGCTGACGGAACACGTGAGCCCCCTGCGGAGCTGACAGGTGAAGCGGCGCGGGTGATTTCACGGGGATTCTCGCGGGGAGAATTGCCGGACAATATCGTTATTCTTGATCGTAGACGTAGCGCCGACGAGGCTGGTCGTGACGACATAGTGGAAGATGTCGGCGATCAAACTGACGATACTATGCCTGATTATCTCGGTGAACCTTGCCCGAATTGTGGGAGTTTCACGCTCTATGCGGCGGAGGATCAGGCCGGTGAAGTCCGTTGTGATGCTTGCGGAAAATCATTGACGGTGATGGTCTAATCTCCCTGTTCTGTTAAATTTCTCCCTACTTTTAGGGTTTAACCTGATGATTGGTGGTGAGAATCTGCAACACCTCACCTGTGAAATTCAGTCATTACAGGAACTTCAGTTTATGACACCCGCGATGCCAGC
>JBCBUY010000141.1:0-4991 GCA_039817885.1 Pseudomonadota bacterium | reverse complement strand
GTAATCTCGAAGAAGTCGATAAATCCGCGTCTGCGATCCGCGCCCTTGCGGCGATGAAATACGGCAACGGCGAGATTTCGGCCCTGTTCATCGAAAATCACATCTTCAGGTAGTACGCCGGCGGTGCGTATGCGGTCTAGTTCTGCGAGCTCTCCAGTCTCCTGGTCGAATGAGAATAGTGTAAGAAGGTACGTTCTGCGCCGCGGCCATGTTTCCAGGAAGGAGAGTTCGGGTAGATAAGTTCGCTCCATCGCGATCGATGCGATCAGCTCGCCATTGTCTGAAATCTCCAGCCCTTCAGCGAACCTGCCTACTCGGTTCGACGCCACAAGCTCAGCCGGTGCATTACCAGTTGGCACCTTCACGACATGCACTCGACCGCCGCGCTGTATCAGCATTTGAAGACTCGAATCGTACGCATTGACATCCGTGACGATGAAATACCGGTCGTTTGGTGACCACCGTCCAACAGCCAAGCGTACACCGAACTCTATTGGATCACCGATAGGAGCCACAGTTGTCGGAACGCCAATATCGTCAAAGTCGAACGCGTAAAACTGATAGCGGACATTCCCCACATTCACCGCCAGTTTTTGTCCATCTGGCGAGAGATGTAACGTGCGGATGCGTTTCTCTTGGTCTTCCGCTGCATAGGGCGGGTCCAGCGAAATTAGCCTTACCTCTTCGGGCAAACCATCTTCATCCAACGCTATAATCGTTAGTTCCGCCCCTTCGCTTTCCGATGCGATGGCGAGAAACCGTCCGTCGTCGGATATGTCTATGGATTGCGGATTCAAGCCAACGTTTTCGACAAAGGCGACCTCGCTGATCGAGTTGTCCATGATATCGAAAACTCGCAATGCGCGCCCCTCAGGGAGTGAGGTGTATGCACTGTCTACTCTTACCGTTCCCGCTGGTGGCGATCCTCGCGTTTCAATGATGTAAGCGCGGTGCCCGTCAGGTGAAACAGCCGCTACTTGCGGCCAGGAGACGACTGAGTTCGGCGCAGCCACCTTGGAAACAGGTTGGCCATCTGCGAAAAGCGTTACTTCATCGAGCGCGCCATCAAAAGGCTCTAGCTTTCCGTCCGCATAAGCCGTTGCTGCCATATCCGCGTCAGAGATCGCGATAAACCGTCCCTCAAACGCACCAGGCACCTCATCAAATCCCGGATTGTCGCTGGCGAAGTCGCCTAAGGTCGCACACCCGACCAGGCTGATGAGGGTGAACGCGCCAAAACCTATTGCCCATCTGTTCATGAGTATCTCCTAGAAAAAGCTCACTCCTATCTAAAATGATAATTTTAGTTTACAAGTCAATTGGAACCGATTATCCATTGGCCATGACACTGGAAGCCTTCCGCGCAAGGCGTGCTGAAAGTAAGCGGGCAGCCGTCCTCGATGCCGCTGAGACCTTGTTCTGTAAGGATGGATTTGTGCGAACAAATATGGAGAAAGTCGCCAAGGAAGCTGATGTGTCGACGGCGACGCTCTATCGGTACTTCTCCAATAAAGAACAACTCTTCGATGCTGTCGCTGACAGGGGCATGGAGAAACTACAGCTCGACATGAGCAATGTTGCATCTGGCTTGTCGCCTCTTGAAGCATTAGCAATCGCCTATGCCCGCTTCCTGTCAGAGCCGAAAACCCGCAGCCTATTTCGTATGATTGTCGCAGAATGCGGGCGAGATGATGATCTGGCTGACCGGTTTTACACAGCGTTTAAGTCAAAGCTCAGCGCTTTGTTTGTGGGCGCGGTTTTGGACGGCATCAAAGCTGGCGAGTTACAGAAAGCCGATGAGCCGGAAAACGCTGCGGGTCAACTACAAGGCATGATTGAGCACGGAACGATCATGCGTGGCTTGGTTCGCGGCGATACTGTTGGGTCAGTTGATGAGGCAGAAGCAACGGCCAAGACCGCACTCCAGACTTGGCTTTCACATTGGCGCGCTTGAGATTAAGCCGATTGCTCCTGTTAGGAGCGATAACAGTCTTGGGCGCGATCATCGGATGTGCAAGCTGGCAACCTGCATTTGTTGATGACCCAACGACAAGCGGCTTTGAGATCACGCGCCTTCGCGTCGGCGCTGACAATGCCTGGCTCATAATCAATCCGCACAATACAAAAGACGCGATACTGATAGATAACGGTCGTCCGCAGAATGTCAGAGGACTTGAGGAGAAGATCAGAGAGGCTGGCGTCGCCCCCTCTGACCTTGACGCAATTATCCTTACACATGGCCATTTCGATCATGCAGGCGGTGCCGCATATTTTCAGAACACTTACGGTGCGAGGGTTGTTGCCGGTATCGGGGATAGAAACCTCATCGAGGACGCTGCGAGCGATGAGCTTTGTCCTACGATCCCTTTCGCAAGAAGGCTCGCCGGCGCGCCTCCACCTGAAGGGAGTTGGGGAGCCAAAATAGATATCCCTGTTGAAGACACACTCGACTTGTCTTCGATCAGTTCGATCAACGGAAAGATCATCGTCTTGCCAGGTCATACAAAAGGTTCACTCATCGTGCGCGCCGGTGATGCTGTCTTTGTTGGCGATCTCATTCGCGGCAAAGCGATTGGGCGCGGACCTGCCCGTCATCTGTTCATGTGTGACATCGCAGATAATGACAGGGACCTTGCATATTTGCTCGACACCATCGCACCGGATGCTGAACGCTTTTTCCCAGGGCATATGAAGAGCTTTACAAGGCCACAGCTTGAACGCTTTCTTGGGTTGGATGCTAGTTGAGACGTGTTGTGGCAAACGTCCTAAATTCGCCCCATAATGGACTTTGAGGTTTCGGCTGCGAATGACTCCAACCGAACCAAACCAAGTCCGTGTCATCACGTCTGGGGTTTGCGACCCGTCCGGCTCGGGGCTTTGGGTGTCCGCCGATCTCTTTGTCTACCGCCCGTGACCGAGGGGCTTTTCAGAACGGGTACAACTTCACGTGTGCATGGCCACAGTCCGCCCAGCCGGCAGGCGAAGGCGAGATGCAGTGCCGGCCTTGCCGAGGCCAAACCCCAACGTGATGCTGCCTAGATTCCGCGATCAGCGATATCGTTCAGTGCCAGATCCCGTTCGGCGGGGGGCGGTGCCACGGCGTCGGAATAGCTCTGTTGGTCCAACCGGATGACGTCCTCGACCAGCCGGGTCTCTGGATCGATCAGGGCGAGGCTGCGCCCGAACCGGACGAGCTGTTGGTGCTCGCTCTTTGCTGGTGTTGCAACCAGGATTGGAAATTCAGCGGGCAGCAATGGAATATGGGCTGCAAGCGCTTGACCTTCGACCAGCTGACCTTCCAGCGGCGAGTACTGGAAACAAAGGCGGTCTTTTTCGATGCCGACGGCGCAGACTTCGCGGCCATGGCGGAAATTCCGGTCAAAGGCATCGAAGTCGGCCTCTGCAAATGTGTCGTGACGCTCAAGCGGTGCGGGTTCAGCGAGTGGCTGTTCAACCGCGAGGAATCCGGCTGCGCCGGCCAGAGTCAAACCGAGGGCAGCAAGTTCAATCTTGAGTGTCATTCGCTCTTCCCCTTTTTCGAGCTTCGGCTCACCACAAAGCGCAAAAAGGTTCCAATTTCGTTAGCGGTATGTGGAAAACTTCTCCTCGCTTAACCTTTTATTAGGCATGATCATTCGCTTGCCAGGTGGCGCATTCCGGCCCATCAACGGATCTGGAAATTTGCAAGTTTCGGGTACTGCCTCCTGTTTTCTTTCTTTTTCATTTTGATTTGGTGTCTCTGGGCACCTGCGGCTTTCACCGGGGGGAAGTTGTTTGCCCCGCTTCTGTTCGTTGCGGCTGTGTTTCAGGCACCATCTCTAGCCGGCAGTGTGCGGGCAGGGCTTCGCCTCGATGTGCTTCTGGCGCTCATACTTTTGGCTTGGTTGACGATATCGGCCCTTTGGTCCCCGGCGGAACTTTCTTTGACCACTGGATCTCTCTCCGGGGGTGACTTTTCCGTGGACGCCCCGCAAATCCGCTTCGGGTTTACGATCATCGCCGCCGCTTTGCTGATAGTTGGGGCGTTGCAGTGGGATCCGAAGACGCCGTCGCGCTTGCCGGTTCTTATGGCGGGTGCTGGACTGTTTCTTCTGCTTGGGCTCCTGGTGATCACGCCGCTACGCGAAACGATTGTCGAAGGACATGGAGCGGGTATTTTGCCGTCTGCGCAGAGCGCAGGCCGCGCGGTGAACTTGCTGGCTCTGTCGCTGCCGCTTGCCATGGCCGTTCTGGTCGGTCGATTGGAAGGCCGTGTGCTTTATCTCTCGCTGGGGCTGATCCTTTTCGGCTTTTTGGGAGTGACGGTTTGGATGGACGGTGCTGCGGCATTGATTGGGCTCGTTGTCGGGTTCGGGATTCTGATCGGGCTGCGGGCGATGCCGAAGCGGGGCTGGGTCAGACTGTTTGATGCGATCGCGTTGACGACACTTGCGACACCGGCTCTGGTC
Source organism: Pseudomonadota bacterium (assembly GCA_039817885.1). GTDB lineage: Bacteria > Pseudomonadota > Alphaproteobacteria > Caulobacterales > Hyphomonadaceae > CALLCD01. The sequence goes on along the minus strand of JBCBUY010000141.1, from coordinate 543 downwards.
TGGGGGGCAATTTCGGCGCTGTCGGGCATCGCGTCCTCATTTCCAACATCGGCGCATCAGCGCCTCTTTATCTGGGAAGCCACCGTGCGCCGGGTGTTTGAAAAGCCGATCCTTGGCCACGGTGCCGATGCCTCAACGACGTGGCACAGGACGTTTGCCGAAGAACCGGATTGGCTTGCTTTGATGCCCGCAAATTATGAGCTGGTACGGATCGTTCCTGGCCATCCTCATAATATGCCGCTCCAGGTGTGGGTGGAGACGGGGATGATCGGTGCGCTCTTGCTTGCGGGGGCGCTGGCTATGTTCGGGCGTCGGCTGCCTACGCCTGACCAATTCGACAAGGGGGCATTACTCGCGGCTGCAGGCGTGGCCGGCGTGGCTGTCACTTTGTTCTTTGTGTCCTACAGTGCATGGGATGAAAGTTTTTGGGCGTCGCTTGCCATTGTTTCGGCTGCGATCATCTGTCTGAACAAGCTCGGTCAATCGACGGCCTGATGTCGGTATCTGCGATCATTGTCTCCTACCATACCGGTCCGCGATTGA
>JBCBUY010000140.1:0-5163 GCA_039817885.1 Pseudomonadota bacterium | reverse complement strand
CAGACCAAATTCCGAATAGCGATCTTTCATTTTGGAATGGCCGCCGCTTTCCGGCTTCATCGCACTCATCCACCTGATTTTCTGGACACCTGGACTGATCCTCCTTCTCAAGCGGCGGCCATTCCAAAATGAAAGATCGCTATTCGGAATTTGGTCTGGCGCGATGACAGGCGTGATCCTCTTCTCATTCATTTTTGATATCAGAGACGCCGCGATCTATCTCGACCACATCGCTGGAACTGGGCTTTTGTCTTAACCCGCCTTGTTGTCTGCAAACTGGATCTCACGCGCGGGCGCGAGAATCGTTCGCTTGATCAACCAATTGGCCGGGAAGGCCAGATTGATAATGAACCCTGCAAAGGGGCCGAGTATGGTAAAATAGGCCAGTCCCGCACAGACGAGCCCGACCAAAACATCGATGCGCGCGGCCCAAATGGCACTGCTCGTATGGGCGCGCTCTAAAGCGTTCAAATTCAGAAGCTCTGATTTGGTCAGGGCATGCATGTACATTTGCGCCTGGATCGTGTTGAGCACGGCGAAAATCAGCCCAAAATAAGCGATGATCTCGCCGGCCTGCCGATAGGTATCAACTTCAATCTGCTGCATCACGCTCGAGTTTCCGAAAAGCGAAAGTATCCAAGCGAACAGACTCTCAAAGATGAACCGCATAGGATATGCGATGGACAATATTGTGAGCAATAACAGCGCGTTGAGCCAGACGATGCGATTGTCTGCGAGACCATAACGCCGGAAAAACAAAAAGTGCCGGTTCCACATACTCAGCATAAACGCAAAAGCGATTGATATCGGCACCAGGCTAACAAGATAAGTTTTGATGCCCTGGAAGGTGAACGGGATGTCTGATGCCGTGACCATCATGCTGAAGGCCAGTGCAAAGACGATATCCGAGAGGTTTTCAATGCGCGTTACCTGATGTCCGCGCCATTCAAAATCGGGGTCGTGATCCAGCTGTTCAGTGAAGGATTGCCGGATCATTCTGCCGCCTCCGCTTAGATCAGCCCCGCCAGGGGGGATGATGGGTCGGCATAGCGCTTCTTGCCCATGCGCCCCGCCAGATAGGCTTCACGCCCGGCGATCACGGCGTGCTTCATTGCCCGTGCCATGCCGATTGGATCCTGCGCCTCAGCAATTGCGGTATTCATTAGAACACCATCGCACCCCAGCTCCATGGCTATGGCCGCATCTGAGGCAGTGCCGACACCTGCGTCCACGATGACAGGCACATTTGACTGCTCAACGATCAAACGGATGTTTACAGGGTTCTGAATACCGAGGCCTGAACCGATTAGACTGCCAAGGGGCATAATCGCGCAACACCCCACCTCTTCCAATCGCCGCGCGTAGACCGGGTCGTCGGAGCAATAGACCATGACTTCGAACCCATCGGCGATCAGGGCCTCTGCCGCTTTCAGTGTTTCCGGCATGTCTGGATAAAGGGTCTTCTGGTCAGCCAAGACTTCGAGCTTGACCAAATCCCACCCCCCTGCCTCGCGAGCGAGCTTTAGGGTCCGGACCGCCTCGTCGGCTGTGAAACACCCGGCCGTGTTCGGAAGGTAGGTATAGGTCTCCGGCGAGACATGATCGGTCAACCGGTCTTCGTCGAGGTTGGAAAGATTGACGCGTCGGAGGGCGACTGTGACCATCTCAACACCGGCTGCCGCTGCGGCCTCGGCATTTTGCGCGTAGGAGTCGTATTTTCCCGTGCCGATGATAAGGCGGGAGCTGAAACGTCGTCCGGCAATGTCGAGAATGTCGTCGGTCATGATATCTACGCCAAAATTAAACTGAAGTCGCTATAGGCCTTTCTTCTGGATTTGTCAGTGGACGCTCGATCGGACGGATCACCGCACCTTATTTCGATCTCTAAAGCGGCAACATCGTCTTGAATGATTTGTTTTTATAGACGCTTCGTTTATCTAAATTCTGCATTTAGGTAGCTGGGCGGGCTTGGTGTTTAGAACTGTTGGTAAACCTAGTCCTGTCACCGGCAAGCTGCCAAGGCGCGCCATGCACCCTTGGGGGTGCCCTGGAATAGACGAGCGAAGTTGAGGCAACCCACAATGGACCAATTGGATCCGGACCGCCCTTGGATATCAGATCCGAATGATCTGCCATCTCGGCTCGATTGGTTCAGGGTTTTTCTTGATCCGTTGGGCCAGACCTCGCGGCTTCACTTTACTCGGGCGTGGACGCTCCTCTTCTTTATCAGAGTCGCCGTTTTTGCCGTTCCTCCTTTTATTGTCTTGATCTTTGGTCTGGCAGGTGCGGAAAATCCAGATTCGGCGGGCCTGCCTCCCTGGGGTTTTCCTTTGGCAGTCATTGTGACGGCGATGATGTCTTACATCCTGCATCGACGACGGCTGTTGAACGCCGAGCGGACAGGGCTGTGGGCCTACCTCGTACTGGTGCCGATGATCTTCGGAGCGGCTGGTTTCTATTCAGGTTTGCAACAGGGGGCCAAGGAATATGATGTCGCGGTCCAAGCCAAGATGTTGCGCGACCAGAATATGGATCCTCGACAGATCGCGCTCGATTTCGAGCGGCCAGACGTGTTGGATACACTCGCTCGCACGATTGTTCTGGAACTTGTGCGATACGAGATCCGTGAGGGCCGTAGAGGCGAAAGCGCGATCGATGCCGGATACAAAGCGGCGCTGAGCCGTAATGCGGTGACCGGAATACTTGAGCAGGAGGGTCTAACACTTCGTTCCAGCCAGCGTATGAAGCTGGACGAAATGTTACGCGACGCGGTCGACGCAAGAGAGAAAAATGGGCGTGGTTGGAACGACTTCCTCACAGAGACCGATAACAACAGTATGAGCGGTTATGGACAAACGGTTCGGCGGCAATGGCGAGGGCTCCTGCCAGATATCGACCTTGAAAAGGTGAGTGAGCGATCTCACGCCTTCGAGATGGGCATCCAGATGTCGATGGCCTTTTGGGCGTTGCCCTCTCTGTTCGTGATGTTGTGGTCTTTGTTATGGGTGGGGCGGCTGCCGAATCCATCGACCGGTGTTTAGTTTATCCACCGCCCACGAATTGCACGACTTCCAACCGATCACCATCCTGAAGCACTGTTGAGGCATGCTCCGATTTGGGGACGATTTCCAAATTACGCTCTATGGCAATGCCTCGGGTGTCTGGACCGAGCGTTTGCACCAATGCGTCAAGCGTCATTCCATCCGCCAAAGTGCGTGCTTCGCCATTTATGTGGATTTGCATAGTTAGACTGTCCTTGTGGGCGTGGGCTTGCCTTTGCCCGCGTTACAGAGCAAGACGTCGCGCATTATGGCAAAGCCTATTTATGTCCTCAATGGCCCTAACTTGAATCTGCTCGGCAAGCGCGAGCCTGAGATTTATGGGTCCGACACGCTTGCAGATATCGAGTCGCGTCTTAAGGAGCGGTTTGGCGATGTCGCCCTTGTGTTTCGGCAATCGAACCATGAGGGTCAGCTTGTAGACTGGATCCAAGAAGCGTCGGTCGGAGGAGCAGCACTTATTTTGAACGCTGGCGCTTACACACATACATCTATTGCCATCCACGATGCGCTGCGGGCATGCGCCTGCCCGGCGATAGAGGTTCACGTGTCGAATCCTGCCGCAAGGGAAGCGTTCCGGCACCAAAATTATGTCGCCCCGGTGGCCACAGGAACAATTGCCGGGTTCGGAGCACGCGGGTATGAATTGGCAATGGACGCTGCAATACACCTGATGACATCACAAAGCGGGGAAGCATGAGCAACGCCAAATCAAAATTGGAAACAAGCCTTGTAAGGGAACTCGCCTCTATTCTTAGAGACGCAGATCTTGGAGAGATAGAAGTTGAACAGGATGGGCTTCGGATCCGTGTTTCGAAGCCATCTGTTGCCGTCGCGGCGACCATGGCTCCGCCGGCTGCGCCCGTCGCGGTAGCTGCCCATCCGGCTTCTTCATCACCTGATGTCATGACAACCGAAACCGCACCGCCGAGAAATGACGATGCTGTGGCACCGACCAATGCGGTAACGTCCCCCATGGTGGGAACCGTTTATTTGTCGCCGGAACCCGGTGCAAAAGTGTTCGTCTCCGTTGGGAGCAAAGTGAAGGCTGGCGATACACTCATGCTTGTCGAAGCCATGAAGACGTTTAATCCGGTCGATTCTCCGCGCGACGGTACTGTAACCGCAATACTGGTCGAAGACTCACAGCCCGTGGAATTCGGCGAAGCTCTTATCGTTATAGAATAGGAACGGGGCCATGTTCGAGAAGGTCCTTATAGCGAATAGGGGTGAGATCGCCCTTCGCATTCACCGCGCTTGCAAAGAGATGGGGATTGCGACGGTCGTCGTGCACTCGGAGGCCGATCAGGACTCCATGGCCGTTCGACTCGCGGATGAAAGCGTCTGCATTGGGCCACCCCCCTCAGCCGACTCCTATCTGAAGAAATCTGCGATTTTGACGGCGGCGGAGATCACGGCGGCGGATGCCATTCACCCGGGTTATGGATTTCTGTCTGAGAACGCTCAGTTCGCTGAAATGGTCGAAGCGCATGGCTTCACGTTCATCGGGCCGAAGGCAGAGCATATCCGCACCATGGGCGACAAGATTGCCGCCAAGAAGGCGATGATTGAGGCCGGTGTCCCGGTCGTACCAGGTTCTGAGGGCGGTATTTCCTCACTGTCGGAAGCCAAGAAAGTTGCCAAGAAATGCGGGTTTCCGGTCCTCGTGAAGGCGGCGGCCGGCGGCGGGGGGCGCGGCATGAAAGTCGCCGAAACCGAGAAAGAGCTCGATACGGCGATCAAGACCGCAAAGACCGAGGCGAAAGCGGCTTTCGGTGACGATGCCGTCTATATTGAAAAATACCTCAAGAAGCCCCGCCACATCGAAATTCAGGTGATTGCCGACAGCCATGGCACAGTCTGTCATTTGTGGGAGCGAGACTGTTCGCTGCAGCGCCGTCACCAAAAGGTCTTCGAGGAAGCCCCCTCGCCGGCCCTCAATCAGGCCCAACGTGAAGACATTGGGATGATCGTGGCCCGTGCCGTCAAAAAGTTTGGATATCTCGGCGCTGGAACAATGGAGTTCCTCTATGAGGATGGCCAGTTCTATTTCATCGAGATGAATACGCGCATCAGGTGGAACACCCGGTGACAGAAATGATCA
>JBCBUY010000139.1:0-5343 GCA_039817885.1 Pseudomonadota bacterium | reverse complement strand
CGAGCTTGAGGCGCGTGATGTTGCCTCCTGCGGCCACGGAAATGCGTTCTCGGAGCATCTCTTCCTGGTGTTGGATGATTGCCGCAGCCGCTGGCACCACACGCAGGGTCAAAGTTCGCGCAGCTTTCGAACCGGTGATCTTTGTCGGTGCGCAGATACGGGCGATGTCTTCGCCAACAATATGCAACCAATTCATCTTGAGCTTGGCGAGTGAAGATCCACCGCCTTTGCTTGCATGCTGGCGCAGAATCCGGCGAGCATCGGCCCCAATAGAGGGCTTTTTTCGGCGAACGGGCTTGCCTCGCTGCTTGCGAAGTTTCGCTCGTGCCATAGCTTCTTGTACTGGGTCTTGCGAGGCAGATGTCGGCCGATCAGGATACCGTTTCATGAGGGAGAGTTTGCCCGTTGATGATGGCAAATGGAAGTCACATTGCAGACGATTTGCGCGAGCTACCGGATTTGCTGCTCGACTGGTATCATGACGCTGCGAGAGAGTTGCCGTGGCGGGTCGGCCCAAAGGCACGTGCGAAGGGACAACGGCCAGAGCCGTATCGTGTCTGGCTCGCCGAGATTATGCTGCAGCAGACGACCATTCCGCATGGGACGCGATATTTTCATGAATTTACGCGTCGCTGGCCGACTGTCGATGCTTTGGCGGCGGCTCAAGATGACGAGGTCATGGCTGCTTGGGCAGGGCTTGGCTATTATGCACGAGCCCGCAATTTGCTGAAGTGTGCTCGAGAAGTTGCTAGCCGTGGCGGATTTCCCGAAACCTCGGCTGAGCTGATCAAGTTGCCCGGCATCGGGCCCTATACGGCCGGCGCGATTGCGGCGCTTGCCTTTGGCGAACGTGCCGCTGCGGTCGATGGAAATGTGGAGCGGGTGTTCTCCCGTTTGCTGGCAATCGACAAACCTCTGAAGGATGCCAAAAGCGATATCAAACATGTGGTTGCTGATCTTGTACCCCATGACAGACCCGCTGAATTTGCCGAAGGCCTTATGGATCTTGGTGCCACCGTCTGCACGCCTAAACGGCCAAATTGTTTGATCTGTTCTGTGAGTAAGCTCTGTGCGGCGCGGCGTGCCGGAGAGCAGGAGCGCTTCCCGATCAAACAGAAGAAAGCCCCTAAGCCCCACCGGACGGGGCATGTCTTCTTACTGTTGGACGGGGACGAGCTGCTACTCCAGCGCCGGCCGGAGAGGGGATTGCTAGGGGGTATGCTCGGCTTACCCGGCTCTGAGTGGGGTGACGTGTCCGCAGATGAGATTGCCGGGGCCCCTGCAAAAGCTGCGTGGCAACACTGCGGCGAGGTGCGCCATGTTTTTACGCATTTTTCGCTTGCGCTACAGGTTTGGCAGGGGGGGCTCAACGGTGAGCGCCCAGACGGCGTATGGGTTCAGACGCGGGATGTTGAGGGGCTACCGAGCGTTTTTGCCAAAGCACTTAGATTGCTGATTTAGCTGAGGCCCATTTCGCTGCGATATCGCCGGCGGAGGAGATCAATAGGTGCCAGGTTTCGTTTGTCGTCTTCGAAATGCCAATAGGTCCAGCCATTGCAGGCAGGTGCATTTTGCACATGGGCACCGACACGGTGAATAGATCCTGTTGTACCGTCGGTCGCGAGGGATCCGTCGATACGAATGCGAGCCATATGCCGTCGTTTCGGGCTGAATAGACGGTCGCCGGGGCGGAGCCAACCATGCTCAACGATTGCGCCGAAGGGGACACGTGGCAGGGCGCGTTTGCTTTTTTCGGTTTCAAGCGCGTTCGGTTCTACCGGCTCGACCCCTTTTAAGCGGGCGCGCGATAGTCGAAGATAGTCTGGGTCCCGCTCTATGCCGACATATTGTCGTCCCAGCATGCGCGCGACGGCCGCCGTCGTTCCTGTGCCGGAGAATGGATCCAGCACGATATCACCAGGGTTCGTTGTCGCGAGGAGTACGCGTTTTAGAAGCGCTTCGGGTTTCTGTGTCGGATGAGCTTTCTTGCCCTCACCATTTTTCAGTCGTTCTGGCCCCGTGCAAAGCGGGATTGTCCAATCGGAACGCATTTGGGTGTCGTCGTTGAAGACTTTTAAGGCCTGATAGTTGAACGTGACTTTAGATCTTTCCGACTTGCCTGCCCAAATCAGAGTCTCGTGGGCGTTCTGAAAGCGCGTGCCTTTGAAATTTGGCATCGGGTTCGTTTTCAGCCAGATTACGTCGTTCTGGATCCAGAAGCCCGTATCCTGGAGGATGGCACCGACGCGGAAGATATTGTGGTAGGAGCCGATCACCCAGATCGCCCCATCATCTTTTAAAACGCGCCGCGCTTCTGTCAGCCATTGGTGGGTAAACAAGTCGTAGGCATCGAAGCTGTCGAATTTGTCCCACGCATCCGTCACGCCGTCCACAACGGATTGGTTGGGGCGTGTGAGGCCTTGTCCAAGTTGAAGATTGTAGGGTGGATCAGCAAATACGAGATCAACGGACCGGTCAGGCAGGCGCGACAGGATTTCGATACAATCGCCGTCGATGATTGTGTTTGGCACGAGGTCCATAAGGGATCAGCTCCATTGCGATATGGCAAATGCGAATCACCCCTATGAGTCGTGATTTGATGAAGACAAAGTTACCGAATGTCTCCTCGGGGCTTTCCGTGTTGCCGAGTGACCGATTCTAAACTTTGAGCTGTGGATAAGTCCAGCCACTCAATCGACAGATTATAGATCGAACGTCATCTGGTTAGGATCGGCAGGGCCAGGCGTAAATAAATCTGTTCGCAGTTTGGGGCGTGGCTTGTTAAGGCCGAATTTGCGGACAACACGTTGGAACCGTTGCCCTATCAATCTGGCATATGGCCCTCCGCCATGACCGCGTTCAAACCATTTGGCGTCATAGTCTTTACCGCCGCGCATGTCGCGTAACAGGTTGACGACCCGGGCTGCACGGTCGGGCGCGTGTTCGGCCAGCCATTCATGGAACAGATCTTTGAGCTCATAGGGCAAACGCAGCAGGACATAACCAGCTCGGCTCGCTCCAGCACCGGCACCGGCCTCCACAAGTGCTTCTATTTCATCATCGTTTAGCGCCGGAATAATCGGAGCCGTCATAATGGCGGTCGGTATCCCGGCATCCGATAGAAGACGAATGGTGTCTAACCGTCTTTGGGGTGTCGATGCGCGGGGCTCCATCTTCCTCGCGAGTGTTTTGTCGAGTGTAGTGATGGATATCCCCACGCTTACCAATCCGGTCTCCGCCATGGGCGCAATCAGATCAATATCACGTGTGATCAGATGTGACTTCGAGAGCAGTGTGACCGGATGATGATGCTCCTTCAGAATTTGTAACAACGTGCGTGTGAGTTGGAGTTTTCGTTCTATTGGCTGGTAGGCATCCGTATCCACCCCAAGCGCGATCGGTCGTGGTCGGTATTCTGGTTTTGAGAGGGCAGCGCGCAGGAGTTTTGGGGCATTGGGTTTGAAAAAAAGTTTGCTCTCGAAGTCGAGGCCTGCCGAAAGGCCATGATAAGAGTGGGTAGGTCGCGCGAAGCAGTAAACGCAGCCATGTTCGCAGCCACGATAGGGATTGATAGATCTATCGAAGTGAATATCGGGCGACCGGTTGAATGTGATAATCGATTTTGCTGATTCCGGTATGAGCGTGGTTTCCAGGCGGTCAGGCGCGTCCTCTATTGTGCCCCAGCCATCGTCGAATTGATCACGAGTCTCAGGTTCGAACCGTCCCGTCGGGTTGCTGATAGCTCCGCGACCCCGGTGGTCGAACCGCTCCCGTGTCGACGTCATATCGTCCCGTGTGACCCGGCCATATTTTTTCAATTTCTGCGAAGGTGCCATGCCTGCTAGCGCATCACACTAATAAGAACATTTCAAGAACAAAAATGAGTTTTGATTGTGGATAACTATGCTGTTCGCGACTCGCCTTCGGTATGGTTCCACTGTGCGCGTTGCATCAACCAAAGCAGGAGAAGGCTGCATGTCATGCCGATAAATACGATGAAGTTTGCAGTGGGACCCATGGCAAATGCCGTCATAGACGCAAAGCCGCAAATCGCCGTTAAAAGCCACCAAAGCAGAGCGGTCTGGGTGTGGGACCAACCACTCCGGATCAAAAGTTGATATGCATGATCCCGGTGCGGTTCGGTTAGACGTTTGTTGTGAACTGCTCGCCAAATCAGCGTTGCAATGACGTCGATCAAAAGAGGCAGTCCGAGGGTCGCAACGAACCAGATATTTCCGTCCTGTCCTGACAATAGAGCAAATGAAGCGAATACAGTTCCAGCAAAGAGCGCACCGGCATCGCCCGCATAGAGCTGGCCTTGCATATTCCAAACAAGGAAACCACCAATCGCGCCGACGATCAGCAGGATAACAAAGTTTAGGCCGTTCCAAACCGTGACTGTTTCCGGAGATAGATCAGCCGAGGCCGGTCCAAAGAATGACAGCGACATAAAGGACAGCATGATGGCGATGCACCCCAGGGCGAGGCCATTCGATCCATCCATGAAATTCGTCGCATTCATCATGAGGAACAACCAAAAGGCTGATCCGACGATCGAAACGATAACCGGGAAGGGGATCGTTGCGTCGGCGAACGGAATGAACACTTTGTCCGCCGTCAAACCTGTAAGCGAAACAAGGATGCAAGCCAGTATCAGGATCAGCAATTTATGACGTGTCGCCAGGGTGCGGGCGTCATCAATGGCACCAATAATCAGCACAAAGACTGCAAGGAATATGTGCGGTAACTCACCGGACGAGATGAGAAAGCGAAAATGCACATTCGCGATCTCTGGTAAACTATCAGATGAGCTGTAGGCAGGAATGATGATCAGTTCTGAAATATAGAGCAATGCCGCTGCCGCTGCGATGGCTATTCCTCCGCTTGTCGGAACAGCCGTGGCCTGTGTCTTGCGATCTCCGTCGGGAGCATCTTTCGGTGCAAACGTAATCATCAAACGGCAAAACAGCATACTCAGCACGAATGCGGCGGTGAAAAACAGGAGCATGTTTCATCAACCTCCGAGCTCTGTCGCGATTATCCACCAATCGGGATGTTCGGACCGAAGATGCTCTCCTGCTCGGCGGGCCGCATCAACTGTTTTGAACAATGCAAAACACGTCCCTCCGGATCCCGACATGCGAACACATTCCGTACCAGGAAGGGCGTGCAGGCTTTTCAGGGTTTTGGCAAGCTGCGGATGGAGGGTCAGAGCGGGAGGTTCAAGATCGTTGAAGGTTGATGGCAGCCAGTCGAGAAGATGGTCGAGCGATGAAAAGTCCGGTGGTGTTTGCTCTGTAAATTCTGATCCACCGCCGGTCTCATCGAAGGCGTTAAACACTG
>JBCBUY010000138.1:0-5582 GCA_039817885.1 Pseudomonadota bacterium | reverse complement strand
TGGTCAACATGGCCAATCGTGCCAATGTTCACATGCGGCTTGTTCCGCTCAAACTTTTCCTTGGCCATAGGGCCCTCTCCTTTGTCTGTTTGCGCCTCATCGGCGGGCATGTCTGTCAGAAATCACGGGCCTTATGATTCCCGTAAGCGCGCGACATACACATCGCCGCATGGGGATTCAAGTCCATTCCTCAATTGCTAGCTTGACAGATTTAGCGGGGGCTGTTGCGAGAGGGCATATGACTGCGCCGAGTATAACCATCTTTGACGACCGGGAGCGGCTGACCGCAGCTGCCACAGATCATGTCGCGTCAGCACTCCGCGACGCTCTGCGCGACCGCGCATTGGCAACTCTGTTATGCGCTGGCGGATCGACACCCGGGCCCGTTTACAGCCGGCTCAGCGATATAGATCTGGACTGGTCACAGATCACGATAGGCCTCACTGACGAGCGTTGGGTCGACGAAGCGCATGCAGCGTCTAATGCCGCATTCATCAAGCGCACGCTCATTCAAAACCTGGCAAAACCCGCTACGCTCATCCCCATGGTTTCAGATCCGAACCGGAGCGCCTTCGATGAGGCAGAGGTCATCGATGCGGTCTATGCTCAACACTTTCCGTCGCCAGACATTGCGGTGGTGGGCATGGGTCCAGACGCACACACGCTGTCCTGGTTTCCCGGGGCTGAAGGATTGGCCGCTGCTTTGGATTCGAACACCAAGACCACAATTGCGGCCATCGAAGCACGGCCCTCCGATGTCACAGGACCAAACACCACACGCATGACCCTCACCCTGCCCGCCATTATCAAAGCAAAGCAGATCCTCTTGCTTGTCACTGGCGAGGACAAAAGAAGGGTTCTGGAGAAAATGTCTCCAGACACGCCGATCGCGCACCTGATCCAAGCCGCAGGATCGCGGCTGACAACTTATTGGGCTCCCTGATGGATTTCTCTTCTCATATCTCACGACTGAAAACTGCCGACCTTAAGGCTCTGGCCGATGGGCGCGCCGGCAAGACAAGTCTTCAGGCGGCCGGCTGGCACATCGATACCTCACGCCATTATCTCGACGAAGTGGCTGAGGCTGCCCTCCTTGGGCTGGCCGATGAGGCGGGTATCGAGTCCGCCATATCGGCCATGTTTGCAGGTGAACATGTAAACCCGTCCGAAGGCCGGCCCGCCCTGCATTGGGCCCTGCGATCCCAAGACAAACTCACGGGCTTGGCTGGAGATGTGCAATCGAGCCTTCAGTCAGGCGATGCCTTTGCAGATGGGGTCAATGCCGGAACGATATCCGCCTCAAACGGTCAACCCTTCCAAAATATCGTCCATATCGGCATAGGCGGGTCTGACTTCGGCCCGCGTCTGATCGCTGATGCATTTGAAATGGAGCAGGATCGGCGGTTCACGCTGCGGTTTTGTGCCAATCTTGATCCGCTGGATCTTGATCTCGCCCTTGATGGCCTCACCCCGGCAGAAACCCTCGTCATCGGTGTGTCGAAATCCTTTGGCACAGAGGAGACCTTATATAATCTGACCCGGGCGCGAGACTGGCTTAGAGCTTCACTTGGGGAAAAGACGCCGGACCATCTTGCCCTTGTCACATCCCGAAAAGACCGAGCCACACAATGGCTCGGCGGTGCAGATGTCCGCACTTTTGATATGGCGGAAAGCATAGGCGGCCGCTTCTCGCTTTGGTCGAATGCCTCCCTTGCCTGCCGCATCGTCCTGGGCGCTGACCTCATCGATGGCATACGGGCAGGTGCCGCCGCCATGGATGATCATTTTCGAGACACGCCGCTCGATCAAAACCTGCCCGTTCGTTTGGCGCTTTTGGACTATTGGAACCGATCCTGTCTTGGCTTTCCGATGCGCGTTCTTCTGGCCTATGCCAGGCGCCTGCGATTGCTGCCGACCTATCTCCAGCAGCTGGAAATGGAGTCAAACGGCAAGTCAGTCGGTCCAGACGGCACCGACGTGCCCCATGCCACCGCACCGGCTTTATGGGGCGGCGAAGGCTCGGTCGGTCAGCACTCTTATCACCAATGGCTGCACCAAGGCTCAGACACCATCCCAACCGAATTCGTCCTCGCGCCCGACGCAAATAGGGATGCGGATGGCAAGCGCGCACTATCTGCCCACGCCCTCGCCCAGGCCGAAGTGTTGGCAAATGGTCGATCCGTTGAACAGGTCAAAGCAGAAGACCCCGAACTCGATGAGGCCATCGCCCACCAGAAAGTCCATGATGGCGGCCGCCCCTCAAGCTTTCTATACACACACGATTTTGGGGCCCAGACCTTCGGGGCTTTGGTCGCCCTCTACGAACACCGCACCTATATCGCAGGCCGACTCTGGCGGATTAACAGCTTCGACCAGTGGGGCGTGGAAGCCGGCAAAACCATGGCCGGCAGAATCAAAAAAGTGCTCGCCGGCGACGATACGTCCGAAGACCCTGTAACACGCACCCTCTCAAAACTATTCTAATCGGGCGTCGTTTCGGGGCAAAATCTGCCTCAACTCACGTCATTGGTCGCACCTTGCAATTCGCATTTGCCTTTCCAGAAATCGAACTCTAAGTAACCCCCATGAAGATCGGGGTGCTGAAAGAGTCGTCTCAAGGTGAAGTACGCGTAGCGGCGACGCCAGAGAGCGTGAAAAAGCTGGTCGGCCTTGGCCACAGCGTAACGGTGGAATCAGGAGCCGGGCTGATGGCGGGCTTTCCGGATGAAGCCTATGCCAATGAAGGGGCAAGCATCGGCAATGCGGCCGCAGGGTCTGACATCTTGCTGAAAGTTCGCGGCCCGTCGGCTGAGGAAGCTTCGGCGCTCCCCGAAGGCTCGACAATCATCGGTCTTTTTGATCCCTTCAATTCCGGCGATCTCTGGGCCCCGCTAAATGCCAGAAAGATCACCAGCCTCGCCATGGAATTCACGCCGCGGATTACCCGTGCCCAATCCATGGACGCTTTGTCCTCTCAATCGAACCTTGCCGGCTACCGCGCCGTCATTGAAGGCGCACAGATCTATGGCCGCGCCATGCCGATGATGATGACAGCGGCCGGCACCGTCGCACCTGCAAAAGTCTTCATCATGGGCGCTGGCGTTGCAGGTCTTCAGGCCATCGCAACCGCCCGCCGCCTCGGCGCAGTTGTAACAGCGACGGATGTTCGCCCAGCTGCCAAAGAACAGGTCGCCTCCCTCGGCGCGAAGTTCATCGCCGTAGAGGACGAGGAATTCAAAGAAGCCGAGACCGCCGGGGGCTACGCCAAGCAGATGTCTGATGAATATCAGGCGAAACAGGCCGAGCTCACAGCGAGCCATATCGCCAAACAGGATATTGTGGTCACCACGGCGCTTATCCCCGGCCGCGCCGCACCAGTCCTCGTGACCGAAGACATGGTGAAATCCATGCGCCCCGGATCCGTTATCGTTGATATGGCCGTATCCCAGGGAGGCAATTGCCCGCTCTCGAAAGCCGACGAGATTGTGAATGTTAACGGCGTCAAAGTCGCAGGCTTTTCAAATCTTCCGGCCAGATTGCCAGCGGACTCCTCCTCGCTCTACGCCAAGAACTTGCTCGCCTTCCTGCCCCTGATCACCGCGGAGGACGGCTCCCTTAATCTCGAAACCGATGACGAGATCGTCACGGCGATGCTCCTGACCAAAGGCGGCGAGACCGTCAATGAGAGGCTGACCTCATGAAAATTCTGACAGCGGCCCTTGCCGCGCTTCTGTTTGCCATGCCGGCCTTCGCAGCCGGCGGCGGCGGTGACGGCGGTGTGACCCCGACCGTCTACCTCGTTGCGATCTTCATAATGGCCTGTTTCGTCGGATACTATGTCGTCTGGTCGGTGACCCCGGCCTTGCATACCCCGTTGATGGCTGTGACGAATGCGATTTCATCCGTGATCATTGTCGGTGCCCTCGTCGCTGCGGCGGCATCGGCGCTGGTTGATGGCGGCCTGACCGCCAAACTTATGGGCGGCGCAGCTGCCGGGCTGGCCTCAGTGAACATCTTTGGCGGCTTCCTCGTCACCCAGCGCATGCTCGCCATGTACAAGAAGAAAGGCGAGTAGATGACCGCTTCAACAGCCGCCCTTCTCTATCTCGTCTCTGGCGTTCTCTTCATTCTCGCCCTGAGAGGTCTTTCCAGTCCCGCCACATCGCGTGCCGGCAATCGCAATGGCATGATCGGCATGGCCATCGCTGTCGGCACAACCCTCGCCATTCTCGTCGATCAACTCGACCCGATCACCCTCGCCATTATGGGCGGCGGCATCGCCATTGGCGGTGTCTTGGGAGCCATCATTGCCCGCCGTATTGCCATGACGGCGATGCCTCAGCTCGTGGCCGCCTTTCACTCTCTCGTCGGCCTGGCCGCAGTGCTTGTGGCCGCCGCCGCCCTCTATGCTCCTGAGAGTTTTGGCATCGGAACGGGCGCAGGCATTGCCGCAGCATCGCTCATCGAATTGTCTCTCGGCTCCGCCATCGGGGCACTCACGTTCACCGGATCTGTCATTGCATTCGCGAAGCTGAACGGAAACATGTCGGGGGCCCCCATCATTCTGCCTGCACGGCATCTGCTGAACATTCTCATCGGCCTCGGCATCATCGTTTTGATCGTCATGCTCATTCAAACGCAGGGCACCGCAGCATGGATGTTCTGGGGTTTGACAGGCCTTGCCCTTGTTCTTGGCATAACTTTAATTATTCCGATTGGCGGCGCAGATATGCCAGTCGTCGTTTCTATGCTAAATTCCTATTCAGGATGGGCCGCTGCCGCGCTCGGTTTCACGCTTGGCAACTTTGCACTCATCATAACTGGCGCGCTCGTCGGCTCATCCGGGGCAATCCTATCTTACATCATGTGTAAAGGCATGAATCGAAGCTTCATTTCGGTGATCCTGGGCGGCTTTGGCGGCGAAGATGCTGGGCCAGCTGCAGGGGCCGGCACAGATCGACCCGTGAAGATCGGCTCCGCAGACGATGCGGCCTTCATCATGAAAAACGCGTCGAAGGTTATCATTGTACCTGGCTATGGTATGGCAGTGGCTCAAGCCCAGCACGCCCTGAAGGAAATGGCTGAAGCGCTGAAAGAAGAAGGTGTCGATGTCGCCTATGCGATCCATCCGGTCGCCGGACGGATGCCAGGGCACATGAACGTGCTGCTGGCCGAAGCGCAGGTGCCGTATGACGAAGTCTTTGAGCTTGAAGATATCAATTCAGAGTTTTCCGCCTCGGACGTCGCCTTCGTGATCGGCGCCAATGATGTGACCAACCCGGCCGCGAAGACGGATCAGTCGTCACCTATCTTCGGCATGCCCGTGCTCGACGTTGAAAACGCACGCACCGTCCTGTTCATCAAGCGCTCACTGGGGTCTGGCTATGCTGGCATTGGAAACGAGCTGTTCTATCGCGATAACACGATGATGCTCCTGTCCGACGCGAAGAAGATGGTCGAGGACATCGTCAAGGCCTTCTAAGAACTGGCCGGACGACCTGCATTCAAAAAAATCTATCCCCGCCCTCTCGTCCGGTGCGATACTGTGTTTATCCCGTTGCATCAGGGCCGGCCTAGGAACG
>JBCBUY010000137.1:0-5604 GCA_039817885.1 Pseudomonadota bacterium | reverse complement strand
GCGCTGGAAGTCGAGGCACCGAACACGCTTTATCCAGGCAATTCCGGAAAATTCGAGAAGACTCAATGGAATCGCGGCGATGGATCGGAGGATCTGGGCGGCGGCACCATGGCCATGATGAAGGGCCGCCTGTTTGAAAAAGTCGGCGTTCACACCTCAACCGTCTATGGAGAGTTTTCCGATGAATTCCGGTCTCAGATCCCGGGAGCCGATGAATCCGATGGGCGCTTCTGGGCCTCTGGCATCTCTCTGATCGCCCATATGACCAACCCACGCGTGCCGGCCGTCCACATGAACACGCGGATGATTGCCACATCGAAAACCTGGTTTGGCGGCGGCGCAGACCTCACGCCATTGCTGGAGTTTCAACGCGATCCGCATTTCGAGGACTCTCTCGACTTCCATGCTGCAATGAAAGATGCCTGCGATGCCCACGATAAGGCCTACTATCCGAAGTTCCGGGATTGGTGCGATGAGTACTTCCACCTTGCCCATCGCGACGAACCGCGCGGCATCGGCGGCATATTCTATGACCGCCACGATACGGGCGATTGGCAAGCCGATTTTGATTTCACACAAGATGTCGGAAAGGCATTCGCCAACATCTATCCGAGCATTGTCGCCCGCCGAATGGGCGAAACCTGGACCGAAGACGAACGCGAAGAACAGCTCATCCGCCGCGGGCGCTATGTTGAGTTCAACTTGCTCTACGATCGCGGCACAACGTTCGGCCTCAAAACGGGCGGTAATGTTCAGAGCATCCTCTCCTCCATGCCGCCCATCGTAAAATGGCCCTGATCGCAAAGACGCTATGACCGAAGAGCGAACCTCCAAGTATCCCCTGCTCTTCTATTCAGCGGCGGCCTTAAACCTCGGCATTGGGGCCGTCTTCATCTGCCTGCCTGCAACCGCCTACCAGCTCATGACGGGAACAACACCACCAGACAGCCCTGCCATCGTCTGGATGTTCGGCATGGTCGTCATCATTTTCGGCCTTGGCTATGCTTGGGCAGGCCGGGACTTTGAAGCGAACCGTGCGGTGGTGAAGCTCGCGGCCATTGGCAAAGCGGCGGCATTTATTGTCGGTGCCGGTGCCTATTTTGCTGGCCATATGACGCTTCCAGCCTTTGGCGGCGCGACCATGGATCTGATCTATGCAATGTTGTTTGCAAGAACTCTGGGATGGTGGGGACGCCCATAGCTAACAGAGTGCCTAGCCGCTCATCACCTGTTCGAGAAACGCGGCCAAATGGTCCGTCACATGATGCACGTGTTCCGGCACATGATCGTCAGCATTTGCCGGCCGCGCCCCTTCCGGCTCATGGCTCCAATCCTTGTCCGATCTCACCAGCACTGTCCCAAAACCCATATCATGAGCAGGCTCGAGATTCCGCGTCAGATCTTCGAAAAAGACCGCATTTGACGGTATCACATCGAACGCATCGACAAATCGGTCGAACGCCGCCTGCGACGGCTTCGGCTCAAACAATGTGTCTTCAATGCCAAACATGCCGTCAAAGGCATCCTGCAATCCCATTTGCCGTGTCACGCTCTCAGCATGGCCCCTCGGTCCATTGGTGAAAATGAGCTTCCGCCCTGGCAGGGCATCAATCGAGGCTTTCAAGCGAACATCCTTCGGCAAGCCCGAATAGTCGATGTCATGAACGCGCGCGAGAAACTCGTCCGGCGGCATATCATGATCGATCATCATGCCTTTGAGCGTCGTCCCGTGGCTGAGATAATAGTGTTTCTGCAGCGCACGGGCCGCTTCATGATCGATCGCCAGGCGCTCTGACACAAAGGCCGTCATCCGCGCATCGATCTGCGAGAACAGATCACACTCAGCCGGATAAAGCGTATTGTCGAGATCGAAAACCCAAGTTGAACGCGGACGAAGAATGGCGGCCATATACTGGGGTTACCCTTCACCCGGTTCGGCAAAATCCCGTTCAAAGAACTCGTAAACCAGTTTCCGCTCGGTGGGCGCTGGTGTCGATGCGAACAGAGCCCGCCGATAGGCTGCCGCTTCACAATCTTCGCGCCCAATAATCGCAAACTTGGACCGCGCGATGCAGAACACATCCGATCCTCGGCTCAAAACACGAGGAACGCCGCCATCGGGATCTTCCAGCTCGCCAAATACAAAATGCTCGGTTTGCAAGAGCGGTTCGTCGATCACCCGAGCGCACCCGCCAGCCTCTAGCAACCACCAGCCCCGGCTCTCCCAATCCTCTCCCCTGCGCCGACCAATCGCGGACCAAATCCGCCCGTCCGTTCGGTTACAAAGGGTCAGACCAACATTGCGCGCCCGGTCGAGCGCCACCTGCTCCAGAATATCAATAAGATCGTCATCGCTTGTGTCCCGCGCCAACTCCCGATCCTCCAGAAATTGCCGAATGGCCGTTCGTGTCCGGGGGCCGATATGCCCGTCAATCGCGCCAGTATAGATCCCGGCATCCCCCAGCAGTCTTTGGACACCAGCCGCCCGTGCCCGCCGTAAATTATAGCTGTCGGTCTCGCGGATCGTATTCTTCCAGGCCGTTCGGTTTTCGATAAGAACCGGTTTGAAGGCCCGCTCATCGAGCCCCATCACATGACAGTCCGGCGGGTTTTCAATGGTAAAGCTCGATGAGCTCTCGACGCACAGGCGTTCATCCCCCCGCCAGGATTTCCGTCCGCCCCGATGGGCGTTGGAGGACTGCGCGAACATATAGTGGGCTCCCGGGGTCAGCTGCCCGTCCAGCAACAGCTCGCAACTGCCAGGGCGTATCTTCGTCCAGCCATTGACGACCGTCCCGCCGCCTTCAGGTCGACCCGTCGCCACCTGAACAATGAAACTGGTCTCGTTACAAAGCTCCCAGCCGCGGCTCTGCGCATCCGACGCCGGCTGCCAAGCAAACAGCGTCACCCCAAGGAAAAACAGCGATCTAAGAAACCAGTGTGCCTGCGCCATGTTCTGTAAAGAGCTCCATAAGCAGGGCGTGGGGAGCACGCCCATCTAGAATGACCGCCGCCCCAACATCATTGTCGACTGCAAGCGCAGCCGTTTCAAGTTTCGGAATCATACCACCTGCAGCTGTGCCATCGGCAATCAAGGTCGGAACATCGCGTCTGGCAATGTCCCGCATTAACACGCCATCCTTGTCGAGCACGCCGGCCACATCCGTCAACAATAGCAACCGGCTTGCCTTCAGGGCCGAAGCAATTGCCCCAGCCGCGCTGTCTGCATTGATATTATAGCGCGACCCGCCGGGCCCTACACCAACCGGAGCAACGACAGGAACAAAGCCCGCATCCGCGCGAGACAAAACGTTCAGCACGCTTGCATCCACCCCCTCGGGCTCGCCGACAAATCCAAGATCAATCAACTTTTCGATCTGACTGTCGGGCACGGGCTTCTTCCGCTCCGCCTTGCGCGCCTTCAACAGTCCAGCATCCGAGCCGGATAGGCCTACAGCATTGCCCCCAGCCTTATTGATCGCCCGTACAATCGTCTTGTTCACCGCGCCCGACAGGACCATTTCCACGACCTCCATCGTGGCATCATCCGTAACACGCAATCCATCTTCGAATTGGGAGACAATGCCCAGCCGTTCCAACAGGCTACCGATTTGTGGCCCGCCGCCATGCACCACCACGGGATTGATGCCGAGATGTTTCAGGAGCACAACATCTCGCGCAAACAAGCTCGCCAGCTCTGCGTCGACCATGGCGTGGCCGCCATACTTCACCACTATCGTTTGGCCCGCATATCGTTGAATATAGGGCAGCGCCTCGGCCAGCGTAAACGCCGTGTGCTGAGCAGCTTCAAGATCGGGCGCGTCTGTCATGGCAAGGCTCATACTGTGCTTTGCCCGAGGACCAAAGTCGCAATCTCGGCTTTCAGTTCGGAAAGCCCGGCCCCTTTCTCCGATGAGGTCAAATGCACATAAGGATGCGCGGCCCCATGGCGCTTCAAAACCCCATGCGTTGCCTCGTGGATCTTCTCGATAGCTCCAGCCTTCAATTTATCCGTCTTTGTCAGGACGATCTGATAGTTGACCGCCGCACCATCGAGCATGCCCATCATCTCTTCATCAGGGGCCATAATCCCGCGGCGACTATCGACCAGCAGAAACACTCGCCGCAGGCTTGCGCGCCCGCGCAGATAGTCTCGCGTCAAAGCCATCCACGCCTCCGCTTGAGTTCGCGACACCTTGGCGTAGCCATAGCCCGGCAGATCCACCATCCAGGCGAGGCCGTCGCCGAGATCGAAATAATTGAGCTCCCGCGTCCGCCCCGGCTCGGACGATGACCGGGCCAATTTGTTTCGCCCTGTCAGAGCATTCACAAGCGACGATTTTCCCACATTCGAGCGACCGGCAAAGGCAAACTCAGGCCTGTCCCCCGCCGGCAGCTGATGAAGCCCTGCACAACCGAGCGTAAATGCCACCGGCCCCGCCAATAGGCGTCGCCCCGCCTCAATCTCATCCAATGTGAACCGAGGGGCATCGGTCACGCGCTGCCCTTCGCCCCGCCGAACCGCTTCGCGATGAACTTATCGAACTCCGTTTCGACCCCGTTCCGGCGCATAATGACGTATTGCTGGCCGATCGACAGGATATTGTTCCACACCCAGTACATGACCAGTCCACCCGCAAGACCGCCAAAAACAAATGTGAAGATCACCGGAAGAAACATGATGATCCGCCGCTGCATTGGATCTGGCGGCGGTGTCGACAGCGATTGCAGCGCAAACATCGAAACGCCGTAAAGGATCGGCAGGATCCCAATTCCGATGATCACACCGAGCAGCGGGACGCTCTTCACGCTCTCAGCGGCGAAAGGCAGAATCCCGAACAGGTTACCAATAGCCGTTGGATCCGGTGCCGAGAGATCCTTCAGCCACAAGAAATTCTCGTGACGCATTTCGATGGTCACAAACAGAAGCTTATAGAGCGCGAAGAAAATCGGCATCGTCATCAGGATCGGCAGACATCCCGCCACAGGATTCGCCTTCTCGTCCCGATAGAGCTTCATGATTTCTTGCTGCTTACGCTGCGGGTCGGCGGCGAAGCGTTCCTGAATTTCCTTCATCGGCTCCTGCAGCTTCTTCATCTTCGCCATCGCTGCATAGGAGCGATTATAGAGCGGAAAGAGCACCACTTTCACCAAAACAGTGAAGGCGAGGATCGCAAGTCCAAAAGACCCGATATTCCCCTGCAGCCAAAGCAGCGCGAAAAAGAAGGGCTTCGTCAGAAAGTAGAACATCCCCCAATCAATGGAGTCGACAAAGCGCGGCAAACCCAGCTCATTTTCATAGGCGCGCACCACATCGATCGTCTTTGCACCAGCAAACAACCGGTTTACCGATGTCACAGACTGCCCCGGCGCCAGCACCAGTTCTGTTCCGATCGTGCGCACTTCCATCACGGCCCCATCTATACGGGACCGCCGCTCATAACTGGTTTGAAATTCCTGGGCCTGATCGGGCACGAGCGCGCTCAGCCAATACTTGTCGGTCAATCCGATCCAGCCGCCCTCATTGCTGGTCTCGGTGATCCCGTTACCCTTCTCCAGATTGCTATAGCTCTTTTTGACGAGCTTACCGTCCATGATCCCGAC
>JBCBUY010000136.1:0-5680 GCA_039817885.1 Pseudomonadota bacterium | reverse complement strand
AGCCGGACGCTGGCGAATTCCGGGCAGGTGTTCGCGCTTGAGCCTGCGCTCGTGGGTCTCGCACCTAGTGCTGCGCTCGCGATCGCCACGATCATCGTGCTGCAGCGCGTGCGCTAGGCGGACGTCTTCTGCGGCTTCCTGAGCTGCACGAGTCGCGTTTCCGATAAGCGGTCGTGCCAGGTCAGACCGTCACGATCCAGGTATTGCCAGAGCACGCCCGCGCCCAGCGGGAGCCAGGCCAGTAGTGCCGCCGCGAATCGACGCAGGGCATGGCCCACGGTGACGGGGCCACTGTCGCGAGCTACGACCTGCAGGCGCCAGGAACGCATGCCGAGCGTGCGGCCGCCACGGCACCAGCCCAGTGCGAAGTAACCGAAGATCAGCGCGATGTTCCAGATGAAGAACAGGGTTTTTTGCGGTTCGTCGCTGATGTAGCCCGTCTCTTCATTGGCGCCGAAAATTGCCCAGGGCATACCGGCCAGGATGAGGGTGCCCGCGAGCAATACGGTGTCGTAGGCCATGGCGGCCAGGCGCCTCAATGGGTGGACGAGGGCGGGTGTCGCGGTGTCGTTCATGTGGGCTTGGGGAGATTCACGCTGTGGGCCTCTGATATAGTGGCGCGATGACGCTGTTTCAAAGGCTTTTCGCCATTGTCCCAGGCTGACCGGCAGTCTGAAGGCGCGCCCCGCATCATTGGGCGCGCAGACCACTGCATCTCCCGCAAGAATATCTCCAAGGCCGCGCTCAAGGTGTTGTACCGCCTTCGCGAGGGTGGTTACCAGGCGTTTCTTGTCGGTGGTGCGGTGCGCGATCTGCTGCTCGGCGGACACCCCAAGGACTTCGACGTGTCGACCGACGCGTCGCCTGATGAGGTGCATGCACTCTTTCGCAATTCGCGCATCATCGGCCGGCGTTTTCGGCTTGTGCACGTGCGTTTCGGCCGAGAGATCATTGAGGTGGCGACGTTCCGCGCGAGCACCGACGCTACCGAAGACCCCGACGCGCAGAAAGACGACGAGGGTCGGCTCATTCGCGACAACGTCTACGGCGGCATCGACGACGACGTCTGGCGCCGCGATTTCACGTGCAACGCGCTGTACTACAACATCGAGGACTTCTCGGTATGGGACTACGTCGGCGGTGTCGCCGACGTGGAGCGGTGTCGGCTCGAGCTGATCGGCGAAGCGGAGCGGCGGCTGCGTGAAGATCCCGTGCGCGTGCTGCGCGCCGTGCGCTTCGCGGCCAAGCTCGGCTTTGATATGGACCCGAGCCTGAGCGCCGGTATCGCGGAGCACAAGAATTTGCTCAGCAATGTGCCGGCCGCGCGACTCTTCGACGAATTCCTGAAGCTGTTTCAGGCTGGTTTTGCGCGGGCAAGCTATGATCGGCTGCGTGAGCACGGCGTGTTCCGCGAGCTGTTCCCCGAGGCCTGGCAAGGCCTGCAGGCCCACGACGGCGAGCATTTCGAGACACTCATTCAGCGCGCACTCGACAACACGGACCATCGAGTCGCCGAAGGCCGGCCAGTGACGCCCATGTTCCTGCTTGCGGTGCTCATGTGGTGGCCAATCAAGGCGCGCGCGGCCGAGATCTATGAAACCGAATCGGCCTCGCCGTCGCAGGCTTTGGGCCGGGCGACGTTCGAAGTGCTGGGCCGCCAGCAGCAGATGATCTCGATGCCCAAGCGCTTCACCGCCCCGTTACGCGAGATGATTGCGTTGCAACCGCGGTTCCAGAAGATGCGCGGCGCGCGGGCACTTGCCTTCCTTGAGCACCGGCGATTTCGAGCGGCCTACGACTTCATGCTGTTGCGGGCTGGGATTGGCGAGGTCGGTGAGGACGTCGCGAAGTTCTGGACCGACGTGCAGGAGCTCGAGGGCAGCAAGCGTGGCGAGGCCTTCGGCGTGGGCAGCCGCCGCAGCGAGGGCGACCAGCCCAAGCGTCGCCGCCGTCGCCGCCGCAAGCCGCGCAATGACGGCGACGCCTGAGCGCTGGCGCCCGGCCTACGTCGGCGTCGGCAGCAATCTCGACGCGCCGCAGGAGCGTGTCACTGCGGCACTCCGGGACCTCGCCGCGCGCGACGACACGCGCGCATTTCGGGCGTCCGATCTTTGGGCTAGCGCGCCCGTGGGGACGGGGCCGCAGCCTGACTACATCAACGCGGTCGCTGCCTTCCTTTGGTCAGGCGCGCCGGACTCGCTACTGCAGATGTTGCTCGAACTGGAGCGTGAGCACGGGCGGGTGCGCGACGGTGTACGATGGGCGCCGCGTCGTCTCGACCTGGATCTTCTGCTCTTGTCTGATGTCGTCACAGAAACGCCAACGCTCACGCTGCCGCATCCGCGTATGACGCAGCGCGCGTTTGTGTTGCGTCCATTGGCGACACTGGCGCCGACGCTCACGGTCCCCGGTCACGGCATGGTGTCGACGCTCCTCGACGCCGTGTCCGATCAACGTATCGATTGCCTCGGGGGGCGTGCGTGAGCAGTGAGCCGGCCTTCATTGCTGTGGAAGGCCCAATTGGTGTTGGTAAGACCGCGTTGGCTGAACGACTGGCGGAACGTCTCAACGCCGGCCTGGTACTCGAGTCGCAGGCCGACAATCCGTTTCTTGAGCGGTTCTACCGCGACCGCAAGGGTTCAGCTTTGCCCGCGCAGTTGTTTTTCCTGTTCGAGCGCGCGCGCCAGGTCGAGGCGCTGCGCCAGGACGACCTGTTCTCATCGTTGCGCATCGCCGATTTCTTGCTTGAGCGTGACCGCTTGTTTGCCGAACTCAATCTGGACCCGGAGGAACTCTCGCTCTACGAGCAGATCCGCGCTCGACTCGGGATTGACCCGCCCCAGCCCGATCTCGTGGTGTACCTGCAAGCCCCGGTCGACGTGTTGGCAGAGCGCATTGCCCGTCGAGGGATTGAGCATGAGCGCCACATTGAGCGGGACTACCTGGAGCAGGTCGCCGAGCGTTACGCGAGCTTTTTTCACGACTACGACGCCGCGCCGCTCCTGATCGTCAACGTTGCGGCGATCGACCCCATTCATAACGATGTCGAGTTCGATGCGCTGCTCGAACGCGTCAAAAGCACGCGTCGCGGGCGCCACTTCTACAACCCCATCGCTGCGTTCGGCTGAGGCCCCAAGGGCTAGATGGGGTATCCTGTCGGCCGCATTCATACGAGCCCGCCATGTATACCCAACTCGAACAGCGCGCCATGGACGCGCCACCCATCAACGTCGCGAGCCTGGCCAAAATGAAAGCCGAGGGTGTGCCCATCGCCTGCATCACGGCCTACGACGCGAGCTTTGCGGCCGTTGTCGATCGCGCCGGAATAGACGTCGTGCTCGTGGGCGATTCGCTGGGTATGGTCATCCAGGGCCACGACACGACGGTGCCCGTCACAGTGGATGACATCGTCTACCACTCCAAGGCCGTCGCACGCGGCCTCACGCACGCCTTCCTCATGGCCGACATGCCGTTCATGAGCTACACGTCGCCCGAGCAGGCACTCGACAATGCCGTGCGTCTCATGCAAGAGGGCGGGGCCATGATGATCAAGCTCGAGGGCGGTGAGGGGCAGATCGAGATCGTTGAGCACCTGGCGCGCCACGACATCCCCGTCTGCGCGCACATCGGGCTCAAGCCGCAGAGCGTGCACAAGATCGGTGGCTTCAAGGTGCAGGGTCGCGATCCGGAGCAGGCGCAACGCATGGTTGAGGCGGCAAAGCGTCTCGAAGCCGTGGGTGCCGACATCGTATTGCTTGAATGTGTCCCCAACGAATTGGGCGCCGCGATTACCGATGCCGTGCACGTGCCGGTTATCGGGATCGGCGCCGGCCCCGATGTCGACGGCCAGATCCTGGTGCTCTATGACGTGTTGGGCATCACGCTTGGCCGCGTGCCGCGCTTCGTGCGCAACTACGCGCAGGACACGCATTCACCGCTCGAGTCGGTGCAACACTTTGTCGCCTCAGTGAAGGACAAGAGTTACCCGGCGCCGGAGCACTGTTTCTCATGAGCGCGGCGCGGGGGGCGGTGCTGACGATGCAGGTGGTCGAGTCACTGCCCGCGCTGCGAGAGCAGGTCGCAGGCTTCCGCAACGAGGGCGCGCGCGTGGCGTTCGTGCCGACGATGGGCAACCTGCACGCGGGTCACCTGGCGCTCGTTGAGCACGCACGCAGCCTTGCCGAGCGCGTTGTGGTGAGCATCTACGTGAATCCGACACAATTCGGCGCGAACGAAGACTTTGGCAACTACCCGCGGACGCTCGAGCGCGACTGCCAGCAGCTGGCCAAAGCCGGTGCCGACGTGGTGTACACGCCCAACGACGTGACGATGTACCCGCTCGGCATTGAGAATGCGACGCACGTCAGTGTGCCGGGCATCGCAAACCGGCTCGAGGGTAAGCATCGACCGGGGCACTTCGATGGCGTTGCCACGGTTGTAGCCCGGCTGTTCCTCATGGTGGCGCCTGACGTCGCCGTGTTCGGGCGCAAGGACTACCAGCAGGTCGCTGTGATCGAACAGATGGTGCGAGATCTGTCGCTGCCTGTCGCGGTGCAGTCTGCTCCGACGGTGCGCGAATCAGACGGCTTGGCCATGAGCTCTCGCAACCAGTACTTGTCCGAGCGTGACCGCGCGAAGGCGCCGCTGCTCCACCGTGAGCTTTCACGCATCGCGAGGGCGCTTGAGGGCGGCGCACGCGACTACAAAGCGCTGCGGGCTGAAGCCGTGGCCACACTTGAGGAAGCCGGTTTTCTCTGCGACTACGTCGCGATCCGCAACCCGGACACGCTCAAGAAATCCAAGAAAGAAGACACGCGTTGGGTCGTCCTGGCCGCAGCGCTTTTGGGTCGCGCGCGCCTCATCGATAACGTCTCCGCCGGCTGAGGCCTCACGCTTCCGCTAACAGGGCCCGGTGCATCTCGTCGTGCACGGCCTGGTCGCTGGCACCCGTTTGCGGGTAGCTGAGCTCTAGGCTATCAAGTGCGTCGGCGACGATCTCCGCGACGTGGCAGCGCATGGCGGGCTTGCTGTCGGCCGGGATCGCATACCAGGGCGCCCAGGGTTTTGACGTCTCGCGAATCGCCTCGTCGTAGGCGCGCTGATAGGCATCCCAATGCGCGCGTTCGCGTACGTCGCCGGGCTCGAATTTCCAGCGCTTGTGGGGCGTTTCCAAACGCGCCAGGAAGCGTTCGCGCTGTTCTTCAAGCGAGACGTTGAGGAAAAACTTGAGGATGGCTGTGCCGTTCCGCGCGAGGTGGCGTTCGTGCTCGACAATCGACTGCAGCCGCTGTGGCCAGATGGCATCGAGGTCCGTCTCGAACGGCAGTTTTTGGTAGCCGAGAATCTTCGGGTGCACGCGCACCACAAGCACCTCTTCGTAGTGGCTGCGGTTGAACACACCAATCTGGCCACGTGAGGGCAGAGCGCAGGCATGACGCCAGAGAAAGTCGTGGCCCAGCTCCTTCGTAGACGGCTTCTTGAAGCTCGTGACTTGGCAGCCCGCGGGATTTACGCCCGACAACACGCGTCGAATGGTCGAGTCCTTACCCGCTGCGTCCATGGCCTGGAATACCAGCAGCACCGACCAAGTGTCCTGCGCGTAAAGGCGGCGCTGTGCGTCCACGATGCGCTCACGCGCAGCATCGAGCCGTTCGCGGGCCTCGTCTTTGCCAGGGCTCGC
>JBCBUY010000135.1:0-5784 GCA_039817885.1 Pseudomonadota bacterium | reverse complement strand
GTCCCAAAGCCAGTGAAACGAAGGGCACTTCGCTCAGGCCTGCGACGATGTACTCCCAGCCTGGGGTTTCGGGAATATAGGTTCTGGGATCGGTCTCCAGCATTTTGACAGATCCGCCGCCACCCGTGCCATCAATCAGTTGGACGAGCGGCATGCGATATTGGGTGGCCTGTTTGATCGCCTGGACCATTTTCTGCCAGATCGCAGCATCCGCCGCGCCGCCGCGAACCGTAAAGTCATCCCCCAAAAGCATGGCAGGCCGGCCTTGCAGCGTCGCACGGCCGAACACGGAGTTCGCGGCCATAAAGCCTGTGAGATTATCGTCCGCGTCATAGGTCGCTTTGCCAGCGATCTTACCGATTTCGTGGAAGCTCCCCGGATCTGCAAGAAAGGCAATACGCTCTCTTACCGTTAGCTTGCCGCGACTGCGCTGGCGGCTGACCGGCTCGTCTCCGCCCATCTCTTCGGCCAGGCGTTCCCGGCGACGAAGCTCTTCGATCGATTTTTCCCAGCTCATGGGCGTGAACAAAGCGCGCGGCAGCGGCGGAAGGTCAAGCCCTTTTTCCGATCATCTGAGCCGCACGCGGAAGGTCAGCGAGAACTCCGGATCGGGAGAGCCCGGCGACAGCGCGCCCTTTGGCGCAAGGCAGACGAAGCGAACATTGGGATCATATCCGGCCGTCGGGGTGTAGGTGCATTCCGCCATGGAAACAGGCTGGGTTATACTGTCAGAAAATCCGAGATCTGTCGCGTCCGAGAATGTCAGGCCGGTATCTGTTTCATCGAAAATCACCCGGCCGGTTTCAGGTCCCGGGCCATCGGCATCGCCATTGAAGAACTCCACTTCTGCCGGCAGATCATCGACGAGAAAGATCGTATCGAGATCGACAAAGCCCGTCCCGGAATTGACGACGGTGATGGTGTAGAGAAAATCGTTCTGCGGCGTCGCATAGAGCCCTTCTGCTGCAGGATCAAAGACGGTGACCGTCTTATCGGCACTGATGGCCGCAGTGCCGCCGCTGAAGGTGACTGTTTCGGTGTCCGTTGCCGGCGTCAGCACGCCTTCGCTCGGATCCCCCGTTGCGCTGGCATTATTGGTGACAGAGCCGGAACTGACATCTGTCGCAGTGATCGTATAGCTTGCCGTACAGGTTGTGTTCGCGCCTGCGGCAAGACTGGTTACCGGGCAGGTGACTGAAGCGATTAAATCGTCCGTGACTGCAAGATTATCGATCGATGTGTTGCCGGTATTCTCGACGAGAAAGGCGTAGTTCACCACTTGACCGACAAAATCGAATATTGACGTGTCGGCGGTCTTTGTCAGGGCCAGTTGGGGTGCATTGTCGTCTCGGAAGACCCAGTAATCCACTGTTTCGTTGACGTGGGACCGGGTCCTGTCGCCGGCGGCGATTTCTTCTTCAACAGCCAGCCGAAGCTGATTGCTTGGCAGAGGATCTGGTCCGACCAGTACAGCCCAGCCGCCCTGCCCTCCATTGGTGCCGGCAAGGCTTGCAATGCCGACGTCAAAGTCCCCACCGACCGTATATGTGTTGCCTCCGCCATTGCCGACGCCATCGATTGATGTCGGACCGCGATCGACCTCGTAGAACACATTGTTCACCGTGCCTGTTCCCGCCTCGACGATCAGAACGCCAACGGTTTCGGCGGCATAAGGCGGGGAATCTGATTGCTGGCCGATATGGTATCCGACGCAGATCCCATCATTCGGGCCTGAGCGAAATGGCTCGTTTTGCCGAGTTTCGCAGTCATCTGCGTGGAAGGCGGTGACCCGGCTGTCATTGCTGGTGATCACCGCTCCCATGGCAACTGGGTTGGAGAACCCTGAGGATACGCTGACGCTGACGTCGGACGCACCGAAACCGCCTGCATTTTGCCCCAGAACATCTGTTACAGTAATGGTCGCAGCCTGGAACTGTCGGCCATCGGGGAGATTATGTGTCCCTTCTTCGGCAATGACGCAGTGTACTTCGAAGGGTACCCCCGGATTGGTGTCCGGCATGGACTGCATCGACAATTGGAAGGAATTGCTCGTGATGATACCAATCCTCGGGACGGCTGTCGTGACGGCTGGAGACGGTAGAATGTGGGTGCAGATCGGGACCGGGCTGACATATGTGTTGTCCAGCGTCACGGTTTGAGGCGTAAATCCGACACCTGTTATGCGCTGAAACTCAAGCTCATCTGACAGCCGAACGGCCTCCGCGGGCAAACAGAGCGCAGGCAAGGCCAAACAGCCGACCAAAATCGGACGAATTCGCTGTATCCAAGTCACAGTGACAAATGATCCCGCAAAAGCCCAAAGCAGAGGTTAATATAGTCTGATCAAGCCGGCCCTCGCCGAGGCTCTCAATTTGTCTGAAAATCGCTTATCTGGCATGAATTTCAGGGCAGTAGATCATGATGCCCCTTGCGTTTTTTGCCTTTGATCTGTTTAGTCGCGCCAGACCCATATACAGGAGAGACCCATGGATCTGGCTGAACTCACAACTAAAGCTGCCGAAGCTGTTGCTGGCGGCGGCGCTTTCGCCAAAAAAGTGAAATTCGACTTTGGCGATGTTGGCAAACTGCTGATTGACGGCCCCGGTGGCACAGCGACCAATGATGATGGCGACGCTGACGCGACCATCAAAGTCTCCTGGGATGATTTCAACAAGCTGCGCTCCGGCGAGCTCGACGGCACAATGGCCTTCATGCAGGGCAAGCTGAAAGTGGATGGCGACATGTCAGTTGCCATGCAGCTTCAGTCACTGATGTCGAAGTTCGCATAGGCGATCACGCGAACTTATATTGCGGAAGCCCGCCCCTCAACATATGCGGGGCGGGCTTACTGTTTGAAGGATGCTATGAGCCTCGAAGATCAGACCTGCAGCGAGCAATTCGTTGTTATCCCCGGGAATCCAGTGCCGGAAGGTGCGGAAGTCATCTGGTTCAAGGGGGCTGGAGGCCGCAATCTCCGCGCCTGTATTATCCCAGCACGAAACGCTCAATCGGTCCGTGGGACCGCCATTGTCTGCCCGGGCCGGACGGAGTTCATCGAGAAATATTTCGAAGTCGCATATGATCTGCTGGATCGGGGCTTTGCCGTGCTCATCCTCGATTGGCCAGGCCAAGGCCGCTCAGAACGCCTGTTGGAGGATCCCGGCAAGGGGCATATCGACCGGTTCGAAACCTTTATGGGCGCGTTGAAAAATGGTCTTGCCGCTTTGGAAGACCGACTGCCCCGGCCCTATGTTTCGGTGGCGCACTCCATGGGCGGGGCCATCGCCCTCGCCGCGATTGTGGAAGATCTAATCCATGTAGATGCAGCGGCCTTCTGCGCGCCGATGTGGGGGATCAAGCAGCGCGTCTTCGGTATGCGCTATCTTGTTTGGGCGATGCGGGTCATGGGGCGTTCAAATGATTATATCCAACAGCCAGGCCCAGAGGAGACATTCGACGCCAATATCGTGACGCATGATCGCCGCCGCTGGGAAATGAACCGCGATCTTGTAAATGCCTCACCGGACCTCTTCTTGGGACCTGTAACCTGGGGGTGGCTTGGTGCCTCGCTTCAGATTTTTGCAACCTTTGCCAAAGCCGCGAAAATCCGCCGGGTCGAAACCCCCATGATGATCGCGACGGCAGAGGATGAACAGCTTGTTGAAAACGAGGCGCATACCCGCATCGCATCGCTCCTTCCCAATGCCGAGCATATTACCGTGGCCGGAGCGTATCATGAGATTCTGATGGAGACGGATGATCTGAGGACCCAGTTCTGGGAGGCATTCGACCGATTATTGGAGCGGGCTGACATATGACCGGCTGGATGTATTTGGCGATTGCGATTGTTCTCGAAATCGTCGCAACGACTTTCCTGAAACTCTCCGACGGGTTCGCAAAACCGATATGGGGCATGGCCTCGATCGGGTTCTATAGTGTCTGCTTCTTTGCGCTGGCCCCCGCCCTGAAATATCTGCCGGTGGGCATGGTCTACGCGCTCTGGTCCGGCATCGGAATTGTCGCCATCGCGATCATCGGCGCGTTCTTCTTCGACGAAAAGCTCGCCCTTGTTCAGTATATGTACATCATGCTGATCCTGGTCGGAGCCGTGGGGCTTCGGCTGACCACCGTCTCAGGCGGGCACTGAATTCTCGGTCCTTCTGGGGGGACTTGCTTTCGGCGGCGGAGGGGACGTTAGTGCGTTAAGCGGCACCAACAGCGACTTGCATAGCCAGGTATCCCCACGCTGCGAATGCGATTAGCCAAGACCCGGAACGAAGGACCGGCACCCCTGTTGAGGCCATAAGCACGTACAAAGATCGTCCCGCAATCACAGATAACGCGATTATATTTTCGTGATCTATTGAAAGGCTCGATTGGTTGGATGTTATCGCTGTCAGGCCGAACAGTACGATGAACTCCAATTGATTGCGGGTTATGCGGTTCAGTCGATCTTCAAGTGTGGTGCTCTCCACTTCGGCATCAAGACTGGACAGCGAATAGACCAACCCATGTGTACCGGTTCGAACGGCCACTTGCGCGGCGAACAAGAGCGCAAACAAGAATAGATTTGTCAGCAGGGCACCGTGCAAGGTCTCTATCATGAGCCAATTTCTCTCGCCGCGTGCGCTTCAATCTGCGTCATGCGTTCTTCCATGTCATTGGCGCGCTCGACGAGGTCGCGGATACTCTCCCAAACATAATCTGCCTCGGTTTTTTCGATCTGATCGACGATATTGGCGAGACGCTTCCAAAAGCCGAGTTTCTCATCGGTCCGTGCGTTATTTTTCATGCTCAATCCTTCCTCCGTTTGCAGGGTTTCAAAGATATTCAAGATGCCAAATCGGAAAGTGCGACGATGCGTGATCGAGCGCGCTCTTCCCTTGCGAGATTGATTTCACCCTTGGCTGAGGCGTTCGCCCAGTCGGGGCACTGGTGCGCGAGCGTTGGATTGCTCAACAGCGGATAGCCACGTTCCTCTTCCCATTTGTACAAATCGAACGGGCGGGCGAGCATCATCCGAAAAAGCATTGTAAAAGCGGACCATTTTGAGCCGATTTCAAATCCTGGCCTGATCAGGCTTGGATTTTCAATGTATCGCCTTGCTGTGACGTCAAACGGCTCAGGGGCGCGTCCGGTGACCAATCTGACATGATCAGTCGGTGCCGAGGTGGAATAGACATCATTTCGAACTTCTTCGACGTAGTATCGCATATGCGCGACTTGCTCTGTTGGAAACCCTAAAGCGATCGCCGCCTTGTGGAACGCTTTGAAGGGCACGGCTTTGTATCTGACCTTGCGATTCAGCACCTTGGAAAAGATTTCCGCGACGTCGTGTGGGGACAGCAGTTCTGGTCCAGTGGGGCGGTAGCTCTTGCCGATATGCTTTTCTGGTTGAATGAGCGTTTGCACAGCGACACTCGCGATGTCTTCGTTTGATGGCGGCGCGTTTTTTCCTTCGCCAAATGGGGCCATCAGCTGGCCGAAATGCGCAATGGCGGGCAGGCCCAAAAAATAAGGAAAGGCGAATAATCCAGGCGCCAAGTGCACGACATCCACCGACGGCATCCATCTATAAATATTGTGTGCGATCCAATGTCCGCGTTGATGTATCGATGCGTGGGTGGCGCTGAGGTTCCATGCGCCCATCAAGGTTACAGTTTCTAATTTCGCTTGCTCAGCTGCAACGGCAAACAGTGCAGAGTCATAGAGCGTGTTCTGAGAGAATGGCGGGTTGTAAAAGGCCCTCTGTATGCCGACGAGTGCGTGTTCCAGATCTCGATA
>JBCBUY010000134.1:0-5881 GCA_039817885.1 Pseudomonadota bacterium | reverse complement strand
CGCAACGGAGGGGATACGGGTCTAAGCCTAAGGGATTCTGTCGCTCAGGGAGTTCAAGATCTGCGGCGTATCTATCAACGAGAAGGCCGATATAACCAAGATGTAAGGCGGGCCCTTCAAGACTTAATTCAACAAAATCGAAATACACTTCCGGGAGGATTGAGGAAACCGTAAATTATGAACGCTACATTGGAAATAATAAGGAAGTATTTAGCTACGGAATTAGAACTATCTGATGAGGAATATATTTCCAATTTGGATTTACTGGAGAACGAGCTATTTGCGCCAGATGGTAAATTAACTCAGCCGATCTCAGTAGGCGATTTACTTTCAGTACTGGATGATAAATCCGAGTTTGACGGACCCTCGTTTCAAATTATTCATTTGGCAGAGAGATTTGAGACCGACGAATACATATCTGGGTTGATAGAATCGAGCGACAGTTTCATTCCAAGTTGCCCGAAATGGGCATCGATTGTGTTCATGCGTGTTTTGAATGATGACGAAAGCAGAGCTGTTCTCGTTTCGAAATTGAGAGGATCGCCTCGTTCGTCACGTGCGCGAATTGTCCAGCTGATGGAAGCTATTGAAAATGAGTCATACGAATTTCTGGATCGAACCATACCTGTAAAGTTTGCGGCGCGCGAAAAGGGAGACTTAAATTAGCACTCTTGAATCCGAAAGAGGTTTTTGCGGCAGATAGAGAGCTACCGGGAACGTAGATCATGGATGAAAAATTAGACGACGTCATGAGAAGGCTCTCCCAAGACCCGAAGTATCAGGAGATGAAGCGGCAACAAGAGGAGAAGAGACAGTTCTTCAAGAAGCTCCTTGAAAAGGATGAAAAAGACTTGGTGACAGAACTTCGAGCTAACGGCAGATTTGTCGATAGCGTATGGGATCTGGTCAACTCCGAAAATGATTATGA
The DNA here is from genome assembly GCA_039817885.1 of Pseudomonadota bacterium. Lineage (GTDB taxonomy): Bacteria > Pseudomonadota > Alphaproteobacteria > Caulobacterales > Hyphomonadaceae > CALLCD01. Next base: position 4,953 of record JBCBUY010000134.1, on the reverse strand, counting down.
CGATTGCCTGCCCATATTGGCATCCCATCTTAAAAAACCTCATCATCCAAGAGTGACTGAAGGGGGCGTACGCGCACTTTCTATTCCATCAGCTATCGGTACGTCAGATCTGCGCTTTAACTTCGCAATGCCGAAGATCTCGTTTGTAAGCGTTGGCTCGAGCTACTTCAGCAGCCGTCTTCGCTAAAAGCGTGTGCCTAGGAATCTCCGTATAGAGCACACCGGTTTTGCTCAATCTAACAAGAACAAACCATCCAAAACAAACCCAATAGGCGAACCACCCTACGCCCCACACCCACCGCGCCAAAAGTGGGTGTCAGCGTGAGAGCCTAACCGCGCCGTCAGATGGGCATCTTGCCGCCCTTAAGGGTGCCGATATGCGAGCTCAGCTGATCTGCTATTGCTCGAGCTTATTTGCCGCCTGCTGAAACCATTGCAGTGTCTGCGCATGATGCGCCTCGCCCCACCGATCAATAAATTGTCGGGTGTGCATTTCGTTGACATTCTGAAGCGCCTTGATGCGTTTCGCGACATAGTCCGACGTCAGGGGTATGCCGCACTTAACCGTGATGCAGTGTTCCCATTCTTCATAGGTTTGCGGAATTATGGTCATCAAATCAGCCTGCGTGGTTTCCTATTATTATATAATCAAAACAAGAGTATAGACAGCATATGCGCCTCGCTTAGGGAATTCTACTTCCCGGAACCCACGGTGCCCCCGCCGCCAGCAAGTCTGCCTCGAAGTCGGGAATTGTGGTGTCGACCAGGGTCGTCAAGCGACTGCGGATGGTGCCGAATTCGGCTTCGGCGAAGCCCAGTTGCTCGCGGTGGGTCTGGGTCGGCCCGTAAGTGGATCCGCCGAGACCCAAGAGCACCATATTTAGCCGGCTGCGCACAGTCGGCAAAGTCCGCTCAAACAGGGCGTTGCGCGCGGCGTTTCCGTTCAGCAATTCACCGAGCGCATGGGCCTCGTCGCGGATCGCTTGCCAACCATTGTCAAGCGCAATGGGATCGCCGCCTTTCGCCCGCGCCGCCGCGGTTTTTAGCATACCGATCTTTGTCTCGAGCTCCATAAGCGTGATCCCTGCTGCCGTTACGGACCGGTCCAGCTGCGCCACCTGATCCCAGACGGCCATAGCGTCTGGCTGGGGTGGCAATGCCCCATCGCGCAGTCGTCTCACTGTGAACGCTTGCGGCGGCACAAGTTCGGTCGTCTGCCCCCGCACACGGCGCGATAGGGATACGGTATACTCCCCCGGAGCAACCAGGAAGCCAGACGGTTCATCTTCCTCTCCCTCCGGAACAAAGACCGTCGTTGTGTTCGGAAACCGCAGATCCCAATTTACGCGGTGGAAGCCCTTCTTGGCCGGGCCCTCAAGGCGGCGCACCACATTGCCATCGGAATCCCGCACCGTCAGCCAAACCGTTGGAGCGGTTTCCTGAAGTTCTTCTGTAATCGCCTCAAAGCCAGGAAAAGGCGTGTCCTCATTCGCTTCGCTGAGGGGCTTCTCTCTTTCCTGCCGTATCTGCTCAAGAGACTGGGAATCTTCCGACAGGTAATAGGTGAAATTCGCACCGAATGGCGGATTTGGGGCCCGATAGAAGCCATGTCCCTGCGAGCCACCTTCCGAGAAGGCCAGCGGATGCTGTTCAATATACCAGAGCGCGTCCCGGCCCGGGAAAAGAAGGGCATCGTCTTCGAGCGACTGCTCGGTCAACGCACGCAAAGGCGAGATATCATCAACAATAAAGAATCCGCGCCCAAATGAGGCGGCCACGAGGTCATTTTCGCGGCGTTGGATCGTCACGTCACGGAAGGAAATAGTGGGTGCATCGCCTGTCAGCTCGACCCATTTATCTCCGCCATCCAATGTGAAGAACAGGCCAAACTCTGTCGCAGTGAACAGGAGATTCGGGTTCACATGATCCTGCACGATACGCCAAACCAGATGACGGTCCGGAATATCTCCGGTGATCGACCTCCAGGTTCGTCCGCGATTGGTCGATTTCAAAAGATACGGCGTGTAGTCGCCATACTTGTGATTATCGAGGGCCACATAGACCGTGTCCGCATCAAAGAGATCCGCGCGAATATCATTGACGAAGGCCGTATCGGGTACGCCTGGGAGACGGCCGACCTCAGTACGTGTCCAGGTCTGTCCGCCGTCGCTTGTTGACTGAATGATCCCGTCATCCGTGCCAACGTATAAAATGTTCTCATCCAGCGGAGATTCCCCGATCGACGTGATCGTGTTGTAGACCGACATGGCAAGCAGATCCCATCCGGCATCCCACGACCATTTTCGGCCCTGAACGGGGAGCTGAAGACGGTCTTCGTCTCTGGTGAGGTCGCCCGAGACAGGCGTCCATGTGTCGCCCCGATCATCAGACCGCCACAGACGCTGGGAGGCAAAGTAAAGCCGTGTCGGATTATGGGCGCTCACATAAATCGGCGCGTCCCAGTTCCAGCGTTCGATCGGTTCTCCAGGCCGGGCCTGTGGCTGAATATGTACAATTTCCCCCGTGATGCGGTCGACACGCGCCAGGTTTCCCTGTTGCCATTCGGCATACATGATGTCTGGGTTTCCAGGCTCGATTGCGGATTGGTGCCCGTCTGCAAATAGCGTGATGAACCAATCGGAATTGCGGATTCCGTGTCTATTGTCCGTGCGAGATGGACCGCCTTGCGAGTTGTTGTCCTGTGTTCCGCCATAGACGAAATAGAAGGGTTCAGCATCGTCCACCGCGACCTTGTAGAATTGCGTTACCGGTAGATTGTCGATGAAGCGCCACGTCTTTGTGTGGTCATAGCTCTCATAGAGCCCGCCATCGGAGCCAAACAGAATATATTCCGGATCATCGGGACGGAAGGCGATCGCATGGTCGTCGACGTGCTTGAGTTCATTGTTCAGCGCGGTGAAGGTTGTGCCGCCATCATTGGAGATTTGAGACGTATTTGAGACCATATAGATACGGTCGAAAACGTGCGGGCTGGCATAGAGCTCCTGGTAATAATGGGGGCCTGTGCCCTGCCCGACCGTGTCGGAGCGTTTTTCCCAAGAGCCACCTCGATCCGTTGACCGCCAGATGCCGCCAGTCCGCCGGTCTTCTTCGATCGCCGCATAGACGACGTCCGGCCGGATCGGAGAAATAGCAAGACCGATCTTGCCCATATTGCCTTCGGGCAGACCATTCTCCAACTCGGCCCAGGTCTCGCCGCCATCTTCGGATTTCCAGATCCCACTTTCTGGGCCACCCCCGACATAAGCAGCCACTGTTCTGTGGTGCTGCCACATGGCCACATATAGTCGGTCGGGATTGCGCGGATCTGCAATCAGGTCTGTCGCGCCTGTATATTCACCGGACGACAGAACATTGGTCCAGGTCTCACCGCCGTCCGTTGTCTTGAAAACGCCGCGTTCGCCGCCTGGCGACCAGAGCGGGCCTTGGGATGCCACCCAGACCGTGTTTGGATCTTCGGGGTGCACAATGATCTTGGAGATATGTTCGGACGCTTCCAACCCCATCTTCTCCCAGCTGGCACCACCATCATTCGATTTGTAAATGCCGTCGCCAAAGCCGATGTGTCGACCGCCATGATTCTCGCCCGTTCCGACCCAAACGCGGCTCGGATCCGACGGGTCAAGACCGATCGACCCGATGGAGTAAGACGATTGATCGTCGAACAAGGGTGTCCAGGTCGTGCCGGCATTTTCGGTCTTCCAGACGCCACCAGACCCAACAGCAACATACCAGGTGGCCGGGTCGTCCTGTACGATTGCGATATCCGCAATCCGCCCTGACATGAAGGCCGGACCAATATTTCGAAGGCTGAAGGCGTCAAACGTTGGGCTCGACAGTGGGGGTTGCTCTTCCCCATCATCTGACTGCGAACACGCTACACCATTTGCAAAGAGTAAAACTGCTGCGAAAAATGCGGATCTGAAGATCTTCATTACCAACCCCACCATACTGCTTGTTTGCCCAACGCTAGCATAATCGGCGCGCTTGAAAAGCAATTCTCAGAAAGTTCTGTCCCATCTTTGCAACTTTGGCGTGGTTTCTGCCTCTTATTTGGAAAATTCAGCACTCAAAGACCTTGTTTGCTATTCGAATGGTAACCTAGGCTGTCAAAGGTCGGGTTGATTTTCTTAAAGAAGAACAGTGTGTGGGCAGCTAAGAAACTTCACAGGAGCGCGTTTGTCTCAATACTGACGACCCTGACAACAGGCGTTGCTCGATCAGAGGCCCCTGTTGAGCCCGGCGCAGTCACCGAACATCAAACACTTCCGCCGGTCATTCTCAATGCCAATAGATTGCCCGGAGATAGGAACCAGCCCTCCATCTCCATACATACGTTGAACGTCGAGGCGCTCACGAAAGCGCTGCCGCGAACCTTGCCGGAGAGCCTGGAGTCCCTGCCCGGCGTTCACATACAAAAGACAGCGCCCGGCCACGGATCGCCATACATTCGAGGCTTTACTGGCAATCGAACGCTCTCGGTGATTGACGGCATTCGCTACAACAATGCGACCTATCGGGACGGCCCAAACGAATACTTTTCGCATATCGACACTTTTACGCTGAGCAATGTGGTATTGCTCAGCGGCCCAGCATCCGCCGTATACGGAAGTGAGGCCGTAGGCGGTACAATCAGCCTGGAAACAAGAGGAAGCGGTTACGCAGATGCCGCAAATGGTGAATGGTTCGCACACGGACGCCAAGTCTTGCGATATTCCTCTGGTGATAGCAGCCTCATATCTCGTTCCGCCATCGATTTTGGCCAAGGAGACGTTTGGGGGTTAAGGCTTGGGCTATCCGCCAAGGAGTTTGGAGATGTTCGCGCTGCAGATCTCGGACGACTGCCAAATACGGGATACAACGAACTCGCTTGGGATGCGCGGCTCGATGCCAAACTTGGGCAAGACTGGACACTGACCATCGCGCATCAGG
>JBCBUY010000133.1:0-5994 GCA_039817885.1 Pseudomonadota bacterium | reverse complement strand
GCCGGAAGAACACGAGTTTCAGATCAATAAACGGGGGGCAGATCCCGCCCTCGCCCGCCACATGTCCATGACGGGCGGATGAGCAATAGCCCGCGGATCCTTTATTTCGGACGCCTGATAGATGTCACCGGCAAATCCGAAGAAACGCATGCCGTTCCGAACACGGTGACCGACACATCGCAGCTGCGCGACTGGCTCGACAGCCAATATGGCGCGACCGGCGCTTTGCTCGAAAACACCGTCCGAATCGCCATCAATAGCGAGATTGTCGCCGAGCCCGCCCCACTCAGCGGCGCAAGAGAAATCGCCTTTATGCCACCTGTCGGAGGGGGCTAAACAGCTGACGGCCAAAAAAATGACCGTCGAGCAGCGACCCGCACCCAACGAGAAAAGATTTCCACTAAGAAAATTAAGAGCTGGTTTCCTCAGACGACGTCTCGCTGATTGGACGATATGATCCCTCTTCACGAATCTCGACTGGCGTCAAAACTCCAAGAATCCCATCGTCGGAACCCACGATGATATGGTTGCCGGACTCAACAATAGATCTCGGTCTGAACCCAATAATAATCTCTTCTGTCGTAAGGATTTTCTGCCCATCATAGACAAGTCTATAAAGAGAGCCACGCACCATGGCACCACCGATCAAATTGGTGAGGCCAAGATCACCAAGCCCACTCCAGCGTCCACGAAACACATCAGACCTAACATTGATCAGTGGGCTGAACGCCACAGACGTTTCCGAAAAGTAATATATTGGACGTGTGGCCTCGTGGTGCAATCCCTCAAATTCGTGAACATAACGATCTCGCTCATCATATCGACGCCCAAATGAGGAATCCGGCCAGCCGTAGAAATTTCCCCGTTCAATTCGATTTATTTCATCACCACTATATGGCCCGTGGTCGCTGGCAAGAAGGTGATATCCGAGATCACTTTTGGATGTTGGCACAACAACCAGCCCTTGGCTGTTCCGCAGACCGGTTGCGATAATCTCGAACTCACCGGGTGCACTTATGTGCACCGCTGATGTGATAAGGTTTTTTTCCGCGGCAGGAAGACTGTCGAACCAGTCATTTTGGTGCACGGCGTGAAAATGACCCAGTGTGAGCACAAACTCCAAATTATCTGGGTCTTTGCGTAAGGAGGGTGGTAAAATCGCTAGGCCCCCACCACTCTCCCAAGAGTGATTGGTCCCGACTTCCTCGGGTACACAAGGAGACTCGAACCAATTCTCCAAGAACTCGTGTTTTCCCTGTCCGCTTAGATCAGCACGGAACTTTCGGACAAATACGAACTGGCATCTCCGATCCGGAGCCCCATCAAACACCGATACGAACATCAATAAATCAGCTGAGATTGGACGCTGTCGACCCTCATGCTCTGAATATGAAACGTGCAGAGGCTGAATATTCAGTATCCGCGGCCAAACCCAATTTTCGCCACCTTCTACCTCAGTTAGCGGCAACTTCCCAAGCAAATGGACATCGCCGGTCCGAAAATCCGTGAGCGCCATATCCTCTAGATTTTGTAGGCTTGTTGAGAAGACGAAACCGTCGCCAAGAGCGCTGACGCGGGCAGGACTGTATCCCTCAGCCTGCAATAGTTTGAAATCGAAAGCGTAATCTGTTGACAAAACTCGCTCTTTGAGAACTTGCGTGGCAAGCGACTCGGGGAGTTGCCAAACGGCATCTTCGACTTTCGATCGGACGGCGGCGCTATAATCTCCTGAAGCCTCGGTTGCCGCAGATGAGCTGTTTCCATCACAAGCGCCGACGAGCAGAGCAATACTGACAGTCGCCCCAAAGACAAACAGCTTCAAAACAGAACTCATATGATACCTCGCTAGCGTAAGCACCTCTTTAGATTTGAAAACGCGTTTGTCTGTCAACCTTCCAAGCCATAACAACATCCGCAGCTTCTAATGGTTCCTTGTATCGCCAGGGTTCGAACGCGATCAGTGTATAGATTCGTCTCAACAGACAGGCAAAATCTCTATACTGCTGCGATCATCAAGTCATAGTGCGGCCTAGAACTTTTCGGAAATTCTTGTTAATCGCAGCAATGATCACCCTCACCGATGATCCCTTTGATCCTCACGAAAAGCTCGCCCATTTCACGATACGTGCAGAAGGAGCCGGTGCGATTGTCAGCTTTACGGGTCTTGTGCGTCCGCAAGCAAAATCCGGCCCGGTAACAACGCTCCACCTGCAAGCTTACTCCCCGATGACCGAAAACGGCATTCGGAATGCCTATGACGAAGCCCTGGCCCGCTGGTCTCTCACGGCCGCAGACATCGTTCACCGCACGGGCGATATGGCCCCCGGCGACCCCATCGTCTTCGTCGCGACCGCCGCGGCCCATCGCCGCGCGGCCTTCGAAGCAGCTGATTTTCTGATGGACTATTTAAAAACCGACGCCGTCTTATGGAAGAAGGAAACCCGCGATGGCGAAGAGGTCTGGATCGAACCCCGCCCGGAGGATTATACCGACCGGGCCCGTTGGGACACCAAAATAGGATAAATCGCCATGGCCGGCATCGATGAGACTCTCACATTTACGCCTGTGCGGATTGCTGTCCTCGTGGTCAGCGATACCCGGACGCTGGACACCGACACATCGGGCCAGCTCCTGGCTGACCGCATTGCAGCCGCTGGCCATCATCTGGCGGACCGAAAAATCGTCAGGGATGATGTGCCAACCATCCGTGAGACCGTGTCTGCATGGATCGACGGCCCGGAGGTCGATGTCGTTATCTCTAGCGGCGGCACAGGCCTCACAGGTCGCGATGTGACGCCCGAAGCGATCGAGCCTTTATTTGAAAAGACGATTGATGGCTTCTCGGTCATCTTTCATCAGGTGAGCTATCAGAGCGTGGGACTGTCAACGCTCCAATCGCGGGCACTAGCCGGCCTCGCCAAGGGCACGTTCATCTTCTGCCTTCCAGGGTCAAACGGGGCCGTCAAAGACGGGTGGGACAAGGTCATTTCCCATCAACTCGATAGCCGTCATAAGCCTTGTAACCTTGTCGAGCTCATGCCGCGCCTGCAGGAGACCGCATGACCGACAACCTTACCCATATCGGCCCCGATGGTCGCGCCTGCATGGTAGATGTGGGCGACAAGCCCGTCACCAGGCGCACAGCGAGGGCATCCGGCAGCGTCCGTATGAACGAGTTGGCGTTCAATGCCGCGACAGCCCGCGATACCAAGAAAGGTGCCCCAATCGCCATTGCGGAACTCGCTGGCATCATGGCGGCAAAAAGAACAGCAGACCTCATCCCGCTCTGTCACCCCTTACCGCTTTCCAAAGTGAAAGTAGAGATCTCGCCGATCCATGGCGAGACCGCCTTTGAGATCGTGTCTGAGGTGCGCACAACTGGCCAGACAGGCGTCGAGATGGAAGCGCTCACCGCCGTCTCCGTCGCCTGCCTCACGCTCTACGACATGCTGAAAGCCGTCGATAAGGCGATGACAATCGAAGCCATACAGCTTATCGAAAAAACCGGCGGGAAATCGGGCGATTTCAAGCGGCCCGCGGAGCAATCTGACACATGACCACCCTGATCAGCGTCGACGAGGCGATCGCCCTGATCCTCGAACACCGACCGCAGATGCCGGCAGAGACCGTCCGCCTGGACGACGCGCTCGGTCGCACCCTTGCCTCCCCCGTTGAAGCAAGACTAACCCAGCCCCCAGCGCCCCTGTCCGCCATGGACGGCTATGCGGTTCGGCTCGCAGATGTATCAGAGCCCGGCGCACAGCTGACCGTCATCGGCGAATCCCCTGCAGGCCGCCCATTTGAAGGCCCTGTCTCCGCCGGCGAAGCAGTCCGGATCTTTACAGGCGGCTACGTGCCGGAGGGGGCAGACCACATCGTCATTCAGGAAACCGCATCCCGTGACGGTGACACAATCACCTGTGCAGACGCCCATCCGACAACACGGCACATTCGGGCCGCAGGCCGCGACTTTTCAACAGGTGATGTTCTGATCAGGGCGGGCACACGCCTCGGCCCCGCAGAGATTGCGGTCGCCGCAGCAGCAAACCATGCAGAATTGACGGTTCGACAACGTCCCAAGGTGGCGCTCATCACCAATGGAAACGAGCTGAAACCTCCCGGAACAGACATCCGGCCCGGAGAAATTGTCAGCTCAAACCCTTATGCAATTGGCGCTTTGGTGAAGATTTGGGGCGGAGAACTCCTGCAGACCGAACACTCGGCAGACACCGTCGCCTCAATTCAGAACGCTTTGTCCTCGGCATCAGCGGCAGATATCATCGTTCCCATTGGCGGGGCGTCGGTCGGCGACCACGACCATATGCGACAGGCGTTTGATCAGGCAGGATTTGCCTCTGTCTTCCAGAAGATCGCCGTAAGACCCGGAAAACCCACTTGGTTTGCAAAAAACGGAGCGCAAGTCGTGCTGGGTTTACCCGGAAATCCAGCATCGGCCTATGTTTGCGCGCATCTGTTCCTCAAAGTGCTGTTGGGCACCGTCGACGGCCTCAAGACACAGACCGCCCGTCTGACCACCCCTTTAGCCGCCAATGGTTCGCGCGAGACCTTTATGCGCGCACATCTCGTTGCTGACGAGGACGGTGGCCTCAGTGTCACACCCGCAGCTGATCAGGACAGCTCCCTGCTGACGCCTTTTCTCTTAAGGAGCGTGTTGATTCGCCAGCATACCAATGCCAAAGCTACACCAAAGGGTGCAGAAGTCGAGATCCAGCTAATCAAGCAATGAGATGTCCTCGTTGGGGGCGAGCGAAAGCCCACTCATGGTGGCAATAGGCAAGCAGCTGGCTATCAACCGCTGCGTTTGACTTGTTGCAGGCTTGATACCGATGATAATAAACAGACTAGCGAATTAGAGTAAAAGGCAGATCAGTGCATGCTTCAAAGTAAGGCCACGCCATCAGGAGATGAGCCACACTCATCCGAGACCAACGCTGAGTCAGCCAACGACCGCATTTCGAAGCAAGAAGCCGCTTCCAATATGCCCTCCGAGATTCGCTCAAAAGCATGTTCGATTGAAGTCGAAGACGCTGTGCTTGAATATCCAGTTGGCCCATACAGAAGGGGTAGCTTGAAATCGAGCTTAATGAGCCTCGTAGGGTTTCGCGAACAGCAGCATAAATTTGATTTTGTGACCGCACTGAAGGGGGTGAGCTTCGACATCAACCATGGTGAACGTGTGGGAGTGGTTGGGCGAAATGGGTCAGGCAAGTCAACCTTGTTACGAGCGCTAGCGGGTGTGTATCCTATGCGCTCAGGCAGCATTACTATCCACGGTGACATTGGCACATTGCTAGACATCAGCCTGGGTTTTGAACTGGAATCAACGGGTCGCGAAAATATTTATAATCGCGGTATGTCAATGGGTTACTCTCGTAAGGAGTTGGAAGCGGTCGAAGACGAAATTATTAGGTTTACGGATATCGGTAATTTCATCGATCTACCGATGAGAACTTATTCAACAGGCATGTGCGTAAGGCTTGGTTTTGCTATATCAACACAGTTCATTCCCGATATCCTTCTCATTGACGAGGTGTTTGGCGCTGGAGATGGAATTTTTGCCAATCGCGCACTCGACCGGATGAACGCAGTGGTCGAGTCATCGGGCATTGTCGTCCTAGTTTCTCATGACATGAATGCAGTGAAGATGATCTGTAATCGCGTTCTTTGGATTGATGATGGTGAAGTTAAGATGGACGGGCCAACCGACGATGTTCTCGCCGCCTTCAGCGATTTTGTCCTGGGCATTTCCAGAAATGAAATTCCTTATTTCATGCCATTGCGGGGCTGATATATGACCTACACGCATCACCCACACCGACAAAGCACACGCTCCGACTATTTCGGCGACATAACAAGGTATCGTCACCTTGGACTGAATCTTGTTGGTGCCGATTTGCGATCCAGATTCAGACGATCCCGTTTAGGATTGATATGGGCTATAATACAGCCCCTTTGCTTTTCGTTGATGATCGC
>JBCBUY010000132.1:0-6072 GCA_039817885.1 Pseudomonadota bacterium | reverse complement strand
CGCTCGTATTCGACTCCGGTGTTGGTGGCTTAACAGTGGTTGATGCAATTCGGAGCATAGCGCCGAACGTTCGAGTTGATTACGCAGCGGACACCGGTTTTTTTCCCTACGGCGACAAGACCGACGCAGAATTGCGAGCGCGATTACCGGAGGTCGCAGACGAACTCGTTGAGGTCATCCGCCCGGACGTGTTTGTGATTGCCTGCAATACAGCGAGCACACTTGCGCTTCCCGAGGTCCGCGAAAGGCTCTCCATTCCAGTGGTCGGCACTGTTCCGGCCATCAAACCAGCAGCGCTCCTCAGCAAAACTGGAAAAATCGGTCTTTTGGCAACGCCGGGAACCGTGCGGCGGGACTATACGGCCGCATTGATCAGCGACTTTGCCCATGACGTGGAGGTCGTGCTCCATGGCAGTCTCGAATTGGTCTCACTGGCAGAGCGTGTCGCCCGAGGGGAAACACCGGACCTTGCTGACTTCGCTGCGGCGCAAGCGCCTTTGTTTGCTCAGGACGAGGATCACCGAATAGACACTATCGTTCTGGCTTGCACCCATTTTCCACTCATCAGAGAACAGCTGAAACAAACCGCGCCGCGGGCGATCAATTATGTGGATTCCGGTGGCGCAATCGCGCGGCAAACCTGTCGTATCTTGGGCGCGCAAGCACCCGATTTTGTTCCAGAACAGCCACCGCGTGCAATCATAACCAGTGACCCGTCACGCCATCCAGAACTCGTAGACACATTTGTTCGGTTTGGGTTTTCACGCACGGAACACCTTGATCGCCAAACGGATATGGGGCGTGTCTCCCAGGTGTCATCGACCATGCGTAAATAGGGTTGAATCGACCCGACTCCGGAGGACATCGTCTCGTGCAAGCTGCTGCTAAATACATCGCCTTGGCGTGTCTGACGCTAGCAGGATTAGCGGCGTGCGGCGCACCTGATGAAGGGTTGCGCAAACTTGATGCCGAACTCGAACGGACAAGAGACGCACCGAGCTTGGTCTCTGGGTCCAAAGGGCCCGTGATCCGTGTTGTAGGATCCTCAACGGTTGCGCCCTTTGCGGAGACGGTTGCCGAACAGTTCGGGGCGATAAGCGGCTTCCGCACACCAATTGTCGAGACGACCGGCACCGGTGGAGGGTTTAAGGCCTTTTGTACTGCGCGACCGGCAAATCACCCATCGATCGTGAACGCGTCCCGTCCGATCAAACGGTCAGAGCGGAGGCTATGTTCAGAAAACGGCATCACCGATATTGTCGAGTTTGCCATAGGGTTCGACGGAATTGCCGTCGTGAACGCTTGGGGTGGCCCAACCTTCGAGCTAAGCAAAACAGATCTTTTTCGTGCACTTGCAGCTGAGTTGCCCGATGGCGCAGGTGGATGGATCTCCAATCCCAATCGTCTGTGGAGCGATGTGATCCCCGGTCTGCCAAGTGAGCGGATTCGCGTGTCCGGACCGCCTCCCACATCCGGGACGCGGGACGCTTTTCTCGAACTGGTGATGGAGCCCGGTGCCGCTGGCGTTCCAGAACTTGCCGATCTTAGAGACAAGGATCCTGACGCGTTCATCAAAAGCGCACACACCTTGCGCGATGATGGCGCATGGCTGGACGCTGGCGAGAACGATGCCGCAATCATCCAGAGTCTGGTCAAGAATGAGATGGCGTTGGGGGTCCTCGGTTTCTCATTTCTGAGCCAAAATGCAGACCGTGTGCGCGCCGCGCGTATCGGCGGTACCGCACCAACTGTTGAGACCATTATGGAGGGCGACTACGAAGTCTCCCGCTCATTGTACTTCTATATCCGAGCGGATGATGTCGGAACTGTTCCGGGATTGGCCGAATTCGTACAGCTGTTCACCAGTGAAGATACAATTGGGCCAACAGGTTTTCTTGTCGAGCGCGGGCTCGTTCCATTGTCAGACGACGAGCGCTTGGCGGTTCAAGGCCGGGCGGCTGAATTAACAGCGAGGTCCTGATCCGCCAGGCGGCTGACCGGTTCAAAGGGCTCACGGACGCCCTAACGCCGAAAGTCGGATTTACTCCGCGTCCGGAAAGGCCCGCGCAACCTCTTGATTCCACTCATAAAGGGCACCCCAGTTCTCAGGGCTGTTCGGCATCAGACCGAGACGAACAATGACAAGATCCTTGGACGGCACGACCCAGATGGTCTGGCCCTCATTGCCACCGGCGTGAAATGCATCGCACGGACAGGTGAGGGCGGCTTGGCTGTGAGTCCGTTCCACGCCCTCGGGCGGCGTGATCCACCAGCCGGCACCATAGACGTTGACATTATCAGCAGGAGACTCTGTTCGTGCAAACTCCACCCACCCCTCCGGCAAGAGGCGCTCATCATTCCAGATACCGTCTTTTAGATAAAGATAGCCGAACCGGGCAAAGTCGCGCGCTGAGGCATAAACCAGCGACCCACCAAGGAAGGTGCCTGCCGCGTCGAACTCGGCCACGGCCTCCATCCCCAACCGCCCGAAGAGTTCCGTGCTGATCCAATCTCGCATGGCTGTTTCTTCAAAACCAAGGCTCGATTGAACGGCGTGCGAGATCGTATGGAAGCCCGCCGTAGAGTAATTCCATACCGTTCCAGGATCATGGGCAAGCGGCAAGTCTTTCACATATCCGACAACGTCAAGGCGACCGGCCCCGAACATCATCTGAACGACATCGTTCTTCGCAAGATCAGCTTCGCCGATCTCATTATAATCGAGGCCGTCGGTCATCGTGAGCCATTGCCGCCAGGTGATCGCCGCGCGGGGGTCACCATCGGCCCAGGGGCCGGGCATTGGAGCATCGATGTTATCGATCGAGCCCGCCTGGACAGCTCGGCCAACAAGCGCTTGGGTCACCGATTTCGCCATCGACCACGAGACTTGCTTCGTGCCGGGCCCGAACCCGTCGCGATAGGTTTCCGAAACGAGCTTCCCACGATGAATAACGACAACCGCGCGAGTTTCGCCCATCTCATCGTCTAGATTCCGAGACATCACCGCCTCGATCAAGCGAGGCACATCAACCGCCGCCGATGCCGGCAGCGGGGCGGTCTCCCATGCTTCAGCAGGCCATTCGGATTGTTCGATCAGAGGTAGATTGATAGCAGGAAGATCTGCCCCGGGCAGGGTGATGTCCTGAGCCAGCCCACTCGTGGACAAGCCCACGCCCACCGCGAATGCCAGTAAACCCTTGCGAACCATACGGCCTCCAAACTAAGCTTCAGGCAGAGACTAGGGCAGTGCCATGAAATTCACCAGACCGCTCATCATCATCGTCGCATGTCTTGCCCTTGGCGGTGCAGCGCTTTGGCAATTCGTGCTGAAGGAGCAAATGGCGTTTGCCGATGTTGCAACGGCGTATGCCGCAAAGCAGATTTGTTCCTGCCGATTTGTTGCAGAACGATCGATCGACAGCTGTTCCAGAGATTTTACCCAGGACATCAGTCAGCTGGATATCAGCGAAGTCGAGGATCTCGGTGCGCCGGGCGTGAAAGCGTCGGCGCTTGGACTGATCTCGGCAACGGCGGTGCACCAACCTGGCTTCGGGTGTGTTCTAAGACCCTGAGCGGGCGATCACAGAAGTACTTTACCTATTTCAGCACCCGCGCCACATTATGTCGTGGCGATTCGGAGGGTGAAACCGCGTGCGCATCATGTTGATTACGGACGCGTGGGACCCCCAGGTCAACGGCGTGGTTCGGACGATGAAACGCGTCATCGCCGAATGCGAACAAATGGGCCATGAATGGGAAGTCGTCTCTCCTGCCGATGGCTTTCGAACGATCCCCTTACCGACCTATTCGGAGATCCGCCTGGCGCTCGGCGCGCAGAAGGAAATTGAGCGTCGGTTCGATGTGTTCGAGCCCGACGCCATCCACATTGCGACAGAGGGCACACTCGGCATGGCGGGGCGTGCGCTTTGCTTGAAGCTGAAGCACCCATTCTCGACATCGTATCACACCCGCTTTCCCGAATACGTCTCTGCCCGGTTTCCCATTCCGTTGGCGTGGGGATACGCCTTTATGCGGTGGTTCCACCGTTATTCCGGCAAGGTGATGGTCGCGACCCCATCCATGCGGGAAGAATTGCTTGCGCGGAGGTTCGACAATGTGGTGGCTTGGACACGCGGCGTCGATACCGAACTGTTCCACCCGTCAAAACGGAAAGACGCGGGGGAGGCTGGTGATCCCTTTGCCGATCTGCCGCGGCCCATTTATCTGAACGTCGGGCGCGTTGCTGTTGAAAAGAACATTGAAGCATTTCTCAAATGCGACCTTGATGGATCGAAAGTGATCGTCGGCGAGGGCCCCCAGCTTGAAGAGCTTCAGAAGAAGTATCCCGAAGCGCATTTTCTTGGTGCAAAATTCGGTGAGGAGTTGGCCACCTGTTTCGCCTCGTCAGATGTGTTTGTGTTTCCCAGTCTAACCGACACGTTCGGCCTGGTCATTCTCGAAGCCATGGCCACCGGTACACCCGTCGCAGCGTTTGAGGCACCTGGCCCTAAGGACATTATTCCGGGCTCCGACGCGGGTGCGATCGATGCAGATCTTTGCAAAGCGACAACGGCATGCCTTGGTCTCAGTCGAGAAACGGTGCGTGCCTATGCGGAAACATATTCCTGGCGGACGTGCGCCGACGCGTTTGTGGAGAACCTTGCGCCGCTTCCAACAATCGAACGCCGCCGGTTCTGGCGGCGGCTGAGGCGCTTGCGGCGGCGGCGCAAGCCGGGTGAGAATTAGCCGGGGTCATCTCCGTCCAGCCAAACCTCGACGGGTCCATTCAGCCTGATCGTGACGGGTCGGCCTCTGCGATCCACGGCTTTGCCGGCGGCGATTCGAATCCAGCCTTCTGAGATGCAGTATTCTTCCACATTTGTTTTTTCTTCGCCTTTAAAGCGAACATTTACACCTCTAGAGAGAATGTTCGGATCAAAGTACGGACTGGCTGGGTCTTGGCTAAGACGATCTGGAAGTTCTGTAGACATATATGTGCTTTACCTCGCTTAATCTGTCAGACTCAAGCACTGCACTGATTGTTATCAATAAGTTCGAACTATCCACAGGATATTGAATCCTGTCTGCATTGACTGGACTATTTTGACGATAGTTTTTCGAACTTTTTTTGAAGCTTGGGCGACTTGCTGAAATCCCTTACAGGACGGGGGAAGTAGCGATATTCGAAGTCGATTTGGTGGACTGTCAAGCTGGTTTTTCTCTTTAAAACTCACCAATTCAGCAAATGCGCCATTGACGATCGATTAACCTTCGAACCACTATATGTTGTGTCAGGATTGGATTGAGGCGCTGTATATCGCGGTGCTGGGGGCCAATCCCCAAAGTTAATGATGAAATTCGAGGGCGTGATGTCTGCTAAGCAAGCTATTGTCGAAAAACCGTCTGAGGTCGTTCGGACGGGTAAGCCCAAAAGGGGCGATTTCAGTGTGATTGAGGGAGCCGGCGTAAGCGCTTCAGACATCTATATTGATGCGTCGCGCGATGCCAATTTGACAGAATTCGGCAAGAAGACGCTGGAAGACCGCTATTTGTTGCCAGGCGAGACCTTCCAGGGGATGTTCGCCCGTGTGTCGGCCGCTTTCGCGGATGATTTGGATCACGCCCAGCGCCTATATGACTACATGTCAAAGCTCTGGTTTATGCCTGCAACACCGGTGCTTTCAAATGGCGGAGCGGATCGTGGTTTGCCGATCTCATGCTTTCTGAATCAAGTGGGCGACTCCCTCGACGATATCGTCGGAACATGGATGGAAAATGTTTGGTTGGCGTCCAATGGCGGGGGCATTGGCACCTATTGGGGCAATGTCAGATCGATCGGGGAGAAGGTCGGCCAGAATGGTCAAACATCCGGCATCATCCCGTTTGTCCGCGTTATGGATTCACTGACACTTGCGATTTCTCAAGGGTCTCTGCGTCGAGGCTCAGCAGCCTGCTATCTGGATGTTCATCATCCGGAAATCGAAGAATTCCTCGAAATCCAAATTCGTCGTCATTTCTAACGGCTTCCATGAAGCCGTCGGTAATATTGATGCCATGGTGAAGGTTCAGACT
>JBCBUY010000131.1:0-6138 GCA_039817885.1 Pseudomonadota bacterium | reverse complement strand
CGGCGGACGAGATTTTCCAGCGCTTTCAGCTTCGTTCCGGCCCGGCGGAGGCGCCATTTGGCGGGGGTCCGCTCGGCCAGATGCACCCCGGTCCAGCCGATCAGGCCGATGACGGCAAGGCCAATCTGCTCGATCGCAAGGGGAAACAAGGCATCATCAGTGCGCATGGCAGGAGTATGCGGCGGGCACGGGATCGGTCGGATAGATTTCGAAGAAACCTTTTAGCAATCAAGTTAATTGGGGCCGACAGGAGCCCTCGTGCGAAGATTCCTTATTCCTATGGTGGACGAAATTCACCAAGGGTGATCGCCCACCTACGTTCCATCATCGTCAGTTGAGCAAACAGGAAGGTCGGCGGCGTCCGTCAAACCAGCAGCTCGCGCTTGGTTACACCAAGCCATTTGGGCAGCACTGACACGCTCTTCAACTGATCGGCGATCGGGCTCACCGCCGGCATCATCTTCAAGGTCCGACAAGGCAACCGTAATACCACAATGGGCATGATAAGCCTCGACGTCAGCCAACAACATCGTCGAGGGTAAATTATTATAATGACTGCCTTGAAGCCTCTTAACGATCTCGTCCTTCAAACGCGCTCGCTCTGAGTTAAGCGCACGAATGACAATTTCGGCTCCACGTTCATTGAAGAAATTACGTTCGTAGGTCTGGGACGTCCCCAGAGACCCGGTTCCGATAGCGCTCAGTATATTCGCTGTTTGTCCCCCAGTAGGAACAGTCGCGGCTGCTCCCGTAAGAATCGCTAATGCACCTAAGGACGTCGTAAGCGTATTACGAGTCTGATTTGCGCGGGCCATATGTTGGTCACAAATCCGATCGGATTCCGCGATGAGATAACCCGCTATTTCCCGCGGCCCATCAGCCGAATCAAGTTGCAATGCACGTTCCAAAAACTCTAGCCGCAGACTTGGTTGCTGCTGATCGACGTCCATTTTCCATTGTGCGATTTTCCGAGAGGGATCGTTAGGATCAGAAATCATCTGTACACTGACAGCTGGAAATTCGAGCTGTGCTGGACTGCCCAAATTTTGAACGCGACTGGTTTGACACCCAGCCATAAGTACCGCCGCCAATGCAGCGACTATAATTTGATATTTCATTGTCTCACCCAACCCATAATAAATAGGAACTCTATGAGAGCTTAAATATTCATCAAAATCAACCCTAAGAGGTTTTTCGAAGCGCCTCTATTGCGCAGCCGAATCACTTTCAGATTTGATTACACGCCTAACCAGACAACAAGGCGCAGCGATCCGCCGATGAGGTGGCCACAACGCGGTCATAATCCGCCTGTGTTGGGGCAAGCCGCCGGATCAATATCAACCCCCGCCGACTTGGCGCTTCAACCTGCGGTCCGGAAAACCCGTCAAGATCGACCGCGGTTTTGCCCGGCGCAAGGAGCACAACATCCGATCCGGATCCGGGGGCACCGCCGGCACCGACACGAATTGTCGCAAAATTATTTGTGCGATCATCAAAAAACGAGATCGACGCATAATTATTGTAAGGGCCCGCCTCCACCCGCAGAGCCCCGTCAGACGGCAAATCAAACAGGCACACAGAATATGCCAGATCCGGCGACGGACGCACAACAGACTGGGTTTGCGGTGTCGCCCGTGGGGCGAGCGTAAACTCGTGGTGCACCAATCCGGTCGTCTCCATTCGCTCCATGGTTGCGCCCATAATGCCTCCGGGAACGGCGTGGAGCGTCGCAAAATGCGCGGCGATCGCAACGATCACAAATATCAGTGCGGGAACGATAAGCCTCATCATGCCGGATCCCCGCACCCGATCCGCCGCACCTGTGGCGCAAACAAGCGATTGTCCGGATCTTCGATGACGTCCACCGCCGGCCGATAAAGCCGCAAGGTCAGATCAAATTGCCCCGCTGACCGGCTGGACAGCCAATACCCATTGTCCGGTTGCGTCGGTGAAATGGTCGCTGTCCAGTCACTTGTGTTGCCGACACTGGTCGCGTCGATGGACAAATGCGCGTCCTCATTCATCGGCAGGCGGCTCTCCGCATCATAGAGCGTGATCGACCACCAAAACGCATCCTGTGGTCCTCCGCTCAATTGGTAAGTGCAACGCTCCAAAAGCGGATCACCGGTATCGTCAGTCGTCCGCGTGAAATATATCGCCTCTTCCTTCGCAAGCGCGAGGAGACCATGCCGCGCCACGCGGGCCCGCGTATAAGCACTTGCAGATGTCGCCCCAATCGACGGGTCGCTCCTCCAGCCATTCACATTGAGGGTCGCAAAACCTGAAAGCGTACCCTTGCCCAAAAGCCCGGACATCCAGAGCGCTGACACGGAACCAGCGACCAGGGCCATCAAGATAAGCACGCCGTAGATGATTGCAGTTCTCATAGGCGACACCAGTCCTCCGAACGCTGCGGCCGTCTCTGTCGGGCGGCAGTCTGGCCATCACGAAACCACAAAAGCTTCAATTCGTTAAGCGCTCGGTCGAGAATTGGACCGGCGACAGCCGCGCCGGGACGCTAACTGGCCAGCCGGTTCGCCACACGTGCATCAAGGGCCATATGATTCATCACGACACCAAGCACTTGGCCGCCATGGTCTTCGACCTCACGGCGCAGCGCGATGACATCATCCGGGCGGGTCCGGTCGGCTTCGACGACAAGGACAACACGGTCCATTTGAGACGCCATGGCCAGGCCCGCACCCGATGTTGCGATCGCAGGCGCATCGACCACGATCCAATCGGCGGACCGGTGAAGGGCCCGCCACCAATCGGCTCGCGTCGACAGGCGAACCCGCTCATCGGGGTAAAGCCGATCATTGCGAAAGCGGGTGACCATCAAACGGGTGCCTTCGACCTGATGCACCGCCAGGAGCTTTGGTCGCGGCGGCCGGGAGAGGCGTCCCCGCGTTCGGATATCGTAGATCGGTGGCACACCGAGGGAGGCATCAAAGGGTCGGCCCGGACGGCCAAGATCGGCAGCGAAGCCGCGCTGAAAGGCCTCGAAAGTCCTGTTCTGGGTGAGGTTCAACTCCACGAGCCAGGTCGAACGACGGGCTCGTTCAGCTGTCATAAGCGCAAATGACGCGGCGACACTGCTCGTGCCCTCGCCCGGCGACGCCGAAATGAACATGATCGAACGGCCCCCCTGGGCAAGGGTCAGCCGTCCGGCCACTCGCCATAGAGTTTCAAGATCACCTCTAAGATCATGCATGACACAGGAGTGATAAGCGCGTTTGGTTAATTCAAGTTAACCAGCACCCCGTCGGCGGCGCACAGTGGAAACGACCGGCACACCTGTACTCTGTTCAAGTGAGCGAGCTGTGACGAACCCCTGCTGCGCCAGGGCTCGCAGGATGCCTGCCGTCAGGGCGGCCACAAGCGCCATCAATAGAAACAGGAGAAACAGAGGCAGCCTGTAGCGCAAATCCTGGCGGTCAATGCTCGCGGGGTGAACAACACGTACAGTATCCGCCGCACCGCCAACCGCGCCGATATAGCTCTCCGCGCCAAACTCTTCAGCAGACAGTCCGTTCAGCGCCGCCTCAATTGCGGCGCGTCGACGCTGAAGATCCTGCCAACGTGGCTCCAGGCCAACAAGCTCTGTCTCGCGCGTGACGATCCGATCGATCTGGGCCTGGAAGCTCTGCCGCCGACGGCGGAGCGCACGGGCATCCTCTTCAAGCGCATCAATGCTTGATTGAAGAACATTATAAGCCGGATTTGGCACGTCCTGCAGATGGTCACCAGCCTCTGCTTCAATAACGGCTGCCGCTTCAAGATCAGCCAGTCTTTGGTCGACAGCCGCGACAGTCTGGGAGGTTTCCAGATAGCGGGTCAGAAGATCTTGTCGCTCAGTCCGGAGCATGTCCCGCTGCGCTGCAGCGCTATCTTCCTTTGGGACTTTGATAATGGCATCGGTCGCGGCAAGTGTCCGTTTGAGCATGGCACGTTTGCCGGCAATCTGGGCGAGCTGAGCATCGACGTCCAAGAGCGCCGTCTGGACGGACCCCTCCAGGCCATTGAGCGAGGTCCGTTCTGATTGGAAATCGCTGAGAGCGTTTTCGCTCCGAAACGCCGATATTTCTGTGTCTATGGCAGCAAGGCGGGCGGTCAAAACCTGACGATCGTCGGCAAATGGCGCACCGGTCTCGGTCCGGAAAATATCTGCCCGGTAACCAAGATAAGCCCCGATCAGCGCATTCAGGACCTCATCAGCCAGGACCTCATCGCCATGGGCATACTCTGCAAAGATCAGGCGTTGCCCGGGCACCGCTCCAACGGTGAAATCATCAAGGAGAGCGGCAATCCCCCGGCCCGCCGCATCGAAGGAGGGCACCGCACTCCTCTCGCGAACCTCCTGTGCGAGGTCAGGATAGAGACGCTCAAGCCCAAAGCGGCGAACCACTTGCTCGGCCACATCGGGGCTGTGGAGGAGGTTAATCTCGACCCGCATGATGTCTTCGACACTGATCGGTGCCCCCGCCACCGAAGCGCGAATGAGATAACCATCATCCAGGGTGACCAACAGCTGGGCCTTCGAAACGAACTTTGCCGGGGCCTTGAACACGAGGTATAGCCCGCCCCCAAAGATTGGCAAAAACACCAGCAACATCAGCCACTTGGCCCGCCAAAGGTGAAGTAAAACCTCAACCAGACCTAAGCGCGGCCGATAGCGTCGGGCATAGCCGGTCGCCCCGCTGCCCATCCCGCCGGTCTCGTTCTGGTTCTGACCATGTGTCATTCTACAAACCTGCCGCGCACGGCATCACTCACCCCTTTGATGTAAAAGGCGATTTGATATTTCCTTAATCATTAATGCGAATGGTGAGCGTGAGCTGTTTCGCTTGGGGCTCTTTTTTGCTGATGCCGTTCCTGCGTCCGATCATTCTCATCAGTCTGATGGTCCTTGCCGGCTGCGCCGCGCCGGCCGATGGGAATCGGCAGAACAGAGCGTATGCTATGCCGGAGCGCACCGACGCAGACAGGCTCTGGCCCGGCGATGAACTGACGATACGCGTACCATCAGCGCCTGAATTATCGCGCCGCGTGACACTCTCCCCAAAGGAAACATTCGATTTCCCACCAATTGGCCTGGTCGATGTTGCCGGCCGTGATTTGAGGACGCTGGATGAACACCTGGAGCGCGCGCTGTCAGACGAGCTGATCGATCCGCGCGTTGAAATCAACCAGGTAGGGGCAGCCCCTCAGCGCGTTTTTGTCGGCGGATCCGTCGGTCGACCGGGAGCCATAAAGCTGCCGGGCGACATCGGACCATTGGAAGCCATCATCATGGCGGGAGACTTTCGGACGGACCTGCGTCAGCGAGATGTCATGTTGATCCGCCGAAGCGATACCGGAACGCTGGATACGTGGACATACAATCTCCGAAACGGGTTGGCCGACGACGCTTTTGCGAGTTGGGGCCCCCTGCAACCCTATGACATCATCTACGTATCGCCCGACAGGATCACGGGCGCTGACAGGGTGCTGGGTCATCGACTGAGGGGCATCTTGCCAATAGACTTTGCAATTTTCTTCGGCATTTCCTGAAGCGCACCATTGTCTGCTAGACCCACCGAGATGCACACGCCTGAAGCCATCTGCCAGCGGGAATTGGCGCTGCACCCGTGGATGGACCCTAGCGATATACGCCTGCCCGGCCTCAAGCCCATACCTGTCGAACATTGGCTTTGCCGAGACGATGTCTATGCCGCGCAGATGGCCTACAAGGATCAACTGATCGCGCAAAACCGGGAGGCCGTGTTCACCACCGCAAACGGTGCCACCGATCTCGCAGCGGCAGAGTTACTTGAATATATTGTGAAAAATATAAGTCGAACCGGTGACTTCAAACAGAACGGACAGACGCTTCAAAGACCCGATAGTGTTGGTGTTGATCTTAAAGAGGATCATCCTCTGGTGATTGCCGGCCGGCTCGTTCAGGAAGATTTTTGCCTGTTGGACCGCCGCAACGGGACGCACGTGCTGACAGCCGGTCTGGTCTGCTTTCCCACCAGTTGGACCCTGTCAGAGAAGATCGGCCGGTCGCTTACGAGCCTCCATGGCCCAGTTGACGCGTTCGATAACCGATTGGCGCTGCGATTGGAGCGTATCTTCTATATGCTGCAACCTGGC
>JBCBUY010000130.1:0-6617 GCA_039817885.1 Pseudomonadota bacterium | reverse complement strand
TTGAGCTGATGATGCTGTCCGGATTGGCCCGTCTCGCGGCATTGGCTCAATGGCATACGACCTTAGCGATGGACCCGTTCGTATCTCGGGAGAGACGTGGCCCCGCTATTGGTCGGTTTCATTCTATCAACAAAACTCGGACAATTTCTTCGTGATGAACGATCAGGAATTGGCGGATCGCACATTCGATTTTGTTTTGGCCTTGGAAGACCAAGACATCACAGCGTTTGATGCCACACCCATTATCTCTCCCACCGCAAAAGGGATCATGCTGATCCGTCGGTTCGCTGCGGACGCGTCAGACATGCCAGCAATCATAGCCAATCAGGAAGCCCTCATTTGTGCGCCCGCATAGACAATCGAATTGCTGCAGTGGGCACGATTTTGTTGATTTACTCGACCATCGGCGGCGGCGTGATATCTACTGATTCATCTTCGTCGCGAGCGACTGTTTGAACCTAGTCCGTTGGTTGCAGCTTGCGAAAAGCACTAATCAGCGCTCAATGCTGATATGGATGACACCGCCGCACTCTCAGCCCGACCGCCAAAAGTGCGTATTGGGGACAGATACCGCCCTGGTCGGCTCCAATCATTCTACGATGCGATCGTAATTGGATCAGGACCCGGGGGGCTCGCCGCCGCGTCGACGCTCGCCAAGATGGGACAGTCTGTTCTGGTCCTGGAGCAACACTATACGATCGGCGGCGGGGCGCACACCTATGCCCGAGCGGGCTTCGCCTGGGATATCGGCATTCATTTTTCCAACGATATGATCACACCGGGCTCGCCCGCGAAAGCTGTGGCGGACTTTGTTGGGGGTGGACGTATGCAATGGGCAGAGATGTCCAACGAGTTCGTGTATCGCATTGGCCAGACGACGTACCGTCTTCCTATCCTTTGCGGGGAGGAGACGCATGAATGGTTCAAGACCACCTTTCCGGATGAGGCCGATAACTTTGATCGTTTCGTCACCGATTACAAGCATCTTGCCCGTGGCATGGGTTTGCCTATGGCGCTGCAGCAGTCCGCGCCGGCTGGTCGGCTTGGCGCGCCATTTCGCAGTCTTGCACGTCGGCTAACACCTCAAGAAGCCGTCCGCCCCGCGGCAGAGCAACTTCGGACGTACTTCAAGGACGAAAACCTCATTGCGTGCATCACAAGTCTCTGGATCGCTTTTGGTGTTCCGCCGCGAGATCTGCCATTTTTCTCCGTCTGCGGTCTTTCCGTTGGGAAGAACCAGCTCAACTATCCGGACGGCGGCGGCGCTATGATCGGGCGAAGCCTAAAGGAAGAAATCGAGGTGCACGGTGGCGAGGTTTATGCCTACGCCAAAGTGGACGAAATTCTCATTGAACGTGGTCGCGCGGTAGGCGTCCGGATGGCCGATAGCAGCGAGGTGCGCTCTAGGTCGGTGATCAGCAATGCCGGTGCCCGCAATACACTTGATGAGCTCTTGCCAACCTCGCTAAGCCGACAGCTCGGCTATGCGGATCGGATGACGACCGTGCGCCCGTCCATGGCCCACCTCAATCTTTTCGGCGGGATCAATGCGCGTGCGGAAGACCTTGGTATTCCAGCCGGTGAGCACATTGTGGATGGCTCTCTCGATCTCGACGAGGCGCTACAGGCATTTGGCCGGGACATGGAAACGGCTGTCATTCCGAATGTCTTCTTCGCATTCCCCTCCATGAAGGATCCGAGCTTTCGGCGCGACTATCCAAACAAGACGACCGTCTCGATGATTGCGTTCATTGAAAACCATCAGGGCTTTGACGACTGGAAAGATGAAGCGTGGGGGCAACGTGGTGCTGAGTATCAAGCCTTGAAAGACCGGCTATCGGACAAGTTGCTGGACGTGCTCTACACGTCTTATCCGCAATTGCGGGGTCGTGTTGATTTCCACGAACTGTCGACCCCGCTCTCGACCCGACATTTCCTCAACGCCCCAGACGGTGAAGCGCTGGGTGCGGCCTTCAACATTGATCGGTTTGGCACTGCGAATTGGCTGAGCCGAAAAACCAAAGTTCCAGGGCTATATCTTACTGGACAAGATACCCTGGCGATGGGCTTCACACCTTCACTTATGTCAGGCGTGCTTACCGCAGCTGCCGTTTTGAAGTGGCGAGATAAATACAGGCTCTTTCAAAAACTTAAAGCCAGTATACGAACCTCATCGTCCGTTTGCTCCCAAAGTTAGTCGGATTTTGACGAGGTCCGAGACGGGCGCGAACGCAGTCTTTAGCTGAGGCCCAGAGAACAGAATTGAAGCAGTCGCCTGGATCAGGAAGTAAAAGTCACCACTAGATGAGGTTTCTAATCTCAGAGTGACTTTTGACAACAATTGAAGCACCGGCGCTTAGCAATCGTTCCGGCAAACCCTGGTCAGCGTGACCACTGCCTGCGAAACCAATTAGCTTCATTCCAGCAGCTAGAGCTGCCGCTATGCCATGAATGCTGTCCTCAACCACGATGCATTGCGCCGGGAGAACACCAAGTTGACGAGCAGCATGCAGAAAGAGGTCAGGATTAGGTTTGCCTCGAGAAACATGATCTACAGAATAAATATGAGGCTCGAACAATTCCGCTAGCTTCGTAAGCTTCAGCTTCTCACTCAGGCGATCAAATGGAGCTGACGAGCCAACAGCCACTTTGCCATGAAATGACTGAACAAGGGCTATCACGCCGTCCAGTGGTTTGAGCTCGGCTTGAATTCTCGGCCATACCCGCTCATCCAATCTTGTATCGAAATCTGAAGGAACCGTGCCACCCACCAATCGGGCATAGTCCGCGCCAAGTGCAGTTCTGTAGTCTGCATTCGACAACCCAACGAAACGCGCCATGTATGTTTCGTGGCTATAGTTCAGACCAATTTCGGAGAGTAGCTCTCTCTCAACAGCGACGTGTATCACTTCGGAATCAACCAAGACTCCGTCACTATCGAATATGATGGCTTCATAATCAGATACACGCATGTCGATCTCATAGCGCCCGCACCCCAGCTAGAGAAGCGAGATCTGCCAAGCGCTCTCGTGCACCACGGTTAGGTATGGTCTCGAAGGTCCAACTTTGCTCGCGACCGGCAGATCTGGGCGCAAAATGGGGACATTAGCTGGGTGAGCCTTTGACGCGCAGACATGTCAGCTCTGGAAGTTGATTGGTTGACGCGCAAGAACTGTGAGTGTTCGTTTCTTAAGCCAGCTTGCTCGGAGATCTGTATGCGATCATTCCTGTTCGTACTCGCGATAATTTCAGGGATCTGTGCTTGCGCCTCGGACGAACCTGTTTGGCGGGTCCAGACTGACCTTGAAGCCTTACAGAGCCAGCACGCGAATGTACCTGGCTTTGCGATAGCGATGATCTCAGAAGACACCACTAAAGTTGCTGCGACGGGGCAAGCAGATCCCGACGGCACACCAATGAGCGCGGCAACACCCGTTCGAATCGCCAGTATCACGAAGACTTTCGTCGCCGCGTCTATCTTGCGGCTATGGGAAGACGGCCTGCTCGATCTGGATGCTTCGATCGATGGTCTGGTGAACCCTGAAATCGATGCACTGTTGCGGAACGACGGTTACAACACCGAAAACATTACCGTGCGGCATCTCTTGATGCATGCCAGCGGAATGGCTGACCATGTCGGCGATGCATATGTTGAGCAGGTATTCAGAGACCCCAGGCGCGTTTGGACGCCCACCGAGCAAATCGAGGTCTTGATCACAACAGCCGATCCATTGAGTGAGCCAGGTGTTCAGTTCGCGTATTCCGACACAGGATATGTTTTACTAGGTGAGATCCTAAGGGAGGTGACCGACGCACCACTCCACCAAGCGGTTCGTGAATTGCTGAAACTAGACCGGCTTGAACTGCGAACCTTGCACTGGGATGAGTTGGAACTGCCACAGGGGGATGTACCAAGTCGCGCCCATCAATGGATGGACGGCATCGATATCTTTGCCATGCATGGTTCTATGGATGGGCATGGTGGCGGTGGTTTAGTCGCGAGCGTCGAGGACGTTGCAATATTCTACAAGGCCCTCTTCAACAATGAGATCTTCGCTGATCCAACAACATTGGAGCTGATGACAACTGCGCCGGATCACCCCATCGGTAGCCCATACAGATATGGGCTTTTTGCCCTGGATGTTGCGGGACTGGACGCCTTTCACCATGGCGGTTTTTGGGGGATTTATGTCACGCACGTGCCCGGCATGGATCTAACGATTGCCGGTGTCGCTCTCGATCAAAGCGGTTATGAGGACGTCCGGAAATTAATGAGCCAGGCGATCGAGCAGCACATCGCTGAATAGGTCGCATAGGAGACATTAGATTTTGAACCAATTCGGTGGGTTATCTGCCAGATTAAATTATGAGTCGAGGGGCGAGGCTCCCATGACGGGGCTTCGAACACTGGCCGCGCCTATTCGTTCCAAATGCGCGAGAACGGCTAGAACCTCATTCTCTGCAAATGCGTCCCCGACAATCTGCAACCCGACAGGCATCCCACTCTCGCCGCTCCCGACCGGTGCTTGACCACACGGTAGCCCCGTTAAGTTGCCGAGAAAAGTAAACCGGCAAGCAGCCTGTGTTTCCTCAATGTCAGAAAAACCTGACTGCATCTGCGCGTCGGATACCGTTGGGGCGACGCGGGCTGTTGTTGGGAGCGCCAGAACGTCGACGTCTCTTAAGCGGGATGCGCATTGCTGCCTCAGCGATGTTCGAAAGCACTGTGCGTCAACATAGTCGGCTGGATGGAACGCCTCAAACAGAGACATCATAACCTGATTGTCCGGCGTCATCCCGCGCCAGCCCTGGCGTTCTTGATCGAGCAATTCCACATAGGTTTCGAGACCGATGACCACGAAGCCAATCGCTGCGGCGTGCTCTGCGAGCGATATCGAAACATCGACCAAATCCGCACCGTCTTCCTCAAGCGCGGCGAGCGCTATACGACAGGCTTTCGCAATCTCTGGGTCGGCCGCATCTATCTCCGATTGCAGCACCCCTATCCTTAATCCAGCGACGCCACGTCCCAAAGCCGCCGTGAACTCTCCTGGTCGAACTGGGGGACTGTTATCGGTGATGGAGTCGAGAGGATCAGGTCCAGCACAGGCTTCAAGGAAAATCGCCAGATCATGTGGCGACGCCGCCATGGGGCCAAAATGGTCCATTGATCCACCAAAGCCATCAAGGTGGCGCGACACACGTCCGGCTGTGGGTTTGATGCTGAAAATGCCATTATAGGCTGCGGGTATCCGCAAGGACCCACCGCCATCGCAGCCTAAAGTCACAGGTGCCAAGCCGGTTGCAACTGCGACCGCACTTCCGGTGGAACTGCCACCGGCAACGCGGTCAAACGCATGTGCGTTGCGCGGCATGTCGCGATTTGGATTCGCGCCCATCGGCGACATGCCCATTTCCACCATCGGAGTCAGACCAAGAATAATCGCTCCGGCTTCACGCAGACGCGCAACGCTTGTGGCATCTCTGGTGTCCGATCGCTCGGGTAGAAAGTCAGCGCCAATTCGGCCACCAGCGCCATCAATATCGGTCATCTCCTTGATCGGGACGACAACGCCATCCAAAGGACCTTTCGGAGTTCCGTTTGCCCACCGTTCAGTGCTCGCGGCTGCGTCTCGCAAAGCGCCTTCCTCATCGATATGGGTAAAGCAATTCATCGATGGCTTATTGTTCGCGAGCTTATCGGCGTTCAAGATCGTTCGCTCGACAAGTTCTGTCGGCGTGGCTGCTTGAGACTCATAAACTGCTGTCCAGCTCCGGGCGCTTGGAATTGCTGTCGGAGGTTCGGGTAAAGCAAAATCACCGACGACAGATCGGACGGGTCGCGCTTGAACGGGGCGATAATCTAACGGCATTGGGCTGCGCGCATCCAAGTCCAAAGCCAGAAGCGCTTCAATCCCGAGCTGGCGGCGCATGTGTTTGGCCATGATCTTGCGGACAAATGATAAGCGCATCGCCTTGGCCGCCACATTGAGCGCGCCGCCGGAGAGCCTCGGAAAATTGGATGACATGACCGTCGTGCCTCTAATCGGTTGGAAGGGGACCCGTCAGCGACGCGCGTTGGGAGAGCTCGATCCAGTTGCCAACCGGGTCCGCAATGAATGCAATCCGCGCAGTTGATCCAAACGTCGTCGGCGGCATAGGTGCCTGCCAGCCCAGAGCCGTCACTTGCGCATGAATGGCATCCACGTCGAAGACCTGGATCGTGAAGTAACGCAGTCCTAGATACTCGAGCGCATTAGTGGACCCCGGCGCTCTGAGCTCCGGATCGATTCCAGCAACGATCAAACTGTCACCGACAGCGACCGCGCTTGGGTGCTCTTCGGCTCGCGGGAGACCGAGCGCCTGATGATAGAACCGAAAGAACACGTCTAGCGACGGCGCTTTGACCTCTATCGCCCAATGCGTCAGGCCATGGGTACCCGTCGGGGTTAGCGTAAGCAAATTGCCATCCGGGTCACGTTGCGCGGCTGCGTCTGCTAGGCCGTCCCGCGCCACCAATATCCGACCAAAACCAGACGGTCCGCTGTGTCTAAGTAACTCTTTGGACTGATTGATTTTCAAAACGCCTTGCCCAAACGTGTGGCGGTGCTGTCGGA
>JBCBUY010000129.1:0-6659 GCA_039817885.1 Pseudomonadota bacterium | reverse complement strand
CATCTGGCACCCGCCGCGGCTAAGGTCGTTCCTAGGCCGGCCCTGATGCAACGGGATAAACACAGTATCGCACCGGATTGGAAAGCGGGGATAGATTTTTTTACGCTGGCCCGTTGCATATGGCTGTCCTTCCCGCAGCGTCACGCTTGCCCTTGGAGCGAGCGAAGCTATTGTCCCCTGCAACATCCCGAAGGAGACCTGCCATGCGTTTTGAAGGCACCGAAAACTACGTTGCGACCGATGATCTCCGCGTGGCGGTGAATGCCGCAATCACCCTGGAGCGACCTCTTCTGGTGAAAGGGGAGCCGGGAACCGGCAAAACTGTGCTCGCCATCGAAGTGGCCAAGGCGCTCGGCGTACCCCTGATCGAATGGCATATCAAATCCACGACCAAAGCGGCCCAGGGCCTTTATGAATATGATGCGGTGTCCCGCCTGCGGGATGGCCAGATGGGCGAGGCGCGCGCCAAGGATGTGCGCAATTACATCAAGAAAGGGAAGCTCTGGGAGGCGTTCACGTCTGACGAACGCCCTATTCTGCTGATCGACGAAATCGACAAGGCTGATATCGAGTTTCCGAACGATCTTCTTCAAGAGCTCGATCGGATGGAATTCTATGTCTACGAAACAGACGAAACGGTGAGCGCGAAACAGCGGCCCATTGTGATCATCACCTCGAACAATGAGAAAGAGCTGCCCGATGCCTTTCTGCGCCGGTGCTTCTTCCATTACATCAAATTCCCCGATGAGCAGGTGATGAAGGAGATCGTTGATGTGCACTATCCCGGCATCAAGAAAAAGCTCGTTGCGGATGCGCTGACGACCTTTTATTCGATGCGTGAAGTTCCGGGCATGAAGAAGAAGCCATCAACCTCGGAACTCCTCGACTGGCTGAAGCTCCTGATGAATGAAGATGTCGATCTGGAGACGCTGCGCGAGAAGGACCCCACCAAGCTGACCCCGCCATTGCACGGCGCGCTTCTCAAGAATGAGCAGGATGTGGCGCTGTTCGAGCGGCTGGCGTTTCTGGCTCGCCGGGAAAGCGGCGGCGGACCTAGGGGGCCTGCGGGGTAACTGCCCCAGAGGTCTCATGGACAGACAGACCGTTAATCTCGAAACGCCTTTGGAGAAGAGCATCGGCTTCTCGAGGGCGACACGCTTAGGCGGTTGGATAGCAGTGTCTGGTACTGCTGCAATAGATAGCGACGGCAGCACCATCGGGTTGGGGGATGTCTATAAACAAACCCGCTTTTGTCTAGAGCGAAGCATCGACGCGATTGAAGCACTCGGTGGCTCGGCAGACGGCGTACAGCGAACACGGATCATGTTGACCGACATCAGCCAGTGGGAAGCAGCTGCAAAGGCCCATGGAGAGATATTCGCTGCTATCCAGCCAGCGTGCACATTTGTGGAAGTCAAAGGTTTCATCTCACCGGAGTGGCTCGTGGAAACGGAGATGGACGCAGTCTGTTCGCCAGCAGGCTCAAATACCGGCTAGACGTTACCAAACCCGATCTTGCTCGGAACAATCGGCAGGTCGGCCATGGTCGCAATGCCGGGTTTGGCTGCGACGACGGCCGGGATGGCGTTCACCGCATGCATGGCGGTGGCGACGCTCGCTGCGGTGACATGTTCGGCGAACGGCACATCGCGGGTGAAGCTCGCAAGATTGAGAAAGTGCACGCGCTGGGACGGATCGCCCTCAAGCGTCATGGTCCAACCCATATCGGGGCTTGGCCAGTGCTCTGGATACCAACCGCCAACGGTCCAGTAGGTCTCGATCTCGATCAGGGTCCGACCGGCCCGTTTGCCGGACCAGAGCCACCGCTGGGCCCCCGCCGTGCCGGCCTTCAGCTCCCGGTCGAAGATCATCGCATCGCGGGGTGCCGGGAGGACTTCGACCTCTGCCGTCACCTCTTCGAGACCAGCATTTAGGCGGTCACCGAGCAGCCAGATCATCTCCTTGAAAATACCGGAGTTGAAGCGGATGAAATCATTCGCCTCCTCGGAGACGTTTTCCAGCGGGCCGCCAAAGCACATATTGTCGAAGGTGATGTGGGTGGATTCGTAAAAGCTCCAATCGGCGCGCTCCTGTAGGCGGATGTGCTCCAGCGACCGGGAGAGGCCAGACATGGTGAGCGGGAGAACGGCTGAGATCCAACCTGGGTTCAAGCCCGCGCCGTGGATCGTTGCCTGCCCTTTCTCGCAGGCCGCTTCGAGGCGTTTCAGATCGGCTTCGGGCATCGCCTTCGGATAGAAGAGAAACGCCGTTGTCACGACATTCTTGCCGGACTCCAGGAGCGCGCAGACCTCCTCGAGGGACGTGTTGCGCGGCATATAGGCGACGCAGTCAGCATCGATATCGAGAATGGTTTGGAGATCGGTGGTGGCTTTGACACCGCAGGCTGGCCGCCCCGCCAGCTCAGCGGCATCAGCGCCTTCCTTCTGGGTGTAGAAGCATTTGCAGCCAACAAGGTCATAGTCTGGCGTATCGAGGATAGCGCGGATTGACTCCGTACCCTGAGCACCGGTGGCCCATTGAATGATCTTGAGCGGCTTGTCAGTCATCGCGGAACCTGTTGGTGATTGGATAGCGGCGGTCGCGACCGAAATTCTTTGATCCGACCTTAGCGCCCGGTGGGGCTTGCCGTCTTTTATATTCGGCTATGTATAGGAGGTTTTCTATTCGACGAACGGTTGCCTCGTCGTGTCCGCGGGCGAGGAGTAAATCTATGTCGGCTTCATAATCGACGAGCCCGCGCAAGATATCATCGAGGACTTCATAGGGCGGAAGACTGTCTTCGTCTTTTTGATCTTCACGAAGCTCTGCACTCGGAGGTTTGGTAATGATCCGCTCCGGGATTACGTCTCCTTCCGGACCAAGGGCTCCGGCTGGGACTTTTGTGTTGCGCCATTTGGCAAGCTCGAACACTTCGGTCTTGTAGAAGTCCTTCAATGCATTGTAGCCGCCGCACATATCGCCATACAGCGTTGCATAACCTACGGCCATTTCGGACTTATTCCCCGTCGTCAGGACCATGTGGCCAAACTTGTTCGATAACGCCATCAATGTCAGGCCGCGCAGTCGCGACTGGATGTTTTCCTCAGTCGTGTCCGGCTGCGTCTCGCTAAATTGCTCACCCAGCATTGTGTCGAGTGCTGAGACACCTGGCGCAATGCTGATTGTATCGAAACGCACGCCAAGCGCTTCGGCACAAGTTTTGGCGTCTTCCAGACTCTCCGTACTCGTATATTTCGATGGCATCATCACACACCAGACACGATCAGGTCCCAGAGCATCGACGGCGATGGCAGCTGTCAGTGCGCTGTCAATCCCGCCGGACATGCCGAGGACGACACCGGGAAAGCGGTTCTTGTTGACATAATCGCCGAGCGCCAGTGTCGCGGCACGGTATTCAGCCTCCCAACCATGACTATCAGGTTCGCAACCTCTGCCGAGGCCGACAAAGCTGCGCTTTTCTGGATCGAATTCTATCAGCGCTGTGCCCGTCTCAAACTGACCGACAAGGCCGCATCGTGCACAGTGCGTGGAGTTGGTTGCATAAGACGCCCCATCGAAAACGAGTTCATCTTGGCCACCAACCTGATTGACGAATAGATACGGAAGGTCAAGATGTGCCCATCGGTCAAAGGCCCCCGCCCGTTCAGCTTGAATTGAGCGGCGCCATGGCGACGCATTCGGCGCAATAAGGAGATCCGCGCCTGCCTTTTTGATGGCCCTTGGCACATCTTCGAACCAGAGGTCTTCGCAGATCGCCAGGCCCACTGTTACGCCATTGATGGAATGCACTTGATGCTCACCGGACCCTTCGGCGAAGAGCCTCTTTTCATCGAACACGCCGTAATTTGGGAGATGCCGTTTGTCGTAACGCGCTCGCAGGTCGCCGTCCTGAAGAAGAACCGCTGAGTTATAGAGATACCCCTCGTCTATCCAAGGTGTCCCCAGGATGATTGCTGGTCCGTTTTTGGTGTCGGCGACGAGCGATTTCACAGCTTCCATAGAGTTTTCGACGGCACTCGGCTTAAGAACGAGGTCTTCTGCTGGATATCCGAGCATGAAAAACTCACTTAACGCGACCAGATCAGCGCCCTGCGCTTGTCCTGCACGCAATGCGTCTTTTGCCAGGGCCAGATTGCCCTGAACATCACCGACGACAGGGTTCAGCTGCGCGACCAGTATTTTCAATGTGTCTGCCATACCCGGCACTTAGGGATTTTTGTGATGCCTGACAATTGCAAGCGGTTGGGACGACAGGATTCTGTCACCTAAGTGTCAGTCGGCATCAAGCGGTCCGCCGTCGAAAAGCTATTGTTTGCTCCCTCATTCTCTTATTCGAGAATTTGGCGGGGGAGTCATGTCGTTGGCAAGGCTAAAGCCCTATCGGATTGCCTTTAACAGCGCTTTGCATATGCGGGTCAGCTGGTCTCTGGACAGGTAAGGGTGCATGGGGAGTGACAGTACGCTCTTGGCAGCTTGCTCGCAGACCGGGAGACCGCCGGCAGGTGCGAAATGCTCGAATGCGGGCATCCGGTGAAGCGGGGTGTCGTAATAGACAGCGGTTGGCACACCTTGTTCGGCAAGTTCAGCTCGGACGCGGTCGCGGTCATCGATACTTATTGTAAACAAGCCAAAGGCAGAAATGGCTCCATCTTTGGCGATCTGGCATGGCATGTGTGATGCCAATTCCTGCACGTAAATCTCTGCGATCGTGCGGCGTCTTTCGCGCTCTTCTTCGAAGATCGACAATTTCTCGCAAACGACAGCGCATTGGATGGAATCGCAGCGCCCGTTCAAGCCAACTCTTAGAGAGTCTTTGCGGTCATCTCCGGTGCCATGCCAACGGATAGAGCGCATTGTGTCACCGAACCCCTTGTCCGTCGTTAAGATTGCCCCTGCATCTCCATAGGCTCCAAGCGTTTTGGTCGGGTAGAAGCTTGTAGCCGTGATCCTGGCGAGCGTGCCGACTTGTTTGTTTCCTAGCCGGCCCCCAAAGGACTGTGCGGCGTCGGCGATAACCTGAAGCCCATATTCTTCGGCAACCTGATTGATGCCTTTGTAGTCGGCCGGAAGTCCGTAGAGATCGACGGGCATAATGGCCCGCGGGCGCAGATTTCGTTGCGCGGCTACCTGTTTGATACGTCTTTCGAGATCAGCGGGACAGATATTGAATGTCTCAGGATCAATATCGACAAAGACCGGCGTGGCCCCTGCCAGAAGGACTGCATTCGCCGTGGCATTGTAGGTAAAGCCGGGAATGAAGACAGCATCGCCATAACCGAGACCAAGAGCAATCATGGGCATGACCAGGGCCTGTGTGCCTGACCCCACGGCGACGGCGTCTGCGGCCCCTGTCAGCGCACAGAGTTTCTCTTCAAGCTCGGCAACTTCAGGGCCATTGATGTAGCGGCCATGGTCAAGAATGTCCGACCACCGCTTCTCCAGCGCTGGCCGGATGGCTGCTTGCTGTGCTTTCAGATCGAAGAACTGGATCGGTGCATCGCTCGGCAAATCAACAAGCTTGCCTGAATAGTGCTCTGTATCAGCCAAGGGCTACTCCCAACTCACTTGTTGCCATTTGCTCGATTCGCTCGGCCGTGGCGACGGCCCATGCAGCTTGTTTGCCCGGAATAAGACAGGGAAAATGGCCTAGACACGCCTCAAAGAATGCAAAATCCGCGGTCGCTAAAGGATCAGGCACGATGTCCGCAAAGTCTGTGTCCAATATATGCTTTGTGGTGTTGCGGAGCGAGCGCTCGATAAAGTCGACGATGATCTCGCCGCTTTCATATTCCAGGGTCAGATGCCGGCGGCGACGGTCGGCGACGCGACTGGCGACAAAGCGTGCCTGACAGCCATTCATGGCAATATCGGTCGTGCAGCTGTTCAAGCTCTGGTCGGCAGGCCCCTCACAGGACAGCACCTCACGTCCGGGACCGGTCAAGCAATGGGCCAAATCGATATCGTGTATCATCAAGTCCCAGACGACGCTGACATCCAAATTCCGGCCCCCTTGCGGCGGTAATCCTTCACGGATGGCGGTCAGACGCTTGGGAATCTCATCGATATCGAAGAGACCCATGGCCTGACACACAACGCGTTCCTGGTGCCCAACTTGTAAAATGCGAGATCGATCCGTCGCGAGATCGACAAGGATTGACGCTTCGTGGGCCGTAAGCGCGAGCGGCTTTTCGACCAAGACATGGCAGTCGGCCCGTAGGGCGTCACTCACAAGTTGACCATGGGTCTTTGCCGGTGTCGCAATGATGACGGCGTCGCTTTGCGCAAAAATGTCCTGCAGACTGGGGATTGGCTCTGTTTGGTATGTCGATGCCAGCGCTTCTGCGCGTCCGATATCGGCGTCAAAAACCCCTGCAAATGAAACGCTTTTGGTCTCCGCGATCTTACTCGCGTGATATCCACCAAAAACACCTGCGCCGACCAATCCAACGCGCAATAAATCCGACACGCACCCTACTCACGGTTAACCTTGTTTTATTTCACATTCCAGGCAGCCGAGTGCAAGCGGCGTCGACATGCAGGGCAATCACACATGGTTGCCAAATCTTACCGCTTGCCACTCCGGCAACCATCCAATAGCTGTGGGCACCAGGTGATTGGTATAATGAAGGAGGATGTCC
>JBCBUY010000128.1:0-6778 GCA_039817885.1 Pseudomonadota bacterium | reverse complement strand
CGATGCTGCAAGAGTTTGACAGTAAATCCGCTTGCGAAGCTGTGCCGCTGAAGCTATATCGCAAATCTCGAAACAGCGCGGTCCCTTCGTCTATCGGTTAGGACGCCAGGTTTTCAACCTGGAAAGAGGGGTTCGATTCCCCTAGGGACTGCCAGACCTTCATCATCGAATTACACATGCCGCTCGCAAGAGGTGATGACAGAGCGCGCTAAACCTCTTATCTCTAACCGCTTAGGGGTTTTTGCTGATGAGTATGCCAGTGCCAAAACGGAAGGACGATGCCGAGCCTGGCGTCCAGTCTGTGCGCATTGCTGGCCATGTGAAATGGTTCGATCCCGCAAAGGGCTACGGTTTCGTCGTGGTGCCACCAGGCGCATATCCTGATATTACCGGAGATGTGCTGATGCACATCAGCTGTCTGCGAAAGTTCGGTGAAGCCGCGGCGGATGAGGGAGCTGAGATCATCTGCGATGCCTCTCTGAAAGATTCAGGTTGGCAGGTCACCGAAATTGTTGAAATGGCGCGGCCTCGAGCGTCTGTCCTTAAGGAAGCCAGCGAGCTCACGCCGGAGAAGCTCACCGTAAAATGGTTCAACCAGTCCAAGGGATATGGATTTGTCCAGCGCGAGCAAAATGAAGAGGATATCTTCATTCATATCGTCACGCTGCGCCGGGCTGGATATGAAGTGATACAAACGGGCGAAATGCTTAACGGGGTCGTGGAAGACGGCAAAAAGGGCCTGCATGTTGCGCTGATCTTGCCGGCAAGCTGATCCACAAGTCATGTGCGATGAGGTCAACTGAGTGGCGGGCTTTGTCCGGCGCTGCTTTTGGCTGAAAATTCGCTTGTTTTCCTAAAGTGTGGCGAGTAGATCGGTAGGCCGGAGCGTGGCGCAGTCTGGTAGCGCATCTGGTTTGGGACCAGAGGGTCGTAGGTTCGAATCCTATCGCTCCGACCATTTCCTCAAGTGACGGTGTCTCGGTTGCCTTGACGGGGCGCGCCGCAATGGCCTTTGCCAGCGCCGCCATTCCACCTTTCCAAAGCAGATTACTGATGTTTATTGAGGCAAAGGCAGTATGCAGCGAGGAACAGGGAACT
The DNA here is from genome assembly GCA_039817885.1 of Pseudomonadota bacterium. Taxonomy (GTDB): domain Bacteria; phylum Pseudomonadota; class Alphaproteobacteria; order Caulobacterales; family Hyphomonadaceae; genus CALLCD01. Next base: position 5,680 of record JBCBUY010000128.1, on the reverse strand, counting down.
TCCCATGAAAGCTCTAATGACGTTCTGGGTTTGGCTCGTTTTGATGAGTGGCAATGCGCTTGCTCAAAATGGCGCGGCGTTTTCGGACCGTCTTGATGGTCTCAACGCAAAGCCTGGTTTTTTTGACCTCTATCTCGATGAAGACGCCGGTGACATATATGCGGTGCTTCCGGCTGCAGATGATCGCGGTATATCGCTTCGCTTTATTTACACCACGGGGCTGAGCGCCGGGCTCGGCTCAAATCCCATTGGTCTCGACCGCGGCGATGCGAGCAATGGCGCAATCGTGCGGTTTCGAAAAGTCGGTGACAAAATCGTCGCTGAGCAAGAGAATTTGAAGTATCGGGCCAGCGCCGAGCGGCCAGAAGAAAAATTGGCGGTTGCGCAGTCGTTTGCGACGTCTTTTATCTGGTCGACCGATATCCTTGCCACAGCTCCCAATGGTGCATTGCTCATCGACCTGTCCGGATTTTTGGTGCGGGACCAGTTTGGGATCGCATCGGCGCTAAAACATGGCGAGGATGCGGGCGATTATGCACTCGCGTCTGATCGGTCTTTCCCGGATCCCGGCTCGGCCCTCGCATTTCCAGACAATGTGGAAGTCGATGCGTTTCTAACCTTTGAGACCTCCAAGCCAAACGCGCAGACTTTGGCGACGGCACCGGATGCCCGCGCGGTTACGCTCAGTTTGCATCATTCCTTTGTACGGTTGCCAGATGCCGATTATCGACCGCGCAAATTTGACCAGCGGACGGCAAATATCGGCATGGGATACTATGACTATTCGAGCCGGCTGGACCAACCGATCGTCCAGAGACTATCCCGGCGGTTTCGTTTGGAACTGGAGGATCCTGCTTCGGGGTCTGGTGCGGTGAAATCACCGATCGTTTTCTATGTCGATGCGGGTGCGCCGGAGGAGATTCGTGATGCGCTGATAGAGGGTGCGTCCTGGTGGGCGGAAGGGTTTGAGGCTGCTGGGTTCGAGGATGCATATCGTGTGGAAGTTCTGCCCGATGATGTGCACCCCCTCGATGTGCGGTACAATGTGATCAATTGGGTCCATCGCCAGACGCGGGGATGGTCGTATGGCGGGAGCGTCTCGGATCCGAGAACTGGTGAAATTCTCAAGGCAAATGTGATTCTGGGATCCCAGCGTGTTCGTCAGGACCGAATGATTTTTGAGGGTCTCGCTGGCGTTGCTGCGACGGGGACCGGTCGAAGTGATGATCCATTGGAGATTTCGCTGGCGCGCATTCGGCAACTGGCCGCCCATGAAGTGGGGCATACTTTGGGGTTTGCCCATAATTTTGCAGCCAGCGCGAATGATCGCGCGTCGGTGATGGATTATCCGGCTCCTTATGTTCGCCCCTCTCCAAACGGGACACTCGATTTTTCCAATGCTTATGATGTTGGCCTTGGAGCCTGGGATATTTTCACCGTCAAATGGCTTTATACGCAATTCGGCGATGATGTTGGCGAAGATGATGCGCTCGACGATCTGGTGCGTGAGGCCTACGGCTCTGGATTGCGCTTTGTCGGCGATCGCCACGGTCGTTCTGTTAGCACAGCGCATCCCTATGCTTCTGTTTGGGATAATGGTGCAGACGCGATTGCCACCCTCGAAGAAACGATGGACGTTCGCCGAATAGCGTTGGCAGATTTTGGCCTCGACAGGCTGGCCGAGGGGCGGGCCTCTTCTGATCTCAACGCGGTGATTGTGCCAATCTATTTGTATCATCGCTATCAAGTGGTGGCTGCAGCAAAATATATTGGCGGCCTCGATTTTCGTTATGGGATCAATGGCGATGGGGCCGCTGCGGCAGAGCCTGTTGAGCCGGCCGAACAGCGTCGTGCGCTCGCGGCTCTATTGGCAACGTTGGATCCGGCTGAATTGGATCTGCCGGATCGTACACTCAATCTGCTGACGCCTGGCGATGTCGGCTTTGCGGGTGGGGGGCAATCATTGGAAGTCTTTCCACAGAGAACCGGCCCGGTTTTCGACCTTCATATGGCGGCCGATATCGCGGCCACACTTACCCTGTCGGCCTTGTTCGACGCGCAGCGACTAGAGCGCTTGATGTCATTTGCGCATCGGGACGGCGATGGATTGACGGTCCGCGAATTGATCCAGGACACAGAGGCTGTCGTTTTTCAAAGCGTTGATGACCCACGTCATGTTTCCCTGGCGCGCACTGTGCAAGCGCGGTTTGTGACATTGTTGATCGAACGGTCCTCTGAACAGAATACATCTCTCCTTGTTGCCGGCATTATTGACGGTGCGCTTGCTGAGTTGAGCGCGCGGCTCTCAAACCGCCGGGCGGCTCGGACACCTGCTGACCGATCTCATTTTGCGCTGCTGACATCTCTCATTGCTCAGCATTTGGAGCGCGAGAGAAGCACGCCGCGATCAAGGCCCGAAGTGCCGCCGGGGAGCCCGATTGGCGTGCAAGCGTTTGGCGAAGACTGTTGGCACTGCGCGCCGGTCGGTCAGGACTAGGGGCATAGATTCCAATAGCTGGTGTGCGTTCAAAGGTGCCGCTTTGCCGCTAAGGGGCAAAAGGTGCATATGCCTGTTGCGGAGAAAGCACACCTCTTCGCAGAATTTACCATACATATTTAGAGCGCTGTAAAACCTCGAAAAAATGGAATTTGTATTTTTCCGTTGGCGTGTAATGTTCTGCGCGCTTTACAGATATGGTGTTAAGTGAAAACACGGTCTTCACAGTGTTTGTGACTCATCCAATACCGTGACGCCAGGGCGTCTCGTCATCTCGGAGATCTTCATTCCATGGCTATCCTTTCCAGCCGAAAGAGCTGTTTGCTTGTAACAACATTTCTAACGGCACACCTTGTGTCCGGCTCGGTCGCGAGTGCACAGGAACGCATTAGAGAGCGCCTGGACACGGATCGGGTCCTCGACACTGTTGAGGTGACCGCTCAGAAACGGACAGAAGACCTTCAGGATGTTCCGATCGCCATTACGACATTTGATGCGACCAAACTCGACACGTTGCGCATTGACGGCTTTGATGACATCTCGAACTTCACGCCCGGCGTCATCGCGTCTCCGACACCAGGGGATTCGTCTGGACTCAGCGTGTCCATTCGGGGGATCGGCCAAGACGATCCGCAGGTCGGACTGGATGCGACGGTCGGGTTCTATCTCGATGGTGTTTATATCGGCAAAACGCCGGGCCTTTCGTTCGATGTGCCAGATCTTGAACGCATCGAGGTTGTTAAGGGACCGCAGGGAACCCTTTTTGGACGTAATGCTGTGGCGGGGGCGATCAACATCATCACCAAAGGTGCTGAAGTTGGCGGTGATTTCGGCGGGAATGCGACCGTCGAGTTCGGCAATTTCGACACATTTGCGATCCGAGGGGCGGTGAACATCCCGCTGGGTGAGACGGCGGCTTTGAAAGTCTCCGGTGTCAGTTTTGACCGCGATGGGTTCATTGAGAATGTCGAAACCAATTTTCCCTTGGGTTCCCTGCCTGGAGTGCCAGATGCTGCCGGGTTCTTGCCACAGGGACAGGGGGCGGATTTCGGCGGTTCCGAACGCTCCGCCATTACGGCGGAGATCGCCTGGGAGCCAACAAACGACCTTCGTTTTGAATATGCTTTTGAGGACAATAGGACGAATATAGAACCATTTTTCAGCCAATCTATCCCTGATCCCGAAACCGGTGAGTTTGGATTTCTCCTGGCACCGACGCTGGCAACGGATAGCCCGCTTGTTCCGATTACTCCTGGTCGCCAAGACGAAGTTGTTTCGACCATTCCAATTGGCGAGACGCAAACAGATACGATCGGGCACAGAGCAGAAGTGACCTGGGATTGGCACGAAAACCATTCCAGCAAGTTGCTCTTTGGCTATCGGCGTGCGGATGTGGATTCCTTCACAGGGTTCTTCACCGAAGCGAATCCTTTCGTATTGGACGCGGTTCTGAGTACGGGTCAGATCGATCCAACCCTTCCGTCCGATCCGATTACAAACCCATCGATCATCGATACGTTCGCGGTGAGCTTGCCTCTGACCACGAATGTCGTTTTGCAGCCCTTGGTGAGCAGCGATATCACACTGCGCGAGGACTTTGCGGAACCATTTCTCGCTGCGTTTGACCCGCCTCTGTTTCCGGGACCTTTCGTGTCCTTTGGTGTGAGTCCGGATACTGGTATTCCTACGCTCGATAATCATGAGCAATTCCAGATCGAATATACGCAAACGGGTACGCTCGGTTCGCGTATCGATTACACGTTTGGTCTGTTCTACTTCGATGAGCAGACAGCTGCCGGTGCCTTTAATGATCGACCGGGAGATGCGCTTGGCATTGCTCAATTACTGCCCGCCCTTTCCTTGCTTGCCGATGTCGGCGCTGCGTTTGCTGGCCCCCCTGAAGAGCTCGTGCCCCAGCTTGAGGCGATTGCCGGTGAAGATGGTCTTGGGGCGATCCTGAGTGCCGCCAGGTCGCCGGGGGCGCGGATCGAAATTGATACCCAGGCCTTTGCTGTCTACGGCGAGGCGAAATATCAGTTTACCGATCAAATCAGCATTACGGGTGGTCTGCGTTATTCCCGGGATGACAAGGAAGCCTTCCAACAAGGCATTAGCCCTTTCTTCAACGATACGATCGATCTTCTTGGCAATCCGATTCCGGCCCTTGAGGGGGAAGATGTTTTTGACAGTATCGACCCGCGCGTGGTCATCGAATATGAGCCAACAGAGGATTTGCTCCTTTATGCAAGTTATTCCCAGGCGTTCCGATCCGGGGGCTTCAACCAGTCTTCGGTGAACCTGTCGGACTTCTTCTTCGATGAAGAACGCATTCGGTCGGGCGAGATCGGCTTTAAATCCGACCTTCTGAATCGCCGTATCCGGCTGAACGCAAACGTGTACGCAAGTTTTGTGGACGATCAACAATTCACCTTTACCAATCCGTTGGTCCCCGTAACGCGTTTTATCGACAATAATGATTCCCGATTTATCGGGTTTGAAATCGATGGACAGTTTGTTGTGGCTGACTTCCTGACAGCAAGCTTCTCCTATGCGTTTCTTGATGCCGAAGCCGACGAGTTCATCAACCCGTTTACCGGCGAACTTGCCGGTGAGGTAGATAATGCGCCGCGAAACTCTTTCTCGATCAATCTTGATTATGATCGTCCTGTGGGTCCGGGTAATCTGCAGGCCCACCTCGGATTCAACTATAAAGACGAGACGACGGTTATTGGTGTTCCGCGGACGGATAGTGGTCTGCTTGATGCTCGACTTGCTTACTCGCTTTATTCCGGAGACGATTCACGCGTAACAATATTTGTATACGGACAAAATCTGACCGATGATGAGTTCACAATTGATGGTCTCGATGCCTTTGCGCCGCTCGTTGCGACAACGCAGATATTTGGCCAGGCGAGAACATATGGCGGGGGTATTACGGTCGTTTTCTAAGGGGGGGCTTCGGGCTCTCATGAGGTGGGTGAGTTTTTGATTGTTCCCGGAATGCTCACGCATTCCATGGAACGTGCTCAGGGAGTCTTTGTTTTGCCTCCGGTCGTCCTGCGGACGCCCATGAGGCGCGCTCAAGGCTGATCTCCTCCTCCTGACTTGTCATCCCGGGCGACGCGCTGGCGCGGAGACCCGGGACCCAGAAACGATCAGTGTGCTTTATCTCTCTGGGTCCCG
>JBCBUY010000127.1:0-6789 GCA_039817885.1 Pseudomonadota bacterium | reverse complement strand
TCATCATTCGGAACGAGAAGCGTATGCTTCAGGAGTCCGTTGATGCGCTGTTTGATAATGGCCGTCGCGGCCGGGTTATCACGGGTACGAATAAACGCCCGCTGAAATCCCTTTCGGATATGCTGAAAGGTAAGCAGGGCCGTTTCCGCCAGAACCTTCTCGGTAAGCGGGTCGACTATTCCGGCCGTTCGGTGATTGTGGTTGGTCCAAACATGCGGCTGCACGAGTGCGGGCTGCCGAAGAAGATGGCGCTCGAGCTTTTCAAACCATTTATCTATGCGCGCCTCGATGCGAAGGGCCTCGCGGGCACCGTCAAGGCAGCCAAGAAGCTCGTCGAGAAGGAGCGCCCAGAGGTCTGGGATATTCTTGAGGAAGTGATCCGGGAGCATCCGGTCATGTTGAACCGGGCCCCAACACTTCACCGCCTTGGCATTCAGGCGTTCGAGCCAAAACTGATCGAAGGTAAGGCGATCCAGCTGCACCCGCTCGTATGTGCAGCTTTCAATGCTGACTTTGACGGTGATCAGATGGCTGTTCATGTGCCGCTCTCGCTGGAAGCTCAGCTTGAAGCACGTGTGCTTATGATGTCGACGAACAATATTCTGTCGCCAGCGAATGGCCGGCCGATCATCGTGCCGTCGCAGGACATCGTTCTCGGGCTCTATTATCTCTCGCTCGACAAAGAAGACGAGCAGGGTGAGGGGATGGTGATCTCCGATGCTGCCGAGCTGGAGCATGCGCTTAATGCTGGCTCGCTGTCACTGCATGCGAAAATCAAGGCGAAGTATGAAACGGTCGACGCTGACAATAAGCCTATTGTTCAGATTATCGATACGACGCCTGGGCGTCTGATGATTGCCGATCTTCTGCCGCGGAATGCAGCGCTTTCGGCTGACATTGCTAACCAGCTGATGACGAAGAAGGCCGTCGGTTCGTTGATTGACGAGGTCTATCGGAACTGCGGTCAGAAGGCGACGGTGATCTTCTGTGACCGGCTTATGGCCCTTGGCTTCGGCGAAGCTTGTAAGGCCGGTATCTCGTTCGGCAAGGACGACATGGTTATCCCTGCCGCCAAGCAGAAACTTGTCGATGATACGCGTGAGCAGGTATCAGAGTATGAGCGTCAGTATGCTGACGGTCTGATCACCCGTGGTGAGAAGTACAACAAGGTTGTTGATGCCTGGTCGACCTGTACGGACAAAGTGGCCGATGCCATGATGGACGCGGCAGGGGAGGCCCGCCTGATCGAGGATACGGGTCGTCAGGAAGAGACGAACTCTGTCTTCATGATGGCGCACTCCGGCGCGCGTGGTTCGAAGAACCAGATGAAACAGCTTGCTGGTATGCGTGGACTGATGGCGAAGCCGTCTGGCGAGATCATCGAGACCCCGATTGTCTCCAACTTCAAAGAAGGCTTGACGGTTCTGGAGTACTTTAACTCCACCCACGGCGCTCGGAAGGGTCTGGCGGATACTGCTCTTAAGACAGCGAACTCCGGATACCTGACCCGCCGCCTTGTCGATGTGGCGCAGGACTGCATTGTCAATGAAGAGGATTGCGGAACCGACAAAGGCATCACGCTGACGCCGGTTATGGATGGTGCGGACGTTGTCGTCTCGCTTGGCGAGCGCACACTGGGGCGTGTTACAGCCGAGGACGCCAACCGCCCGGGCACCGACGAAGTCGTGATCCCTGCGGGCACCTATATCGATGAAGATGTTATTCCGATCATTGAGGAAGCGGGTCTTGATCGCCTGAAGGTGCGTTCGCCGCTGACCTGTGAGACGGCGAATGGCATCTGCGGACAGTGTTATGGCCGCGACCTGGCGCGCGGCACACCTGTAAATATGGGCGAGGCTGTCGGCGTTATTGCAGCTCAGTCCATTGGTGAGCCGGGTACGCAGCTGACCATGCGGACCTTCCACATCGGTGGCACGGCTCAGGTGGCTGACCAATCTCAAGTCGAATGTAATTTCGAAGGCAAGCTCAAATTTACGGATGAGGCGATTGTCGCCCGTAAGGACAAGACGCTTGTTGTTATTGGTCGTCATATGGAAGTGTCGGTTGTCGACGCGGATGGCCGTGTGCGGCAATCCTTTAAACCGACTTACGGCACACGTTTGTACTTCAAAGATGGTGCGAAGGTGAAACCTGGCGACAAGCTTGCTGATTGGGATCCATTCGTCCAACCGATCGTCAGTGAAGTGTCCGGCATGGTGAAACTTATCGATGTGATCGATGGCGTGACCTGCCGTGAAGAGACCGACGAAACAACAGGTCTGTCGTCCCGGGTTCTGATCGACTGGCGGTCAGCATCGAAGGGCGCGGATGTGAAACCTGCGATTCAAGTCGTCGATAAGAAAGGGGAGCCGGTCAAACTCGCCAATGGCGGTGAAGCCGTATATCTCCTCTCTGTCGGGGCGATCCTGTCGGTCAATGATGGCGATACGGTTGGGCCAGGTGATTCCCTTGCCCGGATTACGATGGGCGGCGCGAAGACGCGGGACATCACGGGTGGTCTGCCGCGTGTGGCTGAGCTGTTCGAGGCCCGTCGTCCTAAGGATCACGCCATTATCGCTGAGATCGATGGCAAGGTCGTTTATGGGCGCGACTATAAGAACAAGCGTCGCGTTTCGATTGTGTCGGAGGTCGAGGGCCAGGATCCGGTCGATTATCTTGTGCCGAAGACGAAGCACCTTGCCGTTCAGGACGGAGACTTCATCAAGAAGGGCGAATATCTGATGGACGGGAATCCGGCCCCACAGGATATTCTGGCCATTCTCGGGGTGGAGGCCCTTGCCGATTACCTCGTTGAGGAAATCCAGAAGGTTTACCGCCTGCAGGGTGTTCCGATTAACGACAAGCATATCGAAGTTATTGTTCGTCAGATGCTTCAGAAAATCGAAGTTGATAATGCTGGTGACACGAACTTGCTCAAGGGTGAGCAAGTGGATGTGCTGGAGTTCGATGCGGCGAATGCTGCGGTTCGGAAGAAGAAGAAGCAGGAAGCCACAGGCACACCGGTTCTTCTTGGTATCACGAAGGCCAGCCTGCAGACACGCAGCTTCATTTCTGCGGCCTCCTTCCAGGAAACGACTCGTGTGCTGACCGAAGCGTCGCTTCAAGGCAAGGTCGATACGTTGGAAGGCCTGAAAGAGAATGTGATCGTTGGTCGCCTCATACCGGCGGGGACAGGCGGGTCCATGCGTCGTTATCGTAAGATCGCGGCTGACCGCGATACACGGTTGCGGAATGCTCGGGCAAAGGCGGCGGCCGCTGCTGAGGCCGAAGCTGCCGCGGCGCTTCCGGCACCAGAACCCGATGCGGCGGAGTAGGTAACGAAGACAAATTGAAAAGCCCCCATAAGCGCCTGCTTTTGGGGGCTTTTTGTTGCCGGACATTGGTTGGCGCTTGACGGCTCGCAATGTGTGGCGTCGGCGACGATTTCCTGGGCGGTTTTGGCGTGCTTAAATGTGCCTGACTTACTGATGGGTGGGCCTTGACGAATAGAGGTCAGGGGATTACACCCCGCCCAAACTCGGCTTCGGCCGAAACTGTTATTATCGATAGTTGAGACATGCCGAGAGGCCGCAATGGCCGTCTCGGCGCTATGAGTTGAAGATAAGGCCCCAAAACACGCGAAGGCGGGCCAAAATTTATGAAAGGCCGGCAATGCCGACGATCAACCAGCTTATCCGGAAGCCTCGGCAGTCCAAGCCGTCCCGTAACAAAGTGCCTGCGCTCAAAGCCTGTCCGCAGCGTCGCGGCGTGTGCACACGCGTTTACACAACCACCCCCAAGAAACCGAACTCAGCGCTTCGTAAAGTTGCTAAAGTTCGTCTGACGTCTGGCTATGAAGTCGTGAGCTACATACCAGGTGAGGGGCATAATTTGCAGGAGCACTCCGTGGTCCTGATCCGTGGAGGCCGTGTGAAAGACCTTCCCGGTGTTCGTTACCACATCCTTCGCGGCGTCCTTGATACCCAGGGCGTAAAAGACCGCAAACAGCGCCGTTCGCATTACGGCGTGAAGAAACCGAAATAGAGAGAAATCCATGTCCCGTCGTCACCGCGCTGAGAAACGCCAGGTCCTGCCAGATCCGAAGTTCAAGGATGTGGTTCTGTCAAAGTTCATGAACCAGATCATGGTGGACGGTAAGAAATCGGTCGCCGAACGCATTGTTTACGGTGCGCTCGATCTGGTTGAAGAACGCGCGAAACGTGATCCCGTCGATGTGTTCAAGGATGCGCTCGAAGCCATTTCTCCCGCTGTGGAAGTGCGGTCTCGCCGCGTTGGTGGTGCGACCTATCAGGTGCCTGTGGAAGTCCGGCCTGAGCGTCGTCAAGCGCTTGCCATTCGTTGGCTGGCATCGGCTGCCCGTGGCCGTAACGAAAATACCATGCGCGAGCGTCTTGCCGGTGAGCTTATGGACGCTAGCCAAGGCCGCGGAACGGCCGTGAAAAAGCGTGAAGATACACACCGGATGGCGGAAGCGAATCGTGCTTTCTCCCACTATCGCTGGTAGCTCATACCCCCAACTCATTTCTGTCAACGAAGGTAAGTCACATGGCCCGCGAATACCCGCTGGAGCGCTATCGTAATTTTGGCATCATGGCCCATATTGATGCCGGTAAGACGACAACTACCGAACGCATTCTGTACTACACTGGGAAATCTCACAAAATTGGTGAGGTCCATGATGGTGCGGCCACCATGGACTGGATGGAGCAGGAGCAGGAGCGGGGCATTACGATCACCTCTGCTGCGACCACCACATTCTGGGAACGAACAGAAGACGGACAAACGGCCCAAACCGATAAGCACCGTTTCAATATCATTGACACGCCGGGACACGTGGACTTCACGATTGAAGTTGAGCGCTCGCTTGCGGTGCTCGATGGGGCTGTGTGCGTTTTGGACGCGAATGCCGGTGTGGAGCCGCAGACTGAAACAGTTTGGCGTCAGGCCGACCGGTACAAGGTTCCGCGCATCGTTTTCGTCAACAAAATGGACAAGATTGGTGCTGACTTCTTCAATTGTGTGGAGATGATCAAAGACCGGACCGGCGCAACGCCGATGCCGATCCAATGCCCGATCGGCGCTGAGAACGAGCTTGAAGGTCATGTGGACCTGATCACCATGAAGGAGTGGGTCTGGGCCGGTGAAGATCTTGGTGCCAGCTGGGAGCTTCGGGAGATCCGCGACGAGCTGAAAGACAAGTGCGAAGAGATGCGCGGTGAGATGGTCGAGCTTGCCGTTGAGCAGGACGAGGAGGCCATGGAGGCCTACCTTGAAGGCAATGAGCCGGACGAAGCCACGCTGATCAAACTGATCCGCAAGGGCACGCTCGACATGTCGTTCGTCCCTGTGCTGTGCGGCTCTGCATTTAAGAATAAGGGCGTACAGCCAATGCTGAACGCCGTGATCGACTTTCTACCGGGCCCGCTGGACGTTGAGGCCTATAAGGGGTTTGCGCCGGGCGACGAGACCGAGACTCGGGATATCGAACGGTCGGCCGATGATGAACAACCCTTCTCCGGTCTTGCCTTCAAGATCATGAATGACCCGTTTGTGGGATCACTTACCTTTGTGCGGATCTATTCGGGTACGCTTACCAAGGGCGGATCGATTGCGAACTCGACCAAGGGTAAGAAAGAGCGTGTTGGCCGCATGATGATGATGCATTCCAATGATCGCGAAGAGATTGAAGAAGCCTATGCTGGCGATATCATCGCGCTTGCGGGGCTGAAAGATACGACGACGGGCGACACGCTCAGCGATTCGAGCCAGCAGGTCGTTCTCGAGACCATGAACTTCCCAGACCCAGTGATCGAGATTGCCGTGGAGCCGAAGTCCAAAGCGGACCAGGAAAAGATGTCTGTTGGTCTCCAGCGCCTTGCAGCTGAAGATCCGAGCTTCCGTGTGGAGACCGATCACGAGTCCGGTCAGACGATCATGAAGGGCATGGGCGAGCTGCATCTCGACATCCTCGTTGATCGCTTGAAACGTGAATTCAAGGTGGAAGCCAATATTGGTCAGCCCATGGTGGCTTACCGCGAAGCGCTGGGCCGCGCAGCCGAGATTGATTACACCCACAAGAAGCAGTCGGGTGGATCTGGTCAGTTTGCGCGGATCAAGGTTGAGTTCGAGCCTTTGGAGCCGGGGTCCGGCTTCGAGTTTGAATCGAAGATTGTCGGCGGTGCCGTTCCGAAGGAATATATTCCGGGTGTCGAAAAAGGCTTCAAAAGTGCCAAGGAGAACGGGCTTCTCGCTGGGTATCCGATGACAGACTTCCGTGCGACACTTGTTGATGGGGCGTTCCACGACGTCGACTCCTCGGTGCTCGCTTTTGAAATCGCCGCCCGGGCAGCCTTCCGTGAACTGAAGTCTCAAGGCGATCCACGCCTGATGGAACCGATGATGAAGGTCGAGGTGATTACCCCTGAAGACTATATGGGCGATATCATCGGAGACTTGAATTCTCGGCGCGGACAGATCCAGGGGTCTGAACCCCGGGGCAATGCGACGGCAATCAACGCCACAGTGCCGCTGGTGAACATGTTCGGATACGTGTCCGATCTCCGCGGAATGTCTCAGGGGCGTGCGCAGTTTACCATGCAATTCGATCATTATGCTGAAGTGCCGAAAGGTGAAGCCAGCAAGATCATTCAGGAGCTGGCAGGGTAAGCCTGCCGCCCAATCAGAAAGATAGGAGGGCCCTATGGCCAAGGAAAAGTTTGAGCGGAACAAGCCGCATGTGAACATTGGCACGATTGGCCATGTTGACCA
>JBCBUY010000126.1:0-6850 GCA_039817885.1 Pseudomonadota bacterium | reverse complement strand
AAGTTTCGTCTCGTTTGCCCGGGAAGCGTTTGGAGAATCCTGTCTTCCCAGTAATGATTATGGATATGAGTATGCCACAGGATATTGAAAGTGCTCTTAATGCACTTGCATCGAAATTAGGCGAATCCGGGACGAAAATCGCGGATCTAACGCGATTGTCAGGCGGCGCGAGCCAGGAAACATGGCGATTCAGCATCATTGACCCGGACGGCACGGAAACACGCCGAATTCTCCGTAGAGCCCCGAATGGCCTGTCAGATGCCCGTTCCAGCACTGCGCTCCCCCTGTCCAGCGAGGCCCGTTTGATCGAGGTCGCAGGCGCTGCAGGTGTGCCAGTACCATCAATTGTCCACGTGCTGACAGAGCTCGAATCGCTAGGTGACGGCTTCATCATGGACTTCCTGGACGGCGAGACGATCGGACCCAAGATACTGCGGTCGGAGGCGCTCTCATCGGCCCGAAACCGCCTCGCAGCCCAGTGTGGAGACGCTCTCGCTCACACCCACTCCATAGACGGTGGGTGTCTACCTCGCCTCGAAACCGCTTCGGCATCTGAACAGCTCGATCGCTATGAAGACCTCTATCGCAATTATGATATCCCTCGCCCCACCTTTGAGCTCGCTTTTCAGATGCTGCGGGACACGACACCGGCCCCTCTGGAACCTGTACTTGTTCATGGAGACTTCAGGCTGGGCAATCTGATGGTTAACGAAGCCGGTCTGGCCGGTGTGTTGGATTGGGAACTCGCCCATATGGGCGATCCGCGTGAAGACATTGGCTGGATCTGCGTAAATTCCTGGCGGTTCGGCAAAACTGAAAATCGCGTGGGGGGCTTCGGTCGGCTGGAAGACCTGCTCGAGGCCTATGCCGCTGCCGGCGGCCAGCGATTTTCCCCGGACGAGATCGATTGGTGGGAAATGCTGGGTTCGCTCAAATGGGGGATCATGTGCATGACCATGTATGACATCTACCGAACCGGAGCGGATCCAAGCGTTGAGCGAGCCGCCATTGGCCGCCGCGTCTCTGAAACCGAGATCGATCTCATCGCATTGATGGAAGCGAGGCTTACAAATGCATAAACACCCCTCGCTCCAGGAGCTCGTCACAGCCGTAAAAACCTTCATCGATGACACGGCGACCCCCAACCTGACCGGGCACGCCGGCTTTCATGCCCGCGTCGCCTCTAACGTACTGGCAACAGTGATCAGAGAGTTTGAGCATGGCCCTGATGCTGAACGCGATGAACTGGCCCGCTTGATCGCACTGTTGGAACCTCCCACAAGTGCCGATACTGAAGGTTTGAACCGCCAATTGTGCGAAAGAATACGACAGGGTGAACTGACGATCTCGACGCCCGGTCTGCTCACTCATCTTAAATCTACCGCAATTGCCCAGTTGGATATTGACCAACCCAGATATTCCGGCAGGAAGCGGCTGAGTTAGGGACACTTGCATGAAAAGACTGTGGATTATCGGAGGGGCATTGCTCCTCGTGGCCTGGTTCGGGCTGAAGGATGTCGTCTACACTACGAGCCTTCAGGCGAATACACCGGCATCGGCTACCCCATTGGACTATTCAGACGTTGAGAGCTGGGCAGCGTTTCCGGACACCCGGCCACCTGGCGCTTGGGAGAAACCCTGGGGCGTTGATGTGTTCCTTATTGGGCCCCCCACCGGGATCGCGAGTGGCCCCGGACTCGTAGATGCACGGTCCGAAGAACATCAAGAGAAATTTGACGAGAGCATTACCACGCTCAGCCGGGCATTGCCGCGTGGCGTCCCAATCTATGCGCCTCACTATCACGCGCCGTCAGCGGCAGATACGCCAGGTCAGGTCAACGAAATCGTGGCGCAGGGCATTCAAGCTGCGTTTGATCAGTATTTTGCCAATGAAAATCGAGACCGGGCAATCCTGCTCGCAATCGACGAGCGCGCCCTGCCCTATTCAGAAACCATTACAACTGAGCTGACGAGCGATACCCTGGCGGAACGCTTTGCAGGTCGTGTTGTTTTTGGGATCCTTCGAGATCAGTCGCCGCCCATAACTTGCAACCCATCTCTCGGGACGGCATGCGATCAAGCCGTGGATATGCAATCTCACGGCAATCCGTTCGGCTTCGTCTTGCCGCGGCTGCCCGGCCGCGTGGTTCGCCGGTCTCCGATAGATCCCGATGGCACAGCCGAAGCGATCAGGGTCCAAGCTGAGCAGGTCAGCACCTGGCTCGACACATTTGGACCGAAGCCGGCCGAACCCCTCGGCAGCATTCAGGAAGTGGCGATTGTTCCAATTCGGAGGCCGGGAGAGGTCGATCCGGATCAGTCCGAAGACGATTGATCAGATGCGCGCGCAATCATCCCGGTTGTTGACTGTCCCTCGACCAACGGAACGATGTGTACATCACCGCCGCCGCCGATGACCTCCTCTGCTCCTACAATTGCCTCGATCGCATAGTCGCCGCCCTTGACCAGGAGATCCGGCGTCAACGCGCGCACAAGCTCCAAGGGCGTATCCTCTTGAAACAACACGACGGCATCGACAGCGGCCAATCCCGACAACATCCGCGCTCTGGATCGTTCATCGTTCACAGGTCGCCCCTCGCCTTTCAAACGGGTCACAGACGCATCGCTATTGAGACCGACAATCAGCCGATCACAGCGGGCTTTCGCCTCTTCCAGCACCTTCAAATGTCCAGGATGGAGAAGGTCGAAACAACCATTTGTAAATCCGATCCGATGTCCTGCGCTCCGCCATCGATCCACGAGATCGCGCGCAGCATCAAGCGAGGCAATATCCGCAGGCCCAAGATCCAAGAGTTCAGCAGCTGAGACCGTTGCTGTCCCGGCCTTTGTCACAGCAAGGCCGGAGGCCAGCAAAGCCAACTCCGCAGCAAGCTCCGTTGACGCATCCGCAGAAATCGCAATGCCGAGGGCCGCAAGGCTGGTATCGCCGGCACCCGACACATCGAACACATCCCGCGCGTCTCCCCGCATATGCCGCACCGTCGCCTCCCCCCGTCTAATGAAAGACAGGCCCTTGGCCGCCCGGGTGACCATAATCGTATCGGCCAAACAGAGAGACAGTGCTTTCACAAGGGCCACCTCAACATCTGCATCCGTCGAAACTGGCAAATTGGTCACCGCGGCAAGCTCCGACGCATTTGGCTTGATCAAAGCAACTTTGCCATAGCGCATCAGATCGTGACCTTTTGGATCAACGATGACCGGGACATCCAGGGTTTCAGCGGCCGCAAGCACCGCGGCAATGACCTCGGCTGTAACGGTTCCCTTGGCATAGTCCGAGAGCACAATCGCGCCGGCACCTTCAGCCGCACGGGAAATGGCTTCTTTGAGATCCACCTGTGCAGCGTCCCCGACCTTTAGGACAGGCTCCTGATCGACCCGAAGCAATTGCTGACCGGACGACACGAACCGTGTTTTCTGCACCGTCGTGAGATCGGGGCTGGTCACCAAATGAGGTTCGATCCCAGCGGACCCCTCCAGCAGATGCAAAAGCACTTGGCCGGCCTCATCGCGGCCAGTGACAGCAACCAGGCGAGCATTGGCACCAAGAGCGGCAAGGTTCCGCGCCGTATTGGCCGCACCGCCTGGCATCTTGATACGGTGGGATTCTCTAAGGACCGGGACGGGTGCCTCCGGAGAGATGCGCTCGACCTCGCCATAGACGAACGTATCCAACATCGCATCGCCGACACAAAGCACACATTGCTGAGGTGCGCTCAAGACGAGAGACTTCAAAGCATGCCCGGTCATATCAATGTCAGCCCTGGGCTTGGGCGAGATCGGCCTTCGCGAGCGCGTCAAAAGCCATGATCCGGCGCATCACCTGTTCGGCATCCTCCAGCCGGATCATATTGGGCCCATCTGACGGCGCACTGTCCGGGTCTTCATGAACTTCGATAAAGACAGATGCGACACCAATGGCCGCCGCCGCATTCGCAAGCAAGGGCGCGAAAGCCCTCTCGCCGCCTGTCGCATCCCCGCGACCGCCTGGCTGTTGCACAGAATGCGTCGCGTCAAAGACAACAGGGCACCCGGTTTTCTTCAGCTCAGGCAGGGCCCGCATATCATTCACCAGCGTATTGTATCCGAAACTCACCCCCCGTTCGGTCACCAGAATATCTCGCGCACCGCCAGCCAGTAATTTGTTGACAACGTTCTTCATATCCCAAGGCGCCAGGAACTGCCCCTTCTTCACATTGACAGGCCGCCCCGTCTCCGCCGCCGCCATGAGAAGGTCGGTCTGGCGACAGAGAAAGGCCGGTATTTGAAGCACATCCACTACATCGGCTGCGACGGCACACTGTTCTGCCGTATGCACATCGGTGAGAACGGGCAGCCCCGTCTCCGCGCGGACATCTTCAAAAACAGGAAGCGCGTCATCCAGGCCCAAGCCGCGAAAACTCGCCACGCTGGTTCGGTTCGCCTTGTCGAAACTGGTCTTGTAGATCAGCTGCGCCCCGAGCCGGTCTGCGATTTCGGCGAGGGCGACGGACATTTTCAGCGCGTGGTCGCGCGACTCCAATGCGCAGGGCCCTGCGATGAAAACGAGGGGAGCGTCATTTGAACATATGACAGGTCCGTTCGGCGACGGAATGCGCACCGTTCTGTTCGGCTGAGGGGTCTCTGTATCGGCCATGCGTCTCCGACCATTGCATATATCGGCAGCGTTATTAGCCCGAACATCCGGCGTTTGAAACACAAAGCAACATTTTCAAATTCCAGGCAAATGCAGTTCTTTAATTGGACGCAACTTGGGCGCGCCCTACTATTCCGGGAGGTCGCGTTGATATTTTGTGCAATAGACGAGTTTTTTATGAAAATTGCCATCGTAGGATCAGGCATCTCAGGGCTCTCAGCGGCCTGGGCTTTAAAGGACACGGCAGACGTCACCGTGTTCGAAAGACGCAGCCGCATAGGCGGGCATAGCTGCACCAAAACCATCGATTATGATGGTCGCCCGATCAATGTGGATGTCGGGTTCATCGTCTATAACGCCTTGAATTATCCCAACCTTATCGCTTTTTTCGACGCGCTCGGCGTCGAAACCCAGAAAAGCGATATGAGTTTCGCCGTATCCAACCCCGATGGCTATGAGTGGGCATCCCATGCGCGGGGATTCTTTGCCTGGAAGCGCAATCTCTTTCGGCCCGCCTTCCATCGCTTTTGGCGAACCATTCTGAGATTCAACGACATTGCACGTGCGGAATTGGAAAAAGACAGCGTCGACGACACAACCCTTGGAGCCTGGCTCGACCGTCACGGATTCGATGAGAACTTTCGTCAGAACTACATTCTGCCCATGGGCGCAGCCATATGGTCGACGCCCGAAGATAAAATGCTGGACTATCCCGCCCTCAGCTTTTTCCGGTTCTTCGAAAACCATCGCCTGATGCATAAGGAGCGCCCATCTTGGCGCACGGTCTCCAATGGTAGCCAGTCCTATGTTGAGAAAGTCGCCAGCGCACTCGGTCAGCGCCTTCGCCAAAACAGCGAGATTGTGCGGGTCTCGCGGTTTGGCGGGCAAGTAAAACTCGAAGACGCATCCGGCCAACAACACGTCTTTGATCAAGTTATCATGGCCAGCCATTCCGATCAGTCGCTCGCGGTTTTGGATGAGAGTTTCGAAGATCAACGCTTTATGCTTCGGTCGGTCCACTACCGGCCCAACCAAATCTATCTTCACCGCGATCCTGCATTAATGCCGCAGCGGCGCGGCGCATGGGCGGCATGGAACGTTCTCAAACAGGGGGGAGAGGACATCTGCCTCACCTATTGGATGAACAAATTGCAGGATCTACCCATGGACTGCCCGCTATTTGTGACGCTGAACCCAAAGATCCCGCCCGCACAAGACACGATATTTTCGAGCTTTTCATTCGATCACCCGCAATTTGATCGACCGGCTGAGGCTGCTGTGCGTGAAATAAAGCGCATCAATGGTGAAAATGGCCTCTGGTTCGCGGGGGCCTGGATGGGATCAGGGTTTCACGAAGACGGCCTCAAATCAGGACTAGAATGTGCCTTGTCTCTCGGCGGCACCGTACCGTGGCAAGCTGCAGGCATTGCCCCCAAACCAATTCCAGAAAAGATCCGTGCTGCAACTGGTCTCAAAATTGTAGGCGGAAATGGCTGATACCACGCGCTTACCCGACGCACCGATACCTCCCTTGCGTCTATATATAGGCCAGACGCGCCACAGCCGGTTTGTGCCCTTCGAGCAGTCCTTCGCTTACAAACTGTTTTTGATCGATATCGACATAGACCGGCTGGACGAAGCTGGACGTATATGCCGGCTCTTCAGTATCGAGAAACCAAATCTGTTCTCATTTTCAAGACGCGATCATGGCGACCGGCAGACCGTGTCGCTCCGTCCGTGGGCGGAGAAAAAATTTGGCCAAGCAGGTATAGACCTTCACGGCGGCACCATCCGGCTCGTAACGTTGCCGCGTCATGCATTTTACAAATTCTCACCGATCTCACTATGGTTCGGATACGGACCAGTGGGGGATCTGCGCGGCATCATTTATGAAGTGAACAACACATTCGGCGACACGCATGCTTATGTAGCTGCTGCCGATAGGAGCCGCATGAGACACGAGGCTGAGAAAAACCTCTATGTCTCGCCGTTCTTCGACGTGTCAGGGGCTTACAGATTCACGATCCATCCGCCTGACGAAACGCTCAATCTCGTTGTCGACAATTTCGACCAAGACCAGCGGATTCACATGGCGAACATAAAAGCCAGAAGCCACCCGGCAACGGACGCAGCGTTACGCCATGGGTTGAGAATGGGCGCGTCAATGCCGCGCGTGCGAATGCTGCGTCCGTT
>JBCBUY010000125.1:0-7200 GCA_039817885.1 Pseudomonadota bacterium | reverse complement strand
CGTTCATTGGGCCACTCCATTCACCTCACCGGCGGCGAGATTTGCTTCAGCTCTGGAGGCATCCGCCGAGCCGCCACTGCTTATTGCGATAGGTTCTATAAACGGCGCGAGTGTGCCATCGGGCAGGCGTTCCCTTATACGCAGGCGCATGCCGTCAAAGGCCGCCTGAATTGGGGACACAATCGCAAGTTCGCCTGTTCCGGCTCCGTCTGCGAAGTAGACCCCCGAGGAGTCGCTGAAGATGACATTGACCGTGCGTATTGAGAGCGTGCCCTGTTCCACATTCCCAACATAGAGCTTATCTTCTCCGCGCAGTGCGGCCCGGGGGGCCCAAAGAACATCCTCGATGACCTCGCCCTGAATGTTGGCGGTTACGAACAGGCCGGGTGCCATGGGGGCATCACCATCCGCTCCAGCGCCGTAGGGGTCTGCCACCTCACCGAAAACATTGATGAGGCGCGAGGCACTGTTGACGGCCGCGGCTGTCCGCGTGATCCGGCCCTTCCAGACGCGCACGTCACCGCCAACGCTTGCCTCAAAGGCGACGACTGGTCCTGGCGCATCGGCTGTTTCTGTATAGGCCAGCGGAAGGTTGAGTTGGCCGAGTTGGGCGTCGGTGAGTGGCAGCGCAACTTCGACGATGTCGGTTGAGAACACGCGGCCAAGGGACTGACCTGGTGATACAAACTGACCCACATCGACACTGCGTTGGCGGACGCGGCCATCAAAGGGGGAACGGATCGCGGTGCGCTCAAGGGCGAGATTGGCGTCGCTCAGTTGTGCATAAGCCGAATCCAGGGCGGCCTGCGCTTCAGCGAGTTGTGGCTCGCGGCGGGCCAGGGGGCTTGTTTCGGATATGCCGAGATCTTCAATATCGCGGATCGCCAGGTCCGCCTCTGCTTGTTCGCGCGCCAAGGCTTGTTGGGCGGTTGCCACGCTTGCTTTGGCGCGGATCACGTCGAGTTCGTAATCTGCCGCATCCAGGCGCACCAGCACCTGGCCACGCGAGACAAATCCACCGTCGAGGAATTTGTCCGACACGTAAGCGATGCGCCCCTGGACTTGAGGTGTCACGTCGATCTCGCTGCGCGGTCGCACTTCGCCCTGGGCCTGCACGACCAGATTCAGGTTCCGGCGCTCTGTTCGTTCAGCAAAGACCGAAAGCGCCTGCGGCAGTTGATCGGACGTTTCTGGTTCCGGCTTCATGGCATTCAGCGCGGCTGTGCCGCCAAATCCTAGAACAACAACGATCAGGACTGGGAGCAATATCGCGAACAGGCGTCTCATAGTGCTTTACTTTCAGTTATTTGAGCGGTTTCGACTGCTTCTTCGGTTTCGGGAGGAATAGGGCCCCCGCCGCCAAGGGCGAGGTGGTAGTTGATGCGGTTGGTCGCGCGCTGCGCGCTCACATTGATATAGTTCGCTTCGGCGTTCAGGCGCGTGGTCTGGGACTGCAGAAGATTAAAAATTGATACCAGGCCGTTCTGATACTGGCGCAGGGCGAGTTCTTCTGCGTAACGGGCTTCTTCCAGGGCTCGTTGCTGGGCTTCCAGCTGTATGGCGAGGAAACGGTCATTTGCGAGGGCGTCTTCAACTTCGCGCCAGGCCGTTAGAACCGTGCTGGTGTAAGTTGCTGCCAATTCTTCAGCTCTTGCCACGGCGGCACGTTTGTCGGCCCGTAAGGCACCGCCATTCCAGACCGTTTGGGTGAGCGCGCCGAAAATGTTCGCACTGATCCGTTCCGGATCAAAAACGTCCGCAAACTCGATACTGGAGGAGTTAGAAATCGTCGATCGCGCGGTGAAGGCCGGCAGCACGGCGAGCCTGGCGGCTTCTGCGCGATACCCTGCGGCTTCAAGGCGCGCTTCGGCTGCTGCAATGTCGGGTCGTCTGGCGAGCAAAATGGTTGGATCGGAAATCGGTTGGATCTCGTCCAAGCTCGGAATGATGGCGGGCGCTTCGATCTCTGTCGATGGATACCTGCCGAGCAAAACTTCAAGGCGGCGGGCGGCATTTTCCCTGACCTGCGCCTGTGATGCGATCTGGGCTTCTGACTGGGCCAGCTCTGTACGCGCTGTGCGAACATCAAGAGCCGCCGACAGGCCTCGTTCGAAGCGACGCTCGGTCAACTCGACGACCTGCGCTCTGGCCTCACGCGTCTCTTCCGCCACGCGCTCTTGTTCCAGGGCGGCGTTTAGATCGATCCAGGCAAGCGCGGCCTGGCCACCGAGCGACAGTTGTGCTGCCGCAAGGTCGGCTTCCGATGCTATGAAGTCCGACCGGGCGGCTTGATTGCTCGCGCGAACCCGGCCCCAGAGGTCGAGTTCCCATTGCAGGTCAAACCGTTGATCAAAGGTCGGCTGATCAAACCTGCCATCGACCACGACCCCACCACCGAGAGCGGTGGATGTGAACTGCGTCGCATAGCCGTTGGTGAAGCTGTAATTCACCGAGGGAAGTGATCGACCGAACACGGCTCTTGCCGTCTGTCGTGCGGCCCGCACCCGCGCTTCGCTGGCGATGATGTCCGGATTTGCCGACAGCGCTTCGTCCACGATCTCGATGAGTTTGGTGTCATCAAACTGTGTGAGCCAGTTTTCTATCGGTTGCGCGCTCGGCGTCGCTGCACTGGCCCAATCATCGGGAGTGGCCGGCAAATCTGGGACCAGATCGGCAGGGTCTCCCGCGATGGCGTTTTCCAACGTCGTGCAGCCTGATAGCGCTAACGCACCGGCGAATATTAATGATCTTTGCAACAAACTGAGCACCCTTGTTGTGCTTTTAGCGGCTTACCGCTTTACTATATGAAAGTCAATGAATAATTATCGATTTTCAATAATGAGTTGTTTTGTGACCGTTTGAGCACACTTCCCATGCTCACGGTCGTTATAGTGCGCGATAACCTTTCCAAATCGTATGGCAGAAGGCATGCACGTCGATAGTTCCATGTGGACAGGAAAATCGATGGCAACCAAGCCCGACCTGCGAGATATAGGGCGACTTCGCAGGCAAGACATCGTCATTATTTCATTCGGAGGCTTGGTTCTCCTCTTTGTGCTTATGGCGACGGGGGCGCTTGGTGTGCTCGAGGGGCTGTCCTCTGCCATGTTATTGGCCGGCGGAGCCGTCGCTTATCATATCGGTGTTCTGGCGAATGCGCGCGCGGCCAAACCGAAACAGGAGCAGGTCGCTCAACGGTCGAGCCTGGATGCCATAAGACGGGTGCAACAGGGGCTGGTGGATGCGCTTGATCAGCCCGCTTTGATCGTTGATGCCGGCGCGCAATTGACGGCCTATAATTCTGTTGCCGCCGGAATATTCAGCTTGCCGGCGGTGCGAGGTGGTCTGTCTGTTGGGTCTCTTCGCAATCCTGAGCTTCTGGCCCATGTCGACAGAGTGCTGAATTCAGGCGGTGCGGCGGCGTGTGAGCTGGTTCCGTCCCGCGAACCCAGCCAGACATGGTTGGTCACGGTGACGGCGCTCGGTGATGATGCACCGGGAGAACGGTCAGCGCTTATTGTTTTGACCGATCAGGCCCCCGTTCGGCGGGCCGAGCGTGCAAGGGCGGACTTCCTGGCCAATGCGAGCCATGAGTTGCGGACACCGCTTACCTCGATTTCCGGGTTCATTGAAACGATCCAGGGACCGGCGAGCGACGACCCGGAGGCGTGGCCGCGATTTGTAGAGATCATGGCTGACCAAACCAACCATATGAAAGATCTGATTACTGACCTTTTGTCTTTGTCGAGGATCGAGTTGGGGGAGCATCAGGCTCCGACAACCAAGGTGGACTTTCTCACCATTGCCAAAGAGGCTTCGGAGTCTCTTGTTCATGTCGCTTTGCAGAAGGCCCAGCGCATCAATTTTGAAACGTCGGAGACATCTCTTCCGGTCATCGCATCGGAAAGTGAACTCAAACAAGTTGTGCATAACTTGGTGGGCAATGCGATCAAATATTCTCCGGAGGACACCACGATTGACGTGTCGATCGGGCGGTCGCGAGACCTCGATGCGGCTGAGTCCTTTGCTTCGCGAGGGTGGCCAGGTGCCGCGAGAGCAACGCTTCAAACGGCACCCGAAACGATTGGTGGCGCATCGAAAGCTGCGGTGTGGCTACGCGTCCGTGATCGCGGCCCAGGCATTGATTCTGCTTATCTTCCTCGGCTTGGCGAGCGCTTTTTCAGGGTTGATGAAAGTCGTGGGGGACCGGAAGAAGGCACGGGACTTGGTCTTGCGATCGTGAAGCATATTATGGCGCATCACCGGGGTGGGTTCGCTGTTGAGAGTTTGCCGAAGCAGGGGGCCGTTTTTTCTGTATGGTTGCCGGCGATCGACACGTCTTGACGGGCTCCCATGATGGTTTGTGTCACACCGCCGTTAAGCTTGTTGCCTAAACCGAGCAAAAGTGGAGCACGCTATCAACTGGCTGGTTGAAAATGTCGGACTTATGCCCTTTGCGTGGTACGCATTTGTTTTGCTCGCATCGGCGGGCATTGCGTCGTATACGGCGGGCCGTGTGAAGGCATTGGCGTTCAAGGCCGCTGGCAGGCCGCCGCTTAAATCGCCCCCGAATTTCCATGCCGCATTTGTTCTTTTGGCAACGCTTGTTCCCATGCTGATGAGCATTACGCTCCTGTCTTCGGTTGATGGCCCGATTGTCAGACAATTCTTGATCGCAGAGTTGCCCGAGCGGTTGACCGATTTGCCGCCGGCGCAACTCGATCAGTATGTCGATCAGTTGTGGGCATTGGCCGGGCAACCCGATGCCAGGCTGACCGACCCTTTCGATGATGCCGCGCGATGGCGTCTTGTGGCGCTTATAGGGGAGTTCCGCCTGGTTGGGGCTTTGGGGGCCGCTTTATTGGGCGCTATCGGCTTTGTCGTTGCTCGGGGACTACAGTCACCTGATGCCCCGATCCGAGCTTATCTGGAGCGCATAATCCGTGGGCTGTTTTTCCTGAGCGCGGCAATGGCTGTTATCATCACGGTCGGCATTGTTCTATCGCTTGCGGTCGAGGGCCTTCGATTTTTCTCGGTGGTTAGTCCTGTCGACTTTCTTTTCGGAACCGTATGGAACGCTCAAACCAACCAGGACTTTGGAGCTGTCCCCCTTTTCTTCGGAACACTTGCGGTCACCTTGATCGCTATGGCTGTGGCAGCACCGATTGGTATTCTGTCGGCTGTGTATTTGTCCGAATATGCGACGCGGCGCGTTCGTCGACTGGCGAAACCTGCTATGGAAGTGCTCGCGGGCATTCCAACCGTTGTTTATGGGTTTTTTGCGATCATCGCGATTGCACCAATTATTCGGTCTCTGGCGCGCAGTGTGAATGATTTGCCTTGGGTGCCGGATGGGTTTCTGGCCGCACAGCCCAATAGCGCTCTGGCGGCTGGATTGATCATGGGCATTATGATTGTTCCGTTCGTCGTGTCATTGACCGACGATGCCATTAAGTCCGTTCCACAAGACCTTCGCGATGGTGCCCTCTCTTTGGGAGCCACGAAATCTGAAATGATCCGGCAAATCGTGTTGCCGGCCGCGCGACCGGGAATTGCTGCAGCGCTTTTGCTGGGCGTATCCCGGGCTATTGGCGAGACGATGATTGTTGTCATGGTGGCCGGGCAGCGGTCCCAGATCACGCTCGACGTCACCAGTGATATGACAACTGTCACGGCCCAGATTGTGACGCTTCTCGTTGGCGATAGTGCTTTTGACAGTCCGAAAACGCTGTCTGCTTTCGCTCTTGGCGGAGTGCTATTCGTCGTAACACTGATTTTCAATTTGATCGCAATTCGATTTGTACGTCGTTACAGGCTGTCCAATGGCTGAGGATACAGGACCGAACGACACGCTTATTCAGAGACCGGCACGCTTGCAGCGACGCCAGTTGTCTGAACGGGTTTTTCGGACATTGAGCTTGTCTGCTGTCGTCATCGCAATTGGATTTCTTGTGCTGATTTTGCTCAGTGTCGTCACAATGTCCTTGCGCGCGGTGTCGCATCATCAGCTGGTCGTCAATTTGTCCCCCACACTTGAGAGAGTTCTACCACCCGGGTCCCGCGATGTGAGCGATGTCGCGAATAATATTCCTGCGTTCAATGCTCTTTTGACAGACGAAGTGCGGCGGGTGCTTTACGCAGATAATGCCAGCCGGGGAACGGGGGTCACTGACCTGTTTGCGCCCCTTGCTGTCTCACGCATCGCCGAAAAGGTTGCGCGGAACTCTGATTTGCTTGGGACCGAAAGACAGTACTCCGTTCCCGTATCCTCAAATCTCGACCTTTACCTGAAAGGGCGCTTTGTCGATGAGACGGTGGTTCGACTTCGCCGGCAGGCGATCGCTGAGCACCCGATCAAACCCGTTGAGGGCTTGGCCAATGCGTATACGAGTTCTGTGTTCAGGGTGTTGCCAGACCGCCTGCGCACGGCCATGTCGGGGGATGGAGCGGATCGTCCCAGCGTTTTTCTAGAAACCGATTCGGCCGTGTTGAAAGTTTCGGACTACCAGAACGGAGAGGCCACATTCGATCTCATCGCCGGACGATTGTCAGAGCCCCAGGGGGCTATGCGTCTTCGCGCCGTGTGGACGCCTGAGTCTCAAAGGGCGATTTCTGATGAGCAAATCGCCGTCGCGAATTTCTTGAAGCGCCAACGCATTATCCGCTCAACCTTCAACACCCGACTGCTGACCGCAGCTGACAGCACCTATCCGGAGCTCGCCGGTGTGCTCGGGGCATTGGTCGGCTCGCTTTTGATCTTGCTTCTGACCGCTTTGGTTTCTGTGCCAATCGGTGTGATGGCGGCGATATGGATGGAAGAGTTCGCTCCCCCCAATCGCATGACAGAGATTATCGAGGTTAACATCAATAATCTTGCCGCGGTGCCTTCCATTGTTTTCGGACTGCTGGGGGCGTCCGTTTTGTTGAACTTGCTCGGTCTTCCGCGATCGGCTCCCATCGCCGGCGGATTGGTCCTGGCTTTCTTGACCCTGCCAATCGTGATCATTGCATCACGTGCGGCATTGCGGGCCGTATCTGATGATCTGCGGACAGCGGCGCTTAGTCTCGGCGCGTCGCGTATGCAGGTTGTTACCGATCATGTCTTGCCGGCTGCTGCGCCAGGTATTCTCAGCGGTGTTATTCTGGGGCTTGCCAGATCGCTTGGAGAAACCGCACCGCTTCTTCTGATTGGCATGGTCG
>JBCBUY010000124.1:0-7370 GCA_039817885.1 Pseudomonadota bacterium | reverse complement strand
CCCCGGTACGGGTGGTGTCCTCTTGACCTTCGACCATTTTGTCGAAGGTGTTGAGGCATTCGGTACCCGGATCCAGCCCCTTATGAAGTCTCGCCAGCATGTGAAGGCTGCCCATTAATTTCAGACTGGGCGAAGCAGTGCGCCATAATTAGACCAGCGAGACCGTTCTTCACTGACTCAGCAAGGTGCTGTCACTCTAATGCGAACCGGTTTCCGTTTTTCGTGGATCGCGAGGTTTCAGGCGACGGCCAATTCGCGCCATTCGAGAAGGGCTGCGTCACGGTTCTGTTTGATGTTTGGTCTGGAGTAGAGATGACGTTCTTTGTTGAAATGATTGTGGACTGAGGAATGCATGCTCGCGAACTTCTGCAGACTTCACATTCGCCGAAACCGCAGCATGGCACGCTCTCGTCGTCGCAAGGGGGTGTGTGAGTTCTCTGCGCGATTATTTAGATGACGACCGACCTCCTGGCGGTCGATGTTTCCGATCTTCTTCATGGCGGCGCGATATGATCTGAGTCTGTCGGTTACTACTTTCTCTGGATTGCCATAGCGCTTCATGGTTTCTCGCAGGAATTTCAATGCGGCAGCTTTGTCCCGTCTCTTTGTCACAAGGGAGTCCAAGACTTCGCCTTCATGATCGACGGCTCGCCAGAGATAATGTTGTACGCCTCTGATCTTCACGAACATCTCATCCAGGTGCCACTGCCATTGAGTGACCTGGCGCATATAGCTAGCCCTATGCCTACGGATCTCACTTGTGAAGTGAGTGCCGAAACGGTCGACCCAGAGACGGACGCTCTCGTGGCAGATGTCGATACCGCGCTCATGGAGCAAGTCTTCTACATTCCGTAATGAGAGCGGAAAACGGACGTACATCATCACCGCCAACTGGATGATTTCCGGTAATGTCTTGAAGTAGCGAAACGGAGATTTGCTTACAATTAACCTTGGACAGGGGGCGTATTTAAAACCACATCCTACTGACAATCCCGACCGTGTTTCACTTTAAGCAGTACAATTGGTCGTATTGAGAGCTTAATCTGCTTCAAACTCTTTGTATTGTCGATAGTCGATCTCTATAATCTCATAATCGTAGCCCAAAAAAGCTGAAGCTATATAATTTTCGGAGGCAAGCAGATCGCAGGCTTCCGAGAAGACCATAGTTCCTTCGTTGACAAGAACGGGATAACTGATGGCATTATTAGCATACTTTTCGAACAACACCATTGAAGACACTGATAATGGTTCCAAGCCTAACTTACTTTCTAACAATTTCTCTATATCCGTATCCAATCTGTAAAAGCACTCATTGCCGTTTGTTGTAGAACTACACGCAAACAAAAATAACCAGATAGAAAATATTAGTAGTACAAACCGAAGCATTTATTCCTCATTAGGTAAAAAATTGTGGCCTCTTACTTCGGCATCCACAATACCTACGGTCGATATAATCAACACTGGTCTGAGTCCGCGTCCGTAGAACGATGGAACCGGTAAAAACACTGTATCTCTTTTGGGGCCCACAGAAAATATTCTCAGTGCTTCACTTCTGTGATGTGTCGTGTGGAGTATTTCACCAGGTTCGCGGACTCTAAACCTGCTAAAGACCTCTGCGCGGACAGATGCATTTTTCGTGGCTCTTGGATAGCCTCGAGGACTTTGCTGCTCATGAATCGAGGTTGGAGTATTGAGCTACCGCCTCGAGCGTCGGTTTCCCTGACAAAGCTGTATAGATGGTTATGTATCGTGTTCTTCGCGGGCGCATTCGAGATCTAATACAGCTGTAAGCGGGTCCGTACGGCGAAGCCGAACCCCAATTGCATGGCGGAGGCTGGGATCGCGCCCAATGCCATCGAATCGATCAATGTCGATACCTTCTCGCATGAGATCTTCAGTTAGCCTGTCGAACGCTAAAGTGGCATTGGCGATATTACAACGCCTCTCAATATGATCCGTATGGAGGCTGACTGTGTCCCCCGAACCGATCATTTTCAGTTTGATGCCCTTGACGATAAAGCGGTCTTCGGTTGGCGCAATCTTTACGGGATCAGTTTCGACTTGAACAAATCCGTGTTGACCAATAGCTGTTAGCTCATTGCAGAAATTCGAGGTTACCACGGCGCTGTCCTCGCAGATGCCGAAGCCGAAGCGCTCGTTTTCTTCGCCGCAGGCAACCACCAGACGTCCAAGCCGTTTTGCCGTCAACATGTTCTGGTCAACGATACCTGCCGGGAAAATGCCAAGACCCTGCTGAACGACAAGCCCCAAGTGACTAAGGTCAGAGGCGACACCGTATCGAAGAGCCTCGCCTGTTGTGCCGCCGGAGATCATAACGTCTGACATGGCCGATGCTGCGCCGCTGGCCGCCATGATGAGCGCCCCATTGGCGTACGCCTTGGCGACCGAGCGCAACACCGCGCTTTCTTCGCCGCGGTGAAGAAGCGTATTCACGAGCCTGATCTGATTTCCGCCGCACAGAAAGAGCGTCTTGCTCGCTTCGATCTTCCTCAAGCACTCAGCGTTCTTCGAAGTATAATCGATAGTATCGTGGGTGATGGCGAGATCTTCAGCCTCAAGATCGTGTTGTTTGAAGAAGGCGACATGATCCGCTGCGGCGCGACGAGCTTCGAAAGATGCAGCTCCAATGACCCCAACGGGCCCCTCAACATGTTCTAGCAGCTCTTTCTGTTTCTCTGGTTGGTAGTAAACCGGCGATGAGCCCAGGAGAATGATCCGACTTTGGCCGGCGATATTAAGTCCCAGCGTACGAGTGCCCCTTCCGAGACGTGCCTCAATTGTATCGGCGTCAAGGATCTCCCGTTTCATCGACGCCATTAGGTTAACTGCGGAAATTCGCATACCCGAGCTGGGCGTCGATACATAGCAGCGACTTTTACGCTTGACCCTTTCCAATGCGACGCTCGTGGCCACGCGGGACTTAGGATCAATCGCGACGAGATCGTCCTTATTGTAGGTCTTGAGATCGCCTAGAACGAGACGGGCGACAAGGTCATAGAGGGCATAGGCACCAAAGGCGTTTCGAGGAGATTTCGCAGGCGCACGATAGGCGATGTCGTCTTTCTTAACGCGCCGTTTGCTTTCGCTTGTCTTGGTGGTGAACTTGTCTAGGTTCATGGCATCGCCATCATCGAGATAATCGATGCGAATGTTCTCGAATGTACTGGCTTCGAGATCGACGTTTGCGTCCTTCATGTCGACAAAGAAGACACCATATTCGCCGATCACGCGCGCCAAAGCGCCTTCGACGAACAGAGCTGTGTTCTCATCTATGCCGAAGCCGCAGCGTTGTTCAGCCGAGGCAAGGGCAACGACGAGGCGGGCGAGACGTCCTCGCTTAATAAAATGTTGATCAACAAGACCGCGTTCAAAAAAGCCAAGTCCTTTGCCGAGCAGCAAGCCGGGCATTTCAGGGTTTTCAGTTACGCCGGCGGCAATAGCTTCAAAGGATGTGCCGCCCATGATCATGCTGTCAGACATGATCGCTGCGCCGGCGCTTGACCCTGCCAGCAAGCCACCTAGTGCGAGGGCTTCCCGGATCCCAGTGAGAAGCGGTGTCTCTACTCCATTCTGGACGAGGGCTTGGTAGATATTGGCCTGATCTCCTCCGGTGAAATAGACGCTACCATAGGCTTGGACCTGTTCGATGAGTTTTGGATCGAACGCAGCCTCATTGGCGTTTTCGGAACTAAGATGTGCAACATCGCACTCGAAGCCGTGGATCTGGAACGCTTCGCGGGTTTCTTCCCCGACTTCATAAGGTTCCGATGAAGCGGTCGGAAAGATCAGTATACGGCCTTCACAAAGGCGGCGCATTTCTCGGTAGATGTCGCGATTGTCGTCTTCCAGGCGACCGCCGATTATGGCGAGTTTCCGAACAGGCTGGTTGCGCTGTTTGGGGAGGGTTTGCAGCATAAGGCCGTGTTCCAGGTTTGGCTTCGGGGTTAAACGTCGGGCTCGAGACGGACGCCGCGTTCATCACGGACAAGGGTGAAACCTTCTGGCACCTCAAACTCGCTGGATCCATTGGCGATCGATTTGCCCGTTGTGCCATTGGCTTCGATAACGGGCGCTTTCTCCTCCTCGTCCTGAGGTGTGAAATGCGTGATCTTGTTCCAAGCTTCTTCGACGGCTGCGCAAAAAATCAGTACGAGGTCGCTGCGCTCCGCAACGTCCAAGGCGAGTTGAACGGAGTCCATCTCGTCTGGGACGATTTCGATCTGCTTCTCCGTAACGCCACATCGGATGAGTTCGTCCCTCATCAGTTTAGGGATCTCATCGGCCGCTCTGCCCCTCAAGTCCTGGTCCATATGGCAGATATAGGTGTCGAACTTTCCGGCGGCGCACCTTGCGATAGCCTCGGCGTCTTCATCGCGCCGGTCACCGGGGCAGGTCAGGCAAACAATGCGCTTTCCGATCGGGTCCAACCTTTCGACAAGATCGACCATAGCGCTGACAGCCGCTTCATTGTGGCCATAGTCCAAGATTACGCGGAAGCCGTTACCGTCATAAACGTTCATCCGGCCTGGCGACTGGTAGAAGGAGTTATCAAACGTGCGCAGTCCTGCGCGGATTTGATCCGTAGCAAGATCCATGGAGTAGGCCATCGCGGCGGCGAACATCGCGTTTTCGACATTGTGTCGTGCCTTACCATCAATCGTGGCGGGGATGAGGTGGCTCCACAAAAGGTGGATCTTTTGTCCGTGGTCGTAAAGGACGATTGCGTCGCCTGTAGAGGTCTGCTCGAGCACAATGGCACGCTTACCGAGTTCTATGTGCTCCTGAACGAGCGGGTTGTTGGGGTTCAGGGTGACATAACATATGTGCTTTGCAGGAGTGTGCGCCGCCATTTGCAATGTGTACGGATTGTCTGCATTCAGAACTGCTGTGTCTTCTGCGACTTCAACGACCAAACGTTTAACGCGCGCAAGATCCTCAAGCGTATCGACGCCTCCGAGTCCGAGATGATCGGCGCTGACATTGAGCACGGCCCCGACATCGCACTTCTTGTATCCAAGGCCAGCTCGGACGATCCCGCCGCGCGCTGTTTCCAGAACAGCAATGTCGACGTCGGGGTCACGCAGAACGATCTTTGCCGCCACGGGGCCTGTCATGTCACCTTTCACTGTAACAGTACCGTCGATTTTCACAGCGTCTGTGCTTGTTTGCCCAACGACCATGCCCGCCATCTTTAGAATGTGGGCAAGCATTCGAGACGTTGTGGTCTTGCCATTGGTGCCAGTCAGCGCGGCCACCGGGATACTGAAAGGTTCTCCTGGGGGGTACAACATATCGATGACGGCCCCGCCGACGTCCCGAGGTTCACCCTCTGAAGGTGCAATATGCATTCGTATGCCGGGGCCTGCATTCACCTCACAAATGCCGCCGCCGATTTCTCTGTAGCTGCGTGAGATATCCGTTGTCAGAAAATCAACTCCACCGATATCGAGCCCTACTGCCTTGACCGCCCGCTCCGCCATGACCTTATTTTCCGGATGGATGATATCGGTGACATCGATCGCCGTGCCGCCTGTCGACAAGTTTGCAGTTTTGCGCAGAAACACTTCTTCTCCCTCGTCTGGCACACTGTCGATTTTCAATTTTTGCTGTTTTAGTAGTGCTTTTGCACCAGCATTGATTTTGATTTGTGTCAGCATGTTCTCATGGCCCATGCCGCGACGCGGATCACGGTTCACTTCGTCGACGAGTTCTCCGACGGTTGATTTCCCATCTCCAATAACGTGGGCGGGAACGCGTTTCGCTGCTGCGACCAGTTTGCCGTCAATAACCAGTAGGCGATGGTCGAGCCCTTCGATCATCTCCTCCACAACGACACCATTCCCTTCTTCCTTCGCCAGTGCGAAAGCTTCGCGAACTTCGGTCGCTGTCTTAAGATTAAGGGAGACACCGCGGCCATGGTTGCCGTCGATCGGCTTCACGACGACCGGATAACCGATGTCCTTGGCAGCTTCTACAGCATCTGTTTTGTTTCTTGCGTAATATTGAAGGGGTACCGGCAATCCTAGATCGCCCAAGAGTTTCAGACAGAATTCCTTATCCTTCGCGATATCGAATCCTATTAGAGATGTATGGCAGGAAAGGGCTGCCTCGATCCGCTTCTGATACTTGCCGTGTCCAAGCTGAATAAGGCTGTCATTGTTCAATCGGAACCACGGAATACCCCGCTCATCCGCAGCATTCACGAGCGCGGTTGAGGACGGACCGAGCGTGTGCGATACGGCATAGTCAACAAAGTCCTCAATTTCGGCGGCGATATCGAATTTTTCTTCCGGGATTGGATCGATAAGTTCAAGAATGGTGAGCCGCGCCACATCGCCCGCACGAATTCCGATGTCACGGGAATCGTAACCGAAGAGGACGTCGATGACGCCGCGCTCGTCCGTTTCAATCGCTCGAGCACGGGACACGGTCGCAGCAGCTCGACGCTGCAGGAACAATGCAAGCCGCGCCATGAGTTCGCCGAGCTGGAAGTCATCGGAGTCCTGCATCATCTCGAGCAGATTGTCGCCTGCGCTTGTAGTCTCAAACTTTAGCGTCGGCATGACATCGAGCAGACCATCTATAAGATCGGCCCCGAAACTTCGGATAGACCTCCCTTCGAACCGGCCCATATCCACTGTCATTCTGATCAGCGGCATGTGTTCGTAGATATTGGGGCCTACATATACGGTCGTTTTGAGAAGCTTCATGTGCCGGGGTCCGCTAATTAAGGTCGTTATACACGGCCGAAAGGGCCAGAATCTTCGATATGTTTATCGCATATTCAGAACCACGGCGTATATGTAGATCTGTTGATATGACGGACACAGCTGTGGGCCGTCAAACAGTTTGCGTAATCATTTAGCAGGGCGATCAAACAATGAGCAATCGAGACCTGGAAAACCGTCAGGATGAGACTCACACTGAGACGTCTGAGGTCGTGTCCGTTCTAGAAGCAAAAAAGGAGCCCCGTGCCCAGGACGTTGAAGAGAAAACGCCAGCAGTCGTCGTGCCGGAGCCGATGCCAGAGATCGATACTCTCGCCAATCAGACGGTTGACGTTGTCGTCAAAGATCTTCCCAAGACGGACACGGGTGACCAACTCCAACTCAAGATCTACCGCTTCGGTTGCATAGATGCCAGGCCGAAAGTCTATTTACAGGCTGGTTTACATGCTGACGAGCTGCCTGGGCAGCTTGTCTTGCGCTATCTCGTAGAAGATCTGGAACGTGCGGTCGAGCGTGGTGAGCTTGCTGGGCAGATTGTCGTTGTGCCGGTCAAGCGTCGCCGACCTTTACCAGCGTCTGCCCGAAAAAGAAGCCCCGGACACATCGAAACTGATCATGTCG
>JBCBUY010000123.1:0-7383 GCA_039817885.1 Pseudomonadota bacterium | reverse complement strand
TGGTACACAATTAGCGTGAATATGGTTCACACTCAAAAGCGTAAATTCAGAATTACTCTTATTATTCAGTGATGTAAGCGCATTTTTGCTTGGCAAAAGTGGCGCGAGTGACGGGGCTCGAACCCGCGACCTCCGGCGTGACAGGCCGGCACTCTAACCAGCTGAGCTACACCCGCGCACTTATCTCGGTTAGCAAGATAGCCTGCTCGTCTAGTCAAGGCTGGAGGGCGGGTCAAGCGCCACTTCCTTACAAAAACACCTTCAAGTGACATTCATCTGTGAAGCGCTAATGTTAGGATCGTCGAGACAGCCTTCGAGGACACGTCATGCGCCGCCTGATTCTTATTATCCCCGCCCTATTTCTATTGGTGATCGTTGCTGCCGTTACGATTGCGTTGATTACCCCTGAATCCGTCTATCGGAACCAGATTCAGACCTCGGCTGAGGCTGCTCTTGGTCGAGAGGTCGCATTGGATGGCCCGCTAGGGCTCTCCTTCTTTCCGCGGATAGCGGCGAGTGTCTCGGATGTATCCGTCGCCAATCCTGAGGGGTTTGATGGGGCGCATATGATCGAGGCTGGTGAGCTCAGGGCTTCGGTGAAGTGGGGGCCGTTGCTGACGGGCCGCGTGCAGATCCAGGAGCTTGCTCTGATCGATGCGACCATCGGATTACAGCGCCTTGCCGATGGCAGTACGAATTGGGAGTTCGCCGGCACTGAGGATGTGCCTGCGGAGACAGATCCAGACGCCCCTGCCCCCCCGCAAGAGATCAATGCCGGCTTCGATCAAGCGCGGATCGTCAATACGACCCTGACCTATTCGGACGCTGTTTCGGGAGACACGATCGAACTCTCGGACTTTAACCTTGAAGCTGAGGCCAGCTCGCTTTCCAGCCCCTTGCGCCTCAGATCCGATGGGCTTTTTGATGGGCAGCCGTTTGATATCCAGCTTGTTCTTGAAACTCCCAACGCCCTGCTTGGCGGGGAGGAAGCTTCAGCGGAACTGGTGCTCGCAACGGATGTCATAGACATGGCCTATAATGGAGGTCTTGTGTTCGGTGAAACGCAAAGCGTTGAGGGCTTATTTGACGTTACGGTCCCGAATATCGCCGCCCTCGCGGATTATGCTGGATTGGATGCGGCAAGTGTTCCCGTGCCGCTGCAGCCGATTGGTCGCTTCAAAGCTCAAGGTGAGGTGTCTGGCGCGCCGGACACCCTCTCCATCACCTTTACGGAGCTGGCGACAACCAGTGACGATCTGACGACCAGTTTTGTTGGCGGCGTCTCGCTCGGCGGTGATGGAGCCGTCGATGGAACGCTTTCGATCAACAGTGATAATTTGCGCGGCCTTCTCGAAGCGCTGGCGGTTGAGTTGACGCCTGGCGACACGCTTCGAAACTTTAGCGTTACCGGCAAAACACAAGGTACGTTTCAAAACATAGCCATCGAAGATTTGAGCTTTGCTCTGGATGACACAACGGCGGATGGACGGATTGGTGTTGACCTGTCGACGGCACGTCCGAAGCTGACGGGGGCGCTCACGACGTCCGCGCTCGATCTGACGCCCTTTCTAGGGCCTGCCCCGGAGGACCAGCCTGCCGGGTGGAGCAAAACCCCCCTTGCTCTCGATAGTCTGACGGCAGCCGACGCTGACCTGACGCTGAAAAGTCCATCAATCAAAATCGACCAGATCACTTTGACGGACACGGATGTTCAAGCGGTCCTGACCAATGGTCGGCTCAGCACGAACATCAATCAGGTTGATACATTTGGCGGCCGGTGGGCGGGTACACTCGGGGTGAACGCCGCGAGCGCCGTGCCAAGTCTTTCCATGGATCTGACCGGTAGCAGCATTCTTATGGAAGAGCTGATGCGAACCCTTGCTGGATCGGACCGGTTGGGCGGTACGGGCCAGTTCTCGCTCAATATCTCAAGCGCTGGAGCGAGTATTCATGACATCATGAACGCGCTCGATGGCGAATTGTCGGCCAATCTCGCCGACGGGGCGCTTAAGGGCGTGAATCTGGGACAGCTTTTCCGAACCACCGGAAATTTAAGAGAATCTTTGACGAGTGGGTCGCTCAATCTCGGTATCTCCGCGGCCGATCAGACGGATTTTGCGTCCTTCGATACGCTGCTCAGTATCACTGATGGTGTGGCGCGTATTCGTGCCATGGACCTGATCAACTCAGCGCTGAGCGCGCATGGGTCGGGCACGATCGATCTGGGTGCGCAGACGCTCAATATGGGTTTGCAATTTGCCGCCGACACCACTGGCCAGGGGCAACTCAGCGATATCCAACTCAATGGCATGGCGATCCCTCTCAAGATAACGGGAACATGGACGAGCCCGTCCATTGCGCCGGATACCCAGGTGTTGACCCGAGCGCTTGCTGGTCAGCAGATCGATCGGCTGACGGACTCCCTCGGCGGAGAGGTTGGCGGGGCCCTGTCGGGTATTCTCGGCGGTGCGGGCCTTACGGATAACGGGTCTGAGGAAGACGAGGACGAGGACCAACAAACTCCGGAAGAAGCCCTGGAGGACGCGGCGAGAGATGCGCTTGGCGGTCTTTTCCGGCGTGATTAGGTAAGTAGGTCGTTGACGTAAATCACGTGCATTTGACACTCACATAGACACCCACTTTTGGCGCGGTGGGTGTCTTGCAGGACAGATTTTGGAGTCTCGGCACATGTCACCAATTCAGACACCTGCATTGGTGCCGGAACTCTACGTGTCTGACCTCGATCAATCGCTCGCCTTTTACGGAGATGTCCTTGGATTTGAGGTGATGTTTCTCCGGGCCGAGGAAGGCTTTGCCTATTTGACGCGCGAAGGCGCACATCTGATGCTTGAGGAGTTGGCGGGCCCGGGGCGCAAATTCCAAACAGGCAACCTCGTGCCTCCGCTGGGACGCGGCATGCACTTACAGATACGCGTGTCAGATGTGAATGACCTTCACCGTGGCGTCACCGAGTCAAAGATAAACATCATAATCGACCTGGAAGACCGCTGGTATCGTCAATCAGATTTGGAGCGCGGCAATCGACAATTTGTTGTCTCCGATCCGGATGGATACGTGTTGCGTTTCTATTCAGATCTCGGCACCAGGGCTGTCGGTGTGACAAGCTGAGCGACACTGCCAGCGGTGTGGGGCGCACTCACCACCTACACGTAACTGGCATCCATGTCGGTGCCATGCTCGGCGAGCCATTGGAGCGTGTTCATCGCGTTGACTTCGGCGACGTCGTAGATGTCTGTCATGAGCGAAATTTTCCCACCGCGGAAGAACCATGCACTCCTGGCCGCGAATGTGATGGGCGGCTTTCCATTCAGTTCGTAACGCCCTTTGGCGAGGCCGGTGACGGCATGATCGGCCCAGACTTTCAGATCCACAGCCTCCCAATTGCGGGAGTCGAATTTTCTGTCGAAGTTCTCAAGTGACTTCCGAAATCCGGCAATGACCTCATCCCGTCCGCGCAACTCGCAGGCAAACGGAACGCCGGCGACAATGTAGACAACATCATCGGTGAGAAAATTCTGCGCATTTGACCAATCACCCGTTTCAAAAGCGCGATCGAATGCGGCGATCCAGGTGTTCCATGTTTCGAGCAATGTCTCATCTCCTTGTATTTGCCCCAGGAATGCTCGAGAAAGGTAATTACATCAATTACCTCAAGGTCATAATCGTTGGATTTTGGATCAGAACTCGCGGGGCTCCGCCGCCGTACACGTCTATCACAGCTCGCCTTGGCGGAGCGGTCCGGCGTCTCTCAGCGTCATATCAGTTTTCTTGAAAGCGGTCGGTCGCAACCCGGCGCGATGTCAGTCAAGAAGATCGCACACGCCTTGAACCTCTCTTATAGTGAGGAAAACTCACTCTACCTAAAGGCGGGGTTGGCCCCGCCGCGGCCCCATTTTGATCTTACTG
The DNA here is from genome assembly GCA_039817885.1 of Pseudomonadota bacterium. GTDB lineage: Bacteria > Pseudomonadota > Alphaproteobacteria > Caulobacterales > Hyphomonadaceae > CALLCD01. The sequence goes on along the minus strand of JBCBUY010000123.1, from coordinate 3,456 downwards.
ACGGAGAGTTTGCGCCGGCCAAGCAAGCCATCGAGAAGCTGTTAAAGCGCCATGAGCCCTATCCCGCCGTGGTGACACGGCGCTGCGGTGAGATCCTATTCGCGAATGAGACGTTCGATGCTGCACTGTCCTGGGCGTTTGAGGGGCATGCACCTTGGCGGCCTCGTGACCAGGCCAGGGACAACTTGTTTGAACTGACGCTACATCCCGGCGGATTACGTCAATTCATGATCAATCCGGAGGACATCGTTCCCCATACGCTTCGACGATTGCGCCGGGCCGCCATGGACGACCCAAAAACGAGAGATGTCGTCAGGCGGGTCGAGTCCTATTCCGGACTTCAGGACTACCTGCACCTCCATGAGCCACCATCGTCAGTCCCATCGAGCGTTTTGGTTGAGTGCTACCAGGTGCACGGGCGACCGCTCAACCTTGTCGCCATGGTCGCAAGCTTTGGCAGCCCCGAGGATGTAACGGCCCAAACCGTCCAGATCGAACTGTTCTTCCCCGATGACGAAGAGTCAGAGAGCACACTGAACGGGATTGCGCGGACGTAGACCGGTTCGCCTTGTGTCCAAAGGGGTGCAAGAGCGCCGAGGGCCAAACCGTGAAACCCGCCGTCTGGCTGATGACCAAACGGCGGGTATCATCGAAGCTGATGAACGCGCCCGCCAGGGCAATCTGCGCTGAATTCGATCGACTGGACCGAATTCCGGGCGCTCAGACTATTCTGCTGCCATGGCGTGTGTTGGATAATCCGCGTCGCGGTGCTTTTTGAACTCTTGGCGCGAAATGGCGCGGCAGTGGACTTCGTCTGGACCGTCGGCAAAACGTAGGGTCCGAATATTGGCATAGGCACGCGCAAGACCGAAATCCGTCGTAACACCCGCGCCACCATGGGCCTGCATGGCGTCATCAATGATGTTCAGAGCCATGGTCGGCGCAGCCACTTTGATCATGGCTATCTCGTTGCGGGCTTCCTTGTTGCCGACAGTGTCCATCATGTAGGCCGCCTTCAATGTGAGAAGACGGGTCATCTCGATATTTGTTCGTGCCCAGCCAATTCGCTGTTCCCACACGGAATGCTCGCCGATCTTCTTGCCGAAGGCTTCGCGGGTCAGAAGACGTTTGCACATTTTCTCAAGAGCGACCTCAGCGGCTCCGATCGTCCGCATGCAGTGGTGAATGCGGCCTGGCCCGAGGCGGCCTTGGGCGATTTCGAAGCCCCTGCCCTCACCGAGCAGAATGTTCGAAGCGGGTACGCGAACGTTTTCGAGAAGGACTTCCGCATGGCCGTGAGGAGCGTCGTCGAAACCGAAGACTGGCAGCATGCGGAGGATTTTAATGCCGGGTGTGTCCATTGGGACAAGGATCTGGCTTTGCTGTTTGTGGCGCTCGGCATCTGGATCGGTCTTGCCCATAACGATGGCAACCTCACAGCGCGGATCACCGACGCCGGACGACCACCATTTCCGGCCATTGATGACATATTCGTCGCCATCTCTCTCAATACGAGTCTGAACATTTGTGGCGTCGGATGAGGCGACCAGCGGTTCGGTCATCAAGAAGGCGGAGCGGATTTTGCCTTCCAGGAGCGGCTTCATCCAGCGCTCTTTCTGCTCCGGCGTGCCGTAGCGGTGGAAGACTTCCATATTGCCGGTGTCGGGCGCGGCGCAGTTGAAGACTTCAGATGACCAGCCGACGCGACCCATGATTTCGGCCAGCGGCGCATATTCGGCATTGTTTAGACCTGCGCCCTGATAAATGCCGTCATCATGATCGGCATTTGGCGGCAGGAACATGTTCCACAGGCCTTCCGCTTTGGCTTTCTCTTTCAGCTCTTCGATGATGGGTGGAATGGTCCAGCGGTCTTCAGCTTCGTCGTGCTGCCGGTTGTAGGTCTCCACGTTTGGGTAGACATATTTATCCATGAAGGCTTCGACGCGGTCGATCCATTCCTGTGTCTTTGCACTATAGTCGAAATTCATGGTGGCTCTCCCTGCTCGGTGGCATTTGTTTTCAATAGTACTTTAGAGGAGGGAATGCAGGGCGTGAAGGCGAAATCAGGTGCGACGTAGCGTCAATCGACCAATAGGAGGTTCGCGATGTCTGGTGGTAAGTGACCGTTTCTGGCCTGATCCATCGCCGCGTGAACGATTAAATGGGTGAATGCGTCGGGGATTTTGCCGGCGCGCATGCGGGCGAGCAGATCTGCAAATGGCACGCGTTCGACGGTCAGTGCCTCGCTTGGCTCTGGGGCGGGCGTCCCGGGGCTGAGATTCCAGGCGAGATAGCCATAAGCGATCTCATCGGTGACAGAGTTTGAGAGGTGCCATTCGCCCAGTGGAAAATAGTCAGCCGCGATCCATCCGGTTTCTTCCTCCAATTCGCGGGCCGCTGAGCGTTGTGGGTCTACGCCTTTCTTGCCGCCGCCTTCGGGAAGTTCCCAACTATAGGAATTGAAGGGGAAGCGGTGCTGACCAACGAGCCAGGTATATCCCTCACTATCGATGGGCAGCACACCCGTTGCCAGGTTAGCGAGTCGGACCACGCCATAAATGCCTGGTGAGCCGTCGGGATGGGTGACCTTGCTCTCTTCGATCTTGATCCAGGGGTTCTCATATTCAGTTCGGGTTGTGTGAACGGCCCACGGCCCAATGGTTTTCTTCGTCATGTGCCCCCTCTATATGGTGCTGCTTAGAAAAGCGAGACGCGCTTAAAACGCAAATGCCACTGGGGCTGACATGTCGATCATTACCGGGCTTCTAATTATCGCGACCACCCTCGCCTCGTCATTCATCTCTGGGATATTTGGCATGGCGGGCGGGATGATCCTGATGGGGGTTCTGGTGGCGCTTGTGCCCGTGGCAACCGCGATGATCACCCATGGCGCTATCATGATGGTCGCGAATGGCTGGCGCGCCTACTTGCTGAGAGACGATGTCAATTGGCGCGTCTTCTGGCGGTATATGATTGGGGCGACAATCGGCGTTTCCTTACTGTTCGTCGTGGTGTGGCGGCCCGATAAATTGGCGGTCTATTTCATCCTTGGGCTGGTGCCGATTGTCGTTTGGCTGCCGCGGCAATGGCTCAATCTCGATATACAAAGGCCGCTTCAGGCAGAGCTGACCGGCATCATCGTTCAGGGCATGAATACATTGGCCGGTGTTGCAGGACCGCTGCTCGATATCTTTTTTGTCCGAACGGATATGACGCGCCAGCAAATCGTCGCAACGAAATCAGCGACCCAGGCCGTGTCGCATATTGTCAAGATTATCTTCTGGAGTGCGCCACTGATCATTGCGGCAGCAGGCCCCAACCCCGTTCTTCCCCCGCTTTGGTTGCTGGCCATTGCCATACCGATGGCGATGACGGGTACGGCCCTCGTCACGAGCCCTTTCACCCAGCTTCGAAAGCCATCATCCTTCATCCGGTCCAGAATACCCTTGCCGAGGG
>JBCBUY010000122.1:0-7421 GCA_039817885.1 Pseudomonadota bacterium | reverse complement strand
TACCGCCATTTCCGTTCAGGACGTTGACGCCTGAGTTTCCGGAAATGGTATCATTGCCAGCAGCAGAACCCGTAATGTTCTCGATCGACGTAACTGTGTCACCAACAGAGGCAACCGCGTTACCATCTTCATCGAGGTCGATCTCGACCGCACCGCCAGCTGAGAACAGAACGGTGTCAGTGCCTTCATCACCATTGACAAAGTCTGCGCCGCCAAAGGAGTGGAACACGTCATCGCCGGCACCGCCGTCGAGCACATTCACTTCATTATTGCCGAAGATCACATCGTCGCCTGAAGAGCCAATGACGTTTTCAATGTCATCGAGTTCTTGGACCTGTTGGCCGCCAGCATTTGGTGCTGCGTCGAGGACAGCGCCGTCCTGAGAGGCTGGTCCAGGTGCCGGTGTATTTGTGTCTAGGTCAACATTGACGCCGTCGGTCAGGGCCGAGAAGTCTGCTGTGTCATTGCCTTCGCCCCCGAAAATGTCGTCCTGACCGTCGGAGATGAAAGTGTCGTCGCCGGCATCGCCTGTCAGAGAGTCGGTACCCGCACCACCGTCGAGAGTATCATTACCCTCGCCACCGATCAGAGTGTCGTTACCAGCGAGACCGGTAATCGTGTCATTACCTGCAAGACCATCAATTGTGTCATCACCCGCTGTGCCAGCCAGTGTGTCATCGCCGGCTGTAGCAACGACTGGCTCGGGAGCTGGGGCGACCAAATCATCATCATCGTCATCATCATTGGACAGGCCAACGCCCAATCCAACAGCGAGGGCCGTGGCTGCGACACCCGCACCGATGAGCAGTCCGTTTCCTTCTAGAAACGCGAACGCGCCCGAATCTGCGAGTGACGCGACCGCGTCGGCTGTTATGAGAATTTGGCCATTGTCGATTGCAACGTCACCTGCATCGACCTTGACCGTGTTTCCGTCGTCAAGAACGAGTTCAATAGACCCGTCGCTCAGTTGCCGAACTTCCACGACCCCTTCGAGTGCAGAAGCTTCAATCAATTCCGTTCCGTCTTCAGCGCTTGCTTTATTCGCAAGCCCGACCGCCGCCAGCAAAGCCAGCGCCACTTTGCTACGGGATTTGGAGAAGTCTTTTTTCATCAAAGCACCTTCTTGCGCACGCCGGCCTCTCCCGGAATGCGTTGATTACTGGAACTGATGACGTGTCCTACGCACATCAGTATTGGTTAGAGGGACCAGCCAAAAACGAGACACTCTGCCGCCTCGTCGTCGCCCGGGAATTCGTCCTGACCCTTGTTCGCTGCTAATGACGTCGCAGGGAGACAATGTCCTCAGAATTCGCGGGTAGGTCGCGGCGAAAGTGAAAATGGTTCAAACAAATTGAAACGAATGCGTTCACGCATTTGTGAGGGCGTCGCCAAGGTGCAGACTGGCTGAAAGAACGACTTTTGCTGGGAAAGAAATCGCGGAAAGATGACCGCTATATAGCGGTGTCAAAGACGTTTAAGGAGGACGGAAATGATACAACAAGCCTCTAAGAGAGATGCGAGGGGCTATTGGCGGGCGACGGTCCGTCTAACGCTCACGCTCCTCGCTGTTTGGTTTACCGTTTCCTTTGGGGCGGGGATCCTGTTCAGGGATTTCCTCGACCAGTTCTCCATCGGCGGCGCGCCGCTCGGCTTCTGGTTCGCCCAGCAAGGGTCGATTTACGTCTTTGTCGCGCTCATCTTCTACTATTGCCACGCGATGAACCGGCTTGGTCGCAAGTTTGGTTTGGAGGACTGACCGATGGCGGCCGACTTCTGGACTTGGTTCTTCGTTGTCATAACGTTCGGCATCTACATTGGCATAGCCATTTGGGCCCGGGCAGGGTCGACGGATGATTTCTACGTCGCCGGGCATGATGTCCATCCGACGGTCAACGGCATGGCGACCGCTGCCGATTGGATGTCGGCGGCGAGTTTCCTGTCCATGGCGGGGCTTATAGCGTTCCTCGGCTATGGAGGGTCAGTCTATCTGATGGGCTGGACCGGAGGTTATGTGCTACTCGCGCTTTTGCTTGCGCCTTTCCTCCGTGAGTTCGGCAAGTTCACTGTGCCGGATTTTGTCGGCGACCGGTATTATTCGACGCTCGCCCGGATCATCGCTGTTGTCTGCGCTCTGTTTGTCTCGTTCACCTATATCGCAGGACAAATGAAGGGGGTTGGCGTGGCCTTTTCCGGCTTTCTCGGCATCCCGTTTGAGCTGGGCATCATCATCGGCATGGTGATCGTGTTCTTCTATGCCGTGCTTGGCGGCATGAAAGGCGTCACCTATACCCAAGTGGCCCAATATGTTGTTCTGATCTTCGCTTATACCGTTCCGGCAATCTTCATCTCGCTAATCATCACTGGCAATGCGATCCCGCAGCTTGGGTTTCTTTCCAATGTACATGGGGAAGACGTCTCAATGCTTCAAAAACTGAACATGGTAGTCACTGATCTTGGGTTCGGAGAATACACGCAGACGGACAAGTCGATGCTGGACGTCTTCGCGATTACCGGCGCACTGATGTTCGGGACGGCCGGTTTGCCGCACGTCATCATCCGCTTCTTCACGGTGAAGAGCGCAAAGGCCGCACGGATCTCAGCGGGGTGGGCGCTTGTCTTCATTGCCATTCTGTACACGACCGCACCAGCCGTGGCATCGCTGACCCGCCTGAACTTCATCGAAACCGTCAACGAAGCGACCTATATCGCAATTGATGAAGACTATGCGTCACGGGCAGCTGACATTGAAGCGGCCGGCGGCACGCCCCTGCCGGAATGGTTCGGTGATTGGGAGCGAACCAATCTGATTGGATTTCAGGACAAGAACGCTGATGGGATTGTTCAGTTCCGCGGGCCCAACGCGCCGGATGGTCTAGAAAACGAGGTCGTACCTTTTAGCGCTGACATTCATGTCCTGGCCAATCCGCAGATTGCCAATCTGCCGGGGTGGGTCATTGGTCTTGTCGTAGCTGGTGGGCTCGCGGCGGCCCTGTCGACAGCTGCTGGTCTTCTGATGGTCATCTCATCCGCGGTCAGTCATGATCTTTGCCGGCGAACTCTGTTCCCGGACATGGACGACAAGACCGAACTCAGAGTCGCACGAGGCGCTGCTGCGGGTGCGGTTGTCGCAGCCGGGCTGCTTGGCCTGTTCGCGTCGCAACTCGGCTTTGTGGCGCAGGTGGTGGCGTTCGCCTTCGGCCTCGCGGCCGCATCGCTGTTCCCGATTATTTTCCTTGGTATCTTCTGGAAGCGTATGAACAAGGAAGGGGCGATTGCATCCATGGTGACTGGTCTCGTCACGACGTTCAGCTACATCGCCTATTTCAAGTTCGGCGGTGGCACGCCAGACCAATGGCTGTTCGGTGTGTCCCCCGAAGGTATCGGCTTTGTGTTAATGTTCCTCGGCGCCGGTGTCGGGATCGTGGTCGCGCGCGCGACCGAGCCGCCGGCTCAAGATATCCAAGACCTTGTTGAAGATATCCGTATGCCGGGCAGAAATCAGGCCCGTGCCGTGGTTGGCAACATGGTCCATAGTGTGAGTGAGGATAGATTTCAGTAACACACCAAAGAGTAGGCGAACCTATAAGATTGCGGGAAGGGGGCTCGTTTCGATGATTACCAAATCCCTGTGCCAATTAAGCAGGTAAAACACTGCTCTGGAGTTCTCTTGGGCGTTTACCAGCCATCCCATTTGGACTGCGAGAGCCTCTACGTTACTCTGCAGCTGCAAGAGCAGTGTCGGCTGCCAAGCTCGTCGCGCGCTTTCGTTTTTTCTCGGGACGGGAAACAGGTAGTAGCCTTGATACGCCTAGCACCAGAATACCTACGACGAGGCAGAATATGTCCACCCATGCTGAGACGACGTGGCCTGAGCCGAATACGGACCAAAACGCGCTTCCGGTGACGATATAGTTCAGAACAGATATACCAATCATTCCAAGGCCGGTAATGGCTATTAAAAGCCTCAACGTGCGATACTCATCCCGTTGCACAAGCGAGAAAGCGAGGGCGGAAAACCACACCCCGATATATGTCCAACCCGTCCAAACGATACGGGAGGTCTCAAGTCCTCCATAGAGCTTATCAAGATAAAAGATCGAGACACTCGCGACAGGAAGCCCCGCACAAATCCCAATATTGAGTTTGCTCAGTCGATGGTAAAAGACGTCCGACCTATTGCCCTCATTTCCATGCAACCGACGTTCGATCCACATCATATTGCCCATGGCTGTGATTATGGCGAGCGACAGGCCGAGCAATAAGTAAAGAAGCTTCAAGGCGATTGCGCTGAACGAACCGTAGTTGCCCCCAAAGGTTCCGTAGTGGAGTGGTGTTACCGCTGCTGTGACCCTGTTGGCCGGGCTTTCCGTGTCCAAGACCCTGTTCTCCATGGGGGCGCCCGTTACCGCGCTGATCGTCCTGGTATCGTAGATGGCGAGTTCACTGTCAGCATAGTAAAAGAGATTGTAAGTCGCAGCCTGGTCACCCCAATGGTCAATCGTGACGCGGTCAGGCGCGGCCCCCGTCTCTGCGTGGGTGTAGCCGAGCAGATCGTCAATCGGCATCATTTGGGCTTCGATCCCCGCTGGCTCTGGCGGCGCGCCAATGACCGCCTCAATCAAGGCGTCTGTATCACCTTTGAAAGCCAAAACTGCGACAATCGGCGACAAAATGGCCACGATTCCCAAGAAGGCCCCCGTTGCCGAAATCATTGCAAAGAAAGGCAGTCCCCAAAGCCCTGCAACCTTGTGTGTGTCTTGCCATTTCAGACGCACTGACCTCCAGTATCGCAAAGAGAAGAGTTCTTCGAATATCTTCGTATGGGCAATAACACCGGTGACAATCGCCAACATTAAGATTACCCCGATAACACCAACCAAAGAGCGCCCGACGGTTCTGCCGCCGAGCGCGTCTGGCCACATGAGGTCTCGGTGAATATCCAACAACCAGACAGACAGTCCGTCACCGCGTTCTGGGAGTACTTCGCCATTGGCCGGGTTCCAGCGTCGTTCATGGCGATGAAACTGATCGTTTTCATCTGTTATAAAAGCAAAGGCTGCATAATAAGGTTCGACAGAGTCGGGAAACTTCAGGCTTGCAGAAAATAGCTCTCCTTCAGTCTCCTGTTCGGCAATGAACTCCCTAAACGACGCATCAATTGGGACAGGGGTGTCGACCTCGGCAAGCCGCAGAGCAGGATCTTCCCAAGTTCGCAACTCCTCATCAAACAGGGCGATGGAGCCAGTAAAAGCGACAATAAAAACAAAGAACCCTAGCGCAATACCGGTCCAAGAGTGCAGGTCATAGTTCCGAAGGTGACGAGCGCGATCCATATTGGAAATTCTCCTAAACAATAGGGTCATTCATGAAAACCACGATACCGCTTACAAGCGACACCGCAATCAAACCGAGGGCAACCCGCCATTTACTGGCGTCCCAATAGCACCAAAATTGAAACATGACCCAAACGAATGGGACCGACAAGGCAATCCAAAGCGCTTTCTCAGAGAATGGCCCAGGCAGAACCAAAAGGAGAGCAGCCGTTGAAAAGATCGTTGCCACAAGCGCCCACCAAATCACACTTGTGAGCCGCGGCGCTTTCCAGGTTGCAATGCCAATTCCGACGAGGGCAGCCGCGAGTATGCTAATGATCAGGGGATTCATGCTGATCCTCTCCAAATCAGTCCAACACTTAGTACTGCAGCCAAGACAAGCGCCACAACGGCGGATTCAACATGGCGTTTCGGTAGCAGAGATCCCACAAGTAGGCAGGCAAACGCCGCCAGCATAAACGCCGCCAGCCACACCGGTACCCCCCGCTCCAAACCTTGAGGCTGCGCTGTCATGAACAGCGCCAGTAACGCGATCCCCCATCCGGCAATTCTCACTAGTCGACGTTTTGAACCAGACGACTTTAGCCCCGCGAATGATGTGCGCCGTTCGCCGGCCTGGTGAAAGGCAAACACGGCTAGGTAGAGAAGACAGACCGACCAAAGCGTCAGCATCAGAAATTCACGTCCAGTTGGACACCAAATGTCTGGGGCTGCTGAATTGTGAAGTTCGGGACAAGAAACAGATTCAGCGAGGAATCCTGCGGCAGCACGCTTGCAAAGTTCTGCTGCAGAAGACCACCATCATCGAACAGGTTCGTCGCGAAGGCAGACAACGTGAAATTCTCGTGTCGATAACCGACACGGACGTTCACGATCGAACGGCTATCGGAAACCTCATCGAGGCCTTCTGCCAGTGCAGGATCGATTCCCAGATCGGCGAAAGATCCCGGAATTGCTGGATCAAGAAAATCCTCGACGCGGAGATTTTCAATCCCGGACTCCGACGGCCCCGTAAAGTTTAAGCTGCCATCAACAAAAAGCCCAGAACGATGATTGTAACTGCCTCCAATGGTGAACGTCACATTGGGCGCAAGAGCAGGTTCATTTCCGTCGAGATCAAAAAACGGGCTGTCGGGAAAGTTAATCGCAAATGGAAAATCCGTGAACTCGGAACCAAGAAGGCCGAGGCTGCCATAGACATTCAACTCATCTGTAGGCTGATAGTCAACCGACACCTCCAGCCCATAGATTTGGGACTGTCCAACATTGTCAGTGAAGAAATCAAGCACGCCGCCCGTCGGCCCTGGCAGCGAAATTTGTTGATCGTCCAAGATACTGAAAAAGACACTTCCATTGACCGTCAAGGTTCGGTCCAGGAACTGCGACCGAAGGCCTAACTCGAAATTGGTCAGAAACTCCGGATCGAATGTCCCAAGGATTGTAACCGGCTGCGGAACACCGCCGTTCGGGTCGGGCGCGGTTGTTTGCTGCACGAATGTTCCACCGGCTCGATAACCGCGCTGCACAGCGAAGAAGGTCGAAATGTCATCTGTGAAGTTGTAGGTGATTGAACCTTTGGGAAGGAACGCGTCAAACGTATCCGCCTGTGGTCCGGTATCCCCGCCTCCGGCTCCTCCTCCTCCGCCCAAAATCGCAACGGCTGTTGTGCACGGCAGCTCGATTGCAGGAACAGGAAGCTGCAAAAAAACACCGGGAACCGAGACCGAGCATATTGGCTCGCTCAAGGACGTGTCAGCGATCAAACCCGTCGTGCTAAAACTCTCATTGTCGTAGCGAAGACCAGCCGATAACGTCCACTTTTCATTCAGCTCAAAGCGAAGCTGGCCATAGAAGGCAAAATTCTCTGTCCGGGTGGACGTTTCCGTATTTGCGGTCAGCAGGGTTTCCGGCGGGTTCACTGTGACACCCGGAGGGGCCAGGCTCGCGAGCGGTCCAATAATATCAAACGAGAAGTCTTCTCGAGACTGGAAATAATACCCTCCGAGATTACCCGAGAGGCGATTAAATTGAAAGTTGGCGGACAGTTCAGTCGAATAGGTTTCAACGAGGTCGTCGTTCACTCCATTC
>JBCBUY010000121.1:0-7767 GCA_039817885.1 Pseudomonadota bacterium | reverse complement strand
GTATCTAAATCGCACCTGTTGGAATGGTTTGTACAGAGAGAACAAAAAGGGGCGTTTCAATGTTCCAATCGGTACTCGTCAAACTGTGATATTTGACACAGATAACTTCGAGAAATGGTCCACTGCACTTGCTGCCGCGGAACTAACGGTCCTGGACTTCGAAGACGCTATTGATTTCTCCATGTCGGGGGACTTTTTGTTCATCGACCCTCCGTATAGTGTCAAACACAACTTGAACGGTTTTGTGAAATACAACCAAAAAATATTTGCTTGGGAAGATCAGGTAAGACTTAAACAAGCTCTGCGCAGAGCATCGAAACGAGGTGTGCTATTTGCGATTACAAATGCTGATCACGCTAGTACTCGAGACCTATTTGGCGACATCGGTAATGTAGAAACACTTTTTCGGCAAAGTTCGATTGCTGGAGACCCCCGGCATCGATCATCGACATCTGAAATGTTGGTTACAAACTACAAGATGGGCTGACAAGAATTCGTCAGAATACCGGGCATTAGCCTTCGTCCTACAAAGCTAGTGTCTGCTTCTGCGCCGATACTGTTGAAAAACTCCGGGTTAATTCGGTCGAATTCTGATTCATTGATTTTCGTGCAGGTCGAGGAGATGCGCGATGATGGGACGGTTAGAAGGCGGTGTTGCGAAGCTGTTTTATGAGTTTTCTCTGGAGGAGATGGTTTCAGCGGATCACCTGCTCCGGAAGATTGATCGGTTCCTCGACTTTGATGACATTCGCGCGCATTTAAAGCCCTTCTATAGTCACACCGGTCGCCCCTCAGTCGATCCGGAACTGATGTGCCGGATGCTGATTGTGGGGTATTGCTACGGCATTCGCTCGGAACGTCGGCTTTGCGAGGAGGTTCATCTAAACCTCGCTTATCGATGGTTCTGCAAGCTTGGTATCGAAGACCAGATCCCTAACCACTCGACGTTCTCCAAGGCGCGGCATGGCCGGTTCCGGGAGAGTGATCTCTTCAGGAAGTTGTTCGAGCAAGTGGTTTTCAGCTGCATGTCTGAAGGCCTGGTCAAAGGCGAAGGGTTTGCGGTTGATGCCAGTATGATCCGCGCCGATGCGAGTGAGGACAATGCCGTCGAAGCCGATGAACCGATTGATTGGTCGGATCCAAAGATCGCGTCTCGTCCAGTCACAGAATATCTTGATGCGATCGACCAAGATGGTGCACCGCGTAAGAAAATCTCACTCACTGATCCAACCGCGCGATGGACAGCCGCGATCGGCGGACAGGCCCGATTTACCTGGGCGACCAACTATCTTCTGGATGTAGAGACGTCGGTGATTGTTGATGTTGAGCCAACCCCAGCATATCGCAAAGCCGAGGTTGAAGCGGCCAAGACGATGATCGACAGAACTGAAGATCGGTTTGGACTAAAACCGAAGCGCCTGATGGGAGATGGTGCTTATGGCGCTGCTGAGATTGTGGCTTGGATGGTCGATGAGAAACAGATCGAACCACATGTTGCGTTGCTTGAACCACCAGGCGCGCCGACGACGAATTTCACGATCAAAGACTTCGTCTACAATAAGGAACGAGATTTCTTCACATGTCCAAATGGTAAAGCGCTCCGCCATCAACGAAGGCAATATAAGGTTCCGCGATCTGGCATCACGAAAGACAAGAAGCGAATGTATAGATCGAGCAACTCAGATTGCGCAGTCTGTCCGCTAAAACAAAAGTGCTGTCCGAACGCACGCAACAAACGTGTTGGTCGATCAATCTATGAGCATGCCAGAGATGAAGTGAAGCGTCTCCGCGAAACTCCCGAATACGAACAATCCAGGCGAGATCGAAAGAAGGTCGAAATGAGCTTTGCTCATCTCAAGTGCCAGCATGGCTTCCGACGATTAAGGTTGCGAGGCCCCACTGGCGCCAATGACGAATTTCTTCTCGCCGCCACGACCCAAAACCTCAGAAAACTCGCTAAATACGCTCCCAAGCCATCTCTCAATATCCCAAACACCGCTTAGAGACAGAAAGGGCAGCGAGCACCCTGCAGAAACAGGCCAGTGGAGAACATCAGAGCGGGGATCAGCTCAAATCAACGACGAGTTTTTCAACGGAATTGCTCCCATCGCAGACCCAAGATTCGCAGCAGTAAGATCTTGATCAAGATAGTGAACAAAGCGTCTGTACGGATTTTCCTTGAACGGAGTGTGCTGTTTCGCTATGTTGACGGTGCTCAGCCGGTACACAGGCTTAGAGCGGCGAGTTCTCATAGAGGGCTCGTAAAAAACGCTGTTCCACCGTGAGTCGTCCGGGGTCGTGCGTTCAGAAATGGAGACATTGTTAGCCTTTCTGAACGTGGAGATCCCCCGTGAACGTACCTATTGGTGTGGAGCGCTTGGCCATATCGTCGCTCAAACCGTCAAAGCGCAATGCGCGAACCCATAGTAAGAAACAGATCAAGCAGATCGCGTCATCGATCAAACAGTTCGGGTTTACGAACCCCGTCTTGGTCGATGAGCAAAGAACGATCCTTGCAGGTCATGGGCGCGTAGATGCGGCCAAAGAGCTTGGTATGACTGCGATCCCGGTCGTCAGGATAGAACACATGACCGAGGCGCAGAAGCGCGCCTATGTCATCGCCGACAATCAGCTCGCACTCAATGCTGGATGGGACGAAGCTATCCTTGCCATAGAGTTCGGAGAGCTCAGCGATCTCGGCTTCGATCTCACCCTCACCGGATTTGAGATGGGCGACATTGATCAGATTATCGCCAGCATCGGGTCTGTGGGTGAGGTGGGGGAAGAGCCACCCGTTCCACAGCCGTCTTCTGGTCCCGCGATCTCGCAGCCAGGCGACATCTGGCAGATCGGGCACCATCGCCTGATCTGCGATGATGCCACAAAGCCAGAGACATATGACCGACTTCTTGATGGCGCGAAAGCGGATCTCATCTTCACCGACCCGCCCTACAATGTCCCCGTCGATGGCCATGTGAGCGGCCTCGGCAAACAAACCCACCGCGAGTTTGCCATGGCCTCCGGCGAGATGACGGAGAAAGAGTTCGAAAGGTTCTTAAGGTCAGTCTTCGGGCACCTCGTTCGGATCAGCAAAGATGGCGCAATTCATTTTGTCTGCATGGACTGGCGGCACATGGGCGAGGTCCTATCCGCAGGCCGGGAGACTTATACGGAGCTAAAAAATCTCTGCGTCTGGGCGAAGTCGAATGGCGGTATGGGGTCCCTTTACCGCTCACAGCATGAGCTGGTCTTCGTCTTTAAGTCCGGCACCACGTCCCACATCAACAATGTGAAACTCGGCAAGCACGGTAGGAACCGCACCAATCTCTGGTCCTATGCGGGAGCCAACGCTTTTGGCGAAACGCGGGACGACGATCTCGCCATGCACCCGACGGTCAAACCCCTCGCTCTCGTCAAAGACGCGATTCTAGACTGTTCCAACCGGAACGGCATCGTCCTCGACGCCTTCGCAGGCAGCGGTACAACTCTTCTCGCTGCCCACGAGACGGGGCGAAAAGGCTATGGGGTCGAAATCGATCCTTCCTATTGCGATGTGATCCTCACTCGCCTCAAGGCGGCTGGACTGACACCAATCCATGCGGAGACGGGGATAGCCTTCACCGCCAAGCTGATGGAGGCTACCAATGGCTAACAAAAAGTATGACGTCGGATACCGCAAACCGCCAAAACAGCATCGGTTCGAGAAAGGTCGGTCAGGCAACCCTCGAGGGCGGCCGAAGAAGTATAAGAGCCATATTTCCGTGCTGGAAGAAACGATGCCAATGGTGATCGATGGGAAGAAGCGGGATATCAGCAAATTTGAAGCATCGTTTCGAACGACAACTCAGTCAGCGCTGGAGGGACGGCTTGCCGCCATCAAGCGCTTTATGAAACTCTGTGGAGAGGCAGGTTTGCTGACACCCCAATCCGGCGAACGACGGAGCGGGGTCATGATGGCGGAATACTCAGATAGCATGCTGGCGCATATTGTGATGACATCGGCCATTCGGGAACATGTCGATGAGCTGAACCGTAAGATCCGCGAGCGCAATAGATCTGCGCCTCCGGAACCAAAAACCGACAAAGACAAGATCGTCTCGAAAGTCGCAACCCAAACCCATTTTGTGCCGCAGCTGAACCGAACGTGTAGCGTGATAGAACTCGTCGTTTTAAAGCTTCAACAACGCGCGCTTATCGACAAAGACGACGCCAGCCTTGCTTACTTTGAGAAAATCCTCACCAAGGCGACCATCGCTCTCGACACCAGCTCCGTTGGCGTCCTCCTCGTGCCACCGAAAGTGCCTCCGTGGATGTCCCCACTTACCAGGACACGTGTTGAAACAGGTGAACAGAACATTGCACCGAAACCGGGAGAGCCTGGCTTTGATCCGGAAGCGCGGGAAAACAAGATTATCTAACAATAGAGGCGTTAAAGACCGCACGGTGCGCTATCCCTTAAGCGGTGCGGATTTCGGCCTACGCTGCCCGTGCAAAGACCCAATCAACAAGACCGGCCTGCGCCACGCGCTTAGCAAGGGACCTGCCGGTCCAGATGTGCATATTTGTTTGAGGTGTGAGGTCGCCCCTTGGCGAATGGCAGATGAAAAAGCAGCGATCGGCATCCAACGCTGCAAAACGCTCTTCATAATCATCAAGAACCGCCTGGTCCGCTGAGGACTTTACTTGAACGAGCGCCCTTGCTCCTGTCGCAGGCTGCTCGAGAATAAAGTCGGTATCTTTTTGAAGACCACCGATGCCAGAGACGCGGACCCAGCCAAGGCGGGTCATGATAAGGTCCGAGAGGACCTCGAAGTCCGCTTCGTGCAAAGATGAGATGAGCGGCACGAGCGCGTCTACAAATGTCGACTGCGCGGCCTTTGCCTCAATGAGCGCTGGATCCTGCTCTCCGTTAATCAGGCGAATGGCATAATCGGCCGCTTCAACTCGGCAAAGCGTTTGCCGGTAGGACGCCGTCTTTGTCAGTTTGCTCGAGATTTCACTCATCAGGAGCGGTTGACCGAAGCGGGTCTCTGATCGCCAACCTCCAATCACCCGCCGAAACCGCGATCCTGAATCATCTGACCGCTTATCATGAAGCACGACCTCATCTTCGGCAAAGGCCCACCATAAGCGCCCCATAGCGAAGGTGATCCAAAGACAGTCAGACCCAAGACTGTAGAAGTCTTTGACTTCCCGCAGAAAGTCGCTGGCCTTCCCTGAACTGGTTTGGTCATCCCAAATGGATCGGACGCAATCCCAGTCACCCGAAGCCGCAAGATGATGAGGCACGTTGCCATGGCCGAATTCAATGCGATTGTTCTCAATGCTAGTCTCAGCCCACGCATTGTTTGCGCCGAGTTTTATGTAACGTACTTCCGATGGCGTAATTCGGTTCGATTGCAGTCTACTCGTCTCACTCATGGTTTCTGTGGAGCCATGCAAGTCCGCAACAGTCAAGTCGAAATGAAACGAGTAGACTGTAGATCAAAAGACTGCATCACGGCCATCCAATCACATGGAGATCAAACGCCGAGTCGGTCTGCTGGTCAGGGAGCAGCGCAGACAGCGGGGATGGAGCCAGGAAGAGCTGGCCGATCGCGCTGATCTTCACCGCACCTTTGTCTCAAGCGTTGAACGTGGCACAAAAAATGTGACCATCAACTCGATACATACCCTCGCCAAGGCCATGGACCTCACTGTGAGCGAGCTACTCGACGGCCTTCTCATCGACGACCACGAAGGGCTAGATCGGACCTCTCGGCGAAGACGGTGAACCCCAGTCAGGTGTGCCTCCGCTTAAGATCACGCGCGAGCCAACGAGCAAGATCCCTCACAGTCTTCTATTCGATAAGGCCGACACGCATAGCTGGCTAAAAAATGAGGCCCAAAAACTAGAATAATTTTGAATTCTAGTGCTTCACAACGCGTTTTTTATTAAGATTAACACCACAAACACGTGTCGATGAAATGTCCCTGCTTCCGGCGAAACATTTGCACTAACAGCGCTCTTCTGCGTGCCGGGAATATTAAAAATTACCAGCCTTTCCTTTCGGACAACCGACTAATTTCCCCTTTCCACAATTCTTTTTGTTAAAGTCTAGATCGTCTCGTCACCTCGATTGATGAGATCCTGATTGCAACCCTTGGGGATTATTGCGGTTGGTCAGGAGCTCAAAGAAACCGAGGGAATTCCATGGGCAAGTGGAAACTAGCGCTCCTATGTGGAGTGGCGATTGGGACATTACAACCGGCTGCCATCGGCCAGGCAAATAGCGGCAATTTCACACCTGATATAACCCTGTTTGACGACAACGCCTCTAGCGGCGCAGGCGTCTGGAACAACAGTGGCAGTGCAACAATTGTCGGCGACCCTGCCGGACGCGCTGGGAGCGCCCTTCGAATCAACTCGATACCCTACGGTCAAAGTGGTCTTCTCGTTCAGCGCACATTGAGCCCAGATCAGCAATATCTCCAATTTGAGTATTATCGCCCCTCCGGCAATGCTGGAGAATTGACCTTGCGCCATGGCGGTAGCTGGGCCGCGATGGCCCTCAACGGATCGAATAACCAACACTGGACGGTCAATGGCCAGCCCGGTCCCTCATCGATGGGTCAACTGGCTGAAAGTACGTGGCACACCGTGCAAGTCGACCTGGCTGGGCTCGGCATTACAATCTTCCAAGCCATCGGCATGAAAGGTGGTGGCGGTGGTGCCACGAACTATTTCGACAATGTTCTGCTTGGGACATTAGGTGGGAGCACGCCTCCACCACCTACCAACACGGCTCCGGTTTCGGGCGGTGTTCCGTCGCAGACGGTAACAACAGGCCAGGCGATCACCACCATCAACCTCAATGACCACTTCTCCGATGCAGAGGGCGATACCCTCACCTATCGCTTCGGAACTCAGCCTGCGGCAGGTCTCACCATCTCTGGCAACACCCTCTCAGGATCGGTTACAACCGTCGGCACACACGCATTCACCATCATTGCAAATGATGGAACAGACGACTCCGCAGCGATTAGTTTCGCGCTCACGGTCGAAGAACAAGCATCGCCGCCTCCCGCCGCCGGGCAGACGCCTTATGGTGGGACCGCTCCCATTATCAGCACAACCACGCAAACCATAATTGAACCTCAAACCTTTGACGAGGGCGGCCAGGGGATTGCTTATAATGACAGCCCCGGTCGTTCTGGCGGTAATGCATTCCGGACCGAAACCGATGTCGAGGTACATTCCAATAAGACAATCGGCTGGATCGCTGCGGGTGAATGGCTGGAATATACGATCAATGTCGGTGCTGCAGGCACCTACGACCTCAACTTTATTACCTCGTCGCCTTTCGGGACCAGCTTTAGCGCTAGTTTCACCCAGAACGGCGCTACCTATGAAAACGCAACATTCACTGTACCGAATACAGGGGCTTGGACTTCCTATGCACCAACCTCCACAGCGCGCGTCACTCTGCAGGCCGGGACACAAGTTCTCAGAGTATCGTTCGACAATGGAAACCTAGATCTTGGTAACATCCAATTCCAACCCGTCCAAGCCACGCCGCCCACAGGTGACCCCCAGCTCGGTGTTGAGTTGATCACCAATGGTGACTTCCAGAACCACCCCCCGCTGACCAGTAATGGTAGCCGTCCAGCCGGTACCGGACTCTGGGACCTATTTACATCGATCGAAGGGTGGACGGCAGACGCTGGGCACGTGGAGATCCAGAATGCGTCATTCCTTTTTACGCCAGGGCAGAATAGCTCCAATCG
>JBCBUY010000120.1:0-8151 GCA_039817885.1 Pseudomonadota bacterium | reverse complement strand
GTCCGAAGGTTTTCGTAGGTCCGGCCTATGATGGCATGACCGCCACAAACGGGAACGGTACGCACGTAGCTTTCTTGGCCACATCGAGAAATGTTGTCGATGATTTCTACAACGCCGCGCTGGAAACCGGAGGGACAGATGAAGGTCCCCCAGGGCTGCGGACACACTACCACCCGAACTATTACGGCGCATATGTTCGCGACCCTGACGGCAATAAGCTTCAAGCTGTCTGCCATTCGTCAAAAGGATAGTCATGCCGAGGCTCTTCGATGCCTACATTATGGTGGATTGGAGTGCCGCGACAAAGCCAGTCACGGGGCCTAATTCCATTTGGATCGGCATTCTTGCGAAGGATGCTCGGCTGCGCATGGTGTTCCAGGCGGTCAATCCCGACACACGGCTGAAAGCCAGAACGTTTCTTCTCGACATGATCGCCAAGCTCCACGGACGCGGGGACAAGGTCTTGCTGGGCTTTGATTTCTCACTTGGTTATCCCGATGGCACGGCTGAGGCGCTTGGTCTGGACCTGTCGAATGTCAGCCCATGGCAAGCCATGCAGGGGCATATCGCGTCCAAAATGAAGGATCGCGAGGACAATTCGAATCCTCGCTTCGCTGTTGCCGCTGGCATGAATTACAAGATCAGCAAGGGCCCCTTCCCCTTTTGGGGCGCACCGAAGCGTGATCAGGTCAAGACACTTGCCGGAACGAAGGGAGATTTTGGGACGGGCTCTTTGGCAGAGTTCCGCGAGACAGAGGCCTGGCTGCGCGCTGAAAAGGTTGGGCAACCAAAATCGTGCTGGCAGCTGGCTTATACGGGCAGTGTCGGCAGCCAGAGCCTGACGGGAATTCCGCACGTCAAGGCGCTTCGTGAGACTGTTGAAGGCGCACGCATATGGCCGTTCGAAACAGGCTTTAGGCCGTTAGACGAAAGCGCGCTTGAGGATGTCTCGCTTCTGATCTGCGAAGTCTATCCTTCGGCTGTGGAGGTGACCCCCGCGCCAGGTGAAGTCATCGACCAGGCGCAGGTGCGTGCAATCGCCCACCACTATTGCGATCTGGACCAGCGCGGTCGCTTAGAGGGCTATTTTGGGCCACCTGACTCCCTTGATGAGGGAAAACTGAGCGCGATCGAGGGGGAAGAAGGCTGGATTCTAGTGAAATAGCCTGCAATTACTAGCTTTTTGCATATCGACAGTGCCCGAATCGTGTCTGTACTCTCGCCCCAACGGCACCCTTGCCGTCAATCATGGAGGAAATCATGAATAAAGGGGATTTGACCAAGGCTGTGGCAACAACCACGGGCTTGTCCAACGCTGATGCCGGGGCCGCAGTAGACGCCGTGTTTGACGCAATTGCTGACTCGGTCAAAAAGCGAGAGAAAGTCTCTATTGCTGGGTTTGGTACGTTTGAAGCCAAGACGCGCGGGGCACGCGAAGGCCGCAACCCTGCGACCGGCGAAAAGATCAAAATTCCAGAGAAGACATCGGCAGCATTCAAGCCGGCGACAGCTCTGAAAGATCTTTAAGCTCCGTCAGAACTGACAAGTTGATGGCGCGCTCCTTCCTTGGGGCGCGCCATTTTCATTTCCAGTAATCCCCATTGAAGGATCGCTGCCAGTCCTAAACTCAAAACGGCGGCTTCCATCATACCTTGTGCTCCGCGTTCCAAACTGATGCCCAGCCAATATCCTGCAGGCAGCATCACAATGAAAAATGAGCCGATATGGATCAGTGTTGGCACCCAGACGATGCCTTGTGCACGCAGAGCCATGGACGCCACGGCTTGCAAACCATCGAATGTCGTTCCGATCGCAGCGTAGATCAGCAACGCCCCGATGGCAGGTGCCAGCAATATTCCATCAATTTCAGCATCCGCGCTGACCAGGCCTAACGGAATGATATCCTGCAGCACCCAAACGATGAGCCCCATGGCGAGACCGCTGACAAGGGTTGCCGCGACCCCTAATCGAGACGCATCTTGAATCCCGGCACTGTTCTGGCGACCAAAATTCTCGGCGACACGAACGCTGGTGGCAGTGCCGATTCCGAGAAAGATCATGAAGCAAACGCCCATGACCTGTACCGTGTAGCCATAGATCGAGTTGACGGCGAGGCTGATGAATGCGGCGATGATGTAGGTCATGTTGAAACCACCCCATTCGGCGACATTGCTGACGGCTGTGCCAATGCCGACTTTCAACTGTCGGAAGCTCTCTCCCGCCGGAGCTGCGCTTGAGGCTGCAAGTGCGGGCGTTGAACGCAGGATGTAGACCAGCAGTACGGCCGTAAGAAACCAGCGAGAGCCTGTCGTGGCCCACGCCACGCCCTCAGCACCGAGTTGCGGCATCCCCCACCAGCCGAGGATCAGCGCACAGTCAATTAAGGCGTTTACGCCAACAGCGGCATAGGAGAGCACCGTCACGATAAGAGGCTTGCGGAGCGCTTCGAGATAAAAACTGAAGGCAACGGAGAGCATGAATCCGGCCATTCCGAAGGACATGATGCGAGTCACGCTCGCCGTTTCATCAGCAACTTGTTGCGCTGTCAGTGTGCCGCTCATCTCGGCGTTCGGACTGAGATCCGTAAACACCCACGTGAAAAGCGACGAAGCCGTGGCGTACACTACAGCCATCAGGCCAACACCGAGCCCAATCGCCCAGATTGTTCCGCGCCGGAAAATCCGCCCACTATCCGCCTCTTGCCCCTGCCCCATAAGCTCTGACGTCAAAACCTGGACACCCAGCAATAGACCCATCCCCAGACCCAGGCAGATCCCCATCGGCAGCCATGAGTTCAGAATGAACGGGAGCTCGCCCTCGGCGGCTTGGCCCAGAACAATAGCGTCTGTCAGCGCCATCAGCATCATGGACATGCGCGAAATCGCGATCGGCCCTGACAGCCTCAAGAGGTCAATGATTTCAGAGCCCCGTAGCCAAGCGGGGCGGCCCCGCCTGGACATGGATCGTTCCTTTTTCGCTATTCAGCCGCGGTGAGCGTTTCGTTCGCCGCTTTTACGTCCGAGAGCTTCTCTGCCACGAGGAAGGCAAGTTCAAGAGCTTGCTCACCATTTAGCCGTGGATCGCAGTGGGTGTGGTATCTTGATGACAGGTCGTCTTCGGAGATCGCCTGGGCACCGCCAAGGCATTCGGTAACGTCTTGCCCTGTCATCTCAAAGTGAACGCCTCCGGGATAGCACCCCTCAGCGGAAACAATATCAATGAAGTCGCGCACCTCGGAGAGCACGCTTTCAACGCGGCGGGTCTTGTATCCGTTGCCGGTCTTCTCGGTATTGCCGTGCATGGGATCGCAGGACCAGACCACCGTCCGGCCGCTCCGCTTCACCGCCCGAACAAGGGCCGGCAGATCTTTGGCGACCTGATCGGCCCCATATCGCGCGATCAGGGTCATGCGACCCGGCTCGTCGCTCGGGTTCAGGACATCGATCGCACGGATCAGTTCATCAGGATCAAGCCCCGGACCGCATTTCAGGCCGATCGGATTTTTGACCCCGCGCAGGAATTCAACATGGGCATGGTCGAGCTGACGCGTGCGATGGCCGATCCACAGCATATGCGCGGCGGTGTCATACCAATCGCCAGTGGTAGAATCGATCCGCGTCATCGCCTCTTCGAAGCCGAGCAAAAGTGCTTCGTGAGATGTATAGACATCGACTTTGGAGAGTTGGGGGACGGTCGATGATGTGACGCCACACGCCTCCATGAATGCCAGCGCCTCACTGATACGCTCCGCTAATGCCTGATAGCGTTCCCCCTGGGAGGACCGGTCGACAAAGCCGAGCATCCAGGAATGTACGTTGCGGATATCGGCATATCCGCCTTGCGTAAAAGCGCGCACGAGGTTCAGTGTTGACGATGACTGGGCATAGGCTCTGATCAGCCGCTCCGGATCGGGCACCCGGTCCTCAGGTGTGAAGGGCATGCCGTTGATGTTGTCGCCGCGATAGGACGGCAGTGTGGTGTCGCCAATCGTCTCCGTCGGTGATGATCGTGGCTTGCCGAATTGTCCTGCAAGGCGACCAACTTTGACGACCGGTTTGGTGGCCGCGAAGGTCAGCACCACAGCCATTTGGAGCATGACACGCAGTGTATCGCGAATATTGTCGGCGCTAAATTCCTTGAAGCTCTCGGCACAGTCGCCTCCCTGCAACAGAAAAGCGTTTCCGGCCGCCACATCGGCAAGCTTTGACTTCAACGCCCTCGCCTCGCCCGCAAACACAAGCGGTGGAAACGCCTTCAGGCGCGCCTCGACATCGGCAAGATGGGCGATGTCGGGATAGTCTTCCGGGATGTGTTTTGCCGGCTTATCTCGCCAGGACGATGGGGACCACGTCATCAATATCGCTCCAATTCAAGCGTCGCTTACAACCACAAGCTTAACCGCAACACAATCAAAATGGTTCCGCAGCGGCAAATTGATCCAGTTCCACAGCAATCTGATCGGTAGGTTTCGTTCAAAGCTTGCCATGTCTCATTTTTGCCCCCAAACGCAGAAATAAAGCGCCCTTGCAGACCATCATCTGAGCGGAAACCCTCCCTATGTCTCACGCCTTCATTGCCCATGCTGAGGATCAGCTGGATGCGCTTCTCGAGCTGAGTGAGCATTTGCGGCGTGCGGGCATCCCTTCCCGGTTTGTTGCCCATGACGAACCCAGCCGATCGGCATCCGATCAAGCCATTGATGATGCGAGTTTCGTGATTGTTCTGGTGTCCTTTGAAGCGATGCGCTCGAAGACCGTGAGGGGAGATATCGCCCGGGCTCGCCGGAACGGGTTGACCATTCTCCCCGTTCGCGCCGATCGAAGCCGCGTTGGCGGGTTCGTCAAATCTGAACTTGGTAAGGATCTTGTCCTGACGACCGAAGATATGGACGGCGTGGTGGAGGCGTCACAGAGGGCTTACCGCGCTGGGTGTCCGGTCGTTGCCGTCATGAACATGAAGGGCGGTGTTGGTAAGACGACGGTTGCGGCGCAGGTCGCGGCTGCCTACCAAAAATCTGGCGGACGGCGGGTCTTACTTGTTGACCTCGACCCCCAGTACAATCTCTCACAGCTTTTTTTCCCGTCGGGAGCCCCCGATGAGGCGGCCATTCGAGATGCAAGCGTGATCTCTCTCTTCGAGAAGAGCCAGCTGCATGAGGCTCACAGGGCGTCGCCGGCGGATCGGTGGAACCACCTGTCGATAGAGCCCTTCACAGCGGCTCCAAGGGATGAGATCTGCCATTCCTTGCTTGAGAAAGATGGCAATCGCGGGCGGCTGGACATCATCTTCGGCCAATTTGAGATTTCGAAATATGCGTTCTCGACGGACCGTGAGGGGCTAGACGCCGTTCGTCAGCATTTTCTACGGACCCTCGACTTTTACCGAGGCCAATATGATTTGATTGTGCTCGACACCAACCCGAATGCAACATTTCTAACGAGATGCGTCCTTCAGGCTGCGGATCTCGTATTGGCCCCAATGCACACCGATGTTTATTCGCTGCGTGGGATCAAGCTTCTAAACCGGGTGATCGCTGATCAAACGGATACGGATCATCGGCCGGATCTTTCGGTCCTGTTCAATGCCGTGGAGCGGCGGGAACAATCGGACTTCGAAGCAGATGCGCGTAATGGGGCATTTGACGATCAGGTACGTTTCGATCTGTCAAAATCGATGATGACCGCAGTTCTGCCCCGCAGCCGGCATTTTCAAGTCCGCGTGGATGATGAGGAACCGCCGGTGAAACGTTTGCTTGTCCATCACGGGAGAGGCGGCGGTTTGAAACATGTGCGTCAGGCCCTGTCAGCTGTTGCCGGCGAGCTTAGCGACATGCTTCTCGTCAAAGACTAAAGTCGAAAGGTGCAGCTTTCATCAAGGCTGGGCCTCGACACTGTCACGCGGGTCAAACCGGGAAGCGCCGGTTTCAACCGATCGGCAATCCACATGGCGATGACTTCGAAGGTCGGTGCGCTCAGGCCGTCGATGTCATTCAGCAATTGATGGTCTAGCTGGGCAGCGACGTTTTCGAGTTCGGCGGCCAGCTTGCCCAGATCCTCGACCCAGCGTTCACCGGGCTGGACCTCGCCGACAATGGCTGCCTCAACCTTGAAACTATGACCATGAATTCTGCCATAGGGATCAGACGTGCCGCGCCCCGGCAGACGATGGGCCGCTTCAAACGTCACGGACTTCGAAATTTCAAACGTCTGCCCCTCGGGACTTAGGGCAATCCGATCAGTTTGTGGGTTTGTAAGCTCAGTCGCCATTTTGGATTCTTCATACAATACTCTGCCGTGGCTTCTACGTTCTGTGCAATCTCTGGTCCATCCATCGGTTGCAAGAAAAAATGATCGAAATCCAGATCAGAGAAACGCTCTGGCATGGCAAGGGGCTGCGGATAGACGAGTTTGATCTCATGGCCACAGGTCAACACAATGTCAGCATCTGCTTTGGGGCTGACACAAATCCAATCGAGGCCTTCGGGCGCTGCGAGTGTGCCATTTGTTTCCACTCCGATTGCGAAGCCATGCTCATGCAGCGCTGCAATCAGCGCATCATTGAGCTGGAGCAGCGGCTCACCGCCGGTGCAGATGACATATTTGGACCCACCGGCGGCATTTGCGTTCCATATCGTATCGACATGGTCTGCGACGGCTTCTGCTGATGTGAATTTTCCACCGCCGACACCATCCGTGCCGACGAAATCTGTGTCGCAGAACTGGCAAACCGCGCTCAATCGATCTCTCTCTAGACCGCTCCAAAGGTTGCAGCCGGAAAACCGGAGGAAGACGGCAGCTCGTCCGGTCTGCGCGCCCTCTCCCTGAAGCGTATAATAGGCTTCTTTGACAGAATAGGTCGTCCTCACACGATCGCTCCGCTGCGCCAAGTCTGCCACCCGTTCGCACGAAGCTCGCAGGCGGGACAGGCATTGCACCCATAGCCCCACTCATGGCGGGTCGATCGATCGCCGAGATAGCAGGTATGGGTCTCCTCGACGATCAGATCCACAAGCGTATCTCCGCCAATTTGCCTGGACATTTCCCAGGTGGCGGCCTTGTCGATATACATGAGCGGTGTTTCGATATCGATCTTCCGGTCGAGACCAAGACAAAGCGCGCGCTCCTGGGCATCAAGCGTTTCCCGCCGGCAATCTGGATATCCTGAAAAGTCCGTTTCACACATGCCGCCCACAATGGCGTTCGCCCCTCGCCGCCAAGCGAGTGCGCCGGCAAGATTCAGAAAGATCAGGTTTCGGCCTGGAACAAATGTCGATGGCAGACCGGATGCGGCAACCTCTATCTCGGTGTCACGCGTCAGCGATGTGTCGCTGATGTCTCCGAGAACCGGTATGTTGAGCAAGTGGTCGTCCCCCAGACCTGCGGCCAAGTCAGGCAACGACTTGCGCAAGGCAGTTATAAACTGAGCGCGGCATTCCAGCTCGATTTTGTGCCTTTGGCCGTAGTCAAATCCTACGGTTTCAACGCGCTCAAAGCGCGTCAACGCCCATGCCAAGCAAACAGCAGAGTCCTGTCCTCCGGAAAACAGGACGATGGCTTTCTGATCACACCTTTTCATGGGTTACATATCCTAGAACCGGAGAACAATTGGAATTGCCACTGATTATACAGGCTTTTTCAAGTATTCCAGCTGCGATAACTTCTATGGTTTCCGTAGTGTCAAGTTGACAGACCTAGATTGTTGTCAATGATATTATTGCAGATTCCCGACAAAGAGCGGGAACTCAAAAATCATTGAAGGTGTTCGCTTTTAATAAGAACGCCGCGGGAGGAAAAAAAGACATGAGACTCACAAAACGCTACGAATCCGTCTTGCTGGGATCAGCAGCGGCGTTAGCTCTTACGACATCGCCAGCATTCGCTCAGGACGTCACACCTGATGAGGCGGACGATGCGACCCGCCGAATGGGCGAAATCACAGTGACGGCGACACGGCGTGAAGCGTCGATCCAAGATGTTCCGATTGCCGTTTCGGCTTTCAGTCCGGAGGCGCTGGACCGTCAGGGCGTTTTTGATGTCACCAATCTGGAGTCTGTGACCCCAAGCTTCAATATCAATAGTTCGGATACAGCGACGGGAGGATCGACACTCCGCATCCGCGGCGTTGGCACGACCGGTAACAATATCGGTCTTG
>JBCBUY010000119.1:0-8204 GCA_039817885.1 Pseudomonadota bacterium | reverse complement strand
ACCGGTTCCACCGCCGCCGCCCCCACCTGCAACGCCGCCCCCTCCACCCCCACCGACACCAACCGCAGCAACGGCGCTTTCGACACCCGAAGAAGTCAGTCGCTTTCTTGTGCAAGCGTCACTTGGTGAGGAAGTTGCCACACTCAACGCGATGGTCGGTATCGACGCGGCAGACTGGCTCGCATCTGAGTTCGAAAAGCCGCGCACAGAGCTTCTGCAACCTTTATTGGACCGCCAGGAAGCCGGTGACCCACTCACGGGTCAGCCACACTCGTCCCAGTTCTGGCAAATATTGCTGGACGGCGACGACACACTCCGAACAAGGATGGTCTTTGCGCTCTCTCAAATCATTGTCGTCAGTGATTTGATGACCGGCAACGGCTTGCCCCTCGAAGTTGCATATTATCAGGACATCTTGTCCCAAAACGCATTCGGCAATTATCGACAGCTTCTCGAGGATGTGACCTATACCCCCGCCATGGGCAGATATCTGACCTATCTGCAAAACCGCAGAGGTGACCCGGAAACCGGTCGAATGCCCGATGAAAACTACGCCCGGGAGATCCTACAACTCTTCACCATAGGGCTCGTCGAACTCAATATGGATGGCACACCTGTTGAAGGACCGAATGGACAAATCGAACTCTTCGACAATTCAGACATTAGCGGCCTGGCGCGCGTCTTCACAGGATTAGGGTTTGCCGGCGGCCCAAGCATCTTCCAAAGTGAGGCCGAAAACCGGAATTTCGTACCGATGGTCATTTTCGAAGATGAGCACTCCGAATTGGAGAAAGCCTTCCTCGACACTGTCATTCCCGCGGGCACGCCGGGCGAGGAAAGCATCACACTCGCCCTGGATGCTATCTTCGCACACCCAAACGTCGCCCCGTTCGTATCAAGACAATTGATCCAACGTTTTACCGTTAGCAATCCGCCTCCGGATTATGTTGAGCGGGTCGCCACGGCCTTCGAAACGGGCACGTTCACAGCCCCCAACGGTCAGGTCTTCGGCTCCACCGGACGCGGCGACCTTGAAGCGACACTCGCTGCGATCCTGCTCGATCCGATAGTGCACCAAGATCCCTTAACGCTTCCGGACAGTGTTGGAAAAGTACGTGAGCCCGTTCTGAAGTTTGTCCACTTCATCCGTGCGTTTCCGTTCATCGGTGTACGGGCAGCCGATGAGTTTCAGTTCTTCGATACGACGGCGCGCGAAGATGCACTGTCCCAGCACCCATTCCGCTCACCGTCCGTGTTCAACTTCTTTCGGCCAGGTTTCATCACACCAGGGACTGAAAGCGGTGACGCAGGCCTCACGACGCCTGAATTCCAGATCGTCACCGAAGGCAACACACTCGGCTATGTGAATTTCCTGACCACATTCGTTCGCGACAGCAATAGTGGTGGCAACAACAACAATCTGTTCGACCGAAACTTCGCAGCGGAAATGGAAATGGCGGAAACGCCAGACGAGCTTGTAGATCATCTAGATCTACTCCTAACCGCTGGCCGCATGACCGATATAGAACGCCAGATGATCATCGATGCCGTTGCGGCATTGCCAATCGTCGAGGACGAACGCGATCGCCTACAGCGCATCGAGGTCGCGATCCTGCTGACCCTCAGCACACCAAGCTTCGCGATCATTCGATAATCAGAACGGGGAAGGAAACGACCTTGATACACGTCAGCCGCAGATCTTTTCTAACGGGCTCAGCTGCAAGTTTTCTTGGCGGCACCGGTTTACTTGCGGGTCTCGGTGCAGGCCGAGCTCATGCCAGTGATGTCACGGGTTACCGGGCTCTAGTATGCCTGTTCTTTTTCGGGGGGCTTGATCACGCCGATACAGTTTTCCCTTTTGACCAAGGTGAGTTCGATCAACTGGCCGCCGCTCGAAATGGCCTATTTGGAGCTTATAGCGGTGATCCGTTTTTCGCACGTACCCGGAATAATCTTTTGGAACTCGATGTTCGCAATGCTGCAAACTTTGGTGGCCGGAGCTTTGCTTTGGCACCCGGCATGGAAGACTTGCAGGCGCTATTCGCTTCAGGTGAACTCGCCATCGTCGGAAATGTCGGCCCCCTGATCGAGCCCACAGATAGAGCGAGCTTCGTCAACGAAACGGTCGACCTCCCACCACGTCTGTTCTCACACAATGATCAGCAATCCACTTGGATGGCGCTCGGCGTCGAAGGCGCACAACTTGGGTGGGGCGGACGGTTCGCAGATGCCACCCTCGCATCAGATCCAAATGCAGATCCCTTATTCTCCGCCATCACAACAGCCGGAAACCAAGTCTATCTTTCTGGACAAACCGCCCGCCAATTCGCTGCCGGCAGCAGCACGGGTAGCGCGATTGATCTCAACATAACGTCGATCAACTTCTTCCTTGGGCCCGGCACACGCGGTGTCGAACAACGCGCCGCAGTGGAAGCGTTCTACGCCCAAAACAACTTTGGAAATAGCAGCATACTGGAGCGAGACTATGCACGCATCTCGTCCACTGGGATCGGGAATGTTCGTAGCTTCAATCAAGCCACAAACAACATCGTACCTTTCGCAACAGAATTCCCCCAATCCCCCCTGGGCAGACAATTGCAAACCGTTGCCGAGACAATAGAAGCACGTAACGAGTTTGACGTCAGTAGGCAGATATTCTTTGTGGGACTTGGTGGCTTCGACACCCACAGCGCCCAATCGAGCGAGCTCCCTCAAAGGCAGGTTCAAATGTCAGCCGCAATTGGTGCCTTCCGAAACGCAATGGTCGAGCGCGGAATCTGGCAAGATGTCACGCTGTTCACGGCGTCGGATTTTGGGCGCGCATTGGTCGACAATGGCGACGGCACAGATCATGGTTGGGGCGGACATCACTTCGTCGCCGGTGGCAGCGTAAACGGCGGGCAGATCTTCGGAGAAATCCCGCTGCCGGACACCAGCCTCCCACAATATACACCAATCAGTGGACGGTTGATTCCGAACATCTCTGTCGAGCAATACGCTGCAACACTCGGCGCCTGGTTTGGCCTGAACGGATCTGAACTTCAAGCGGCGCTGCCGAATTTGAACCGCTTCTCCAACACAACGGTTGGCTTCATATAGACGAGGCCTTATCGCAAAAATCTTGGCCCTCTCAGACCGTGCGGACCGTCACCAAGTCTGCTTTGCGATCTATGTCTTGGGCAAACTCCGGATCAAGATCAATAATGCGGGTCTCAGAAAGGGACTCAAACAGGATCCGGGCTCCCTTGTCGCCGGTCAGCTGCGTCAGCTCCGGAAATATACGCCGTGAGAACAAGGCCGGCGGGCCGAGAACACCATCAATGCGCGACATGACGGCATCGACCCCCGGGGTCATCTCTTGGCGCAGAGCGTTGAGATGCGCATCGGGCACCCGCGGCATATCCGCCAGCAAAACCAGCGCCGCATCAATATGAGACACCGCATCCAATGCGATGATCGCCGTAGACAGCGAGGAACTTAAACCGAGCTCCGGCGCAGGGTTCTGAACAACAGTCCAACCTGCCCCCGACAACTGGTTGGCGCGGTCTCGATGATATGGCCCGACAACGGCAACGCGTTGCCCGACACGGGTCGATGCTAGAGCGCGCGCCGAATGCGCGATAACCGGCTCACCCTCCAGGTCAGCAAGCAATTTGTCCCCCTCCTCAAACCGAGACGATTGCCCAGCCGCGAGCAGCACCAGACCGGTATTGGCAAAATCGGCAACAGAGGCAGCATGATACGCCTCAACGATCTCAGCCAATGTCGACACTGCGATCATCGATGCGTCTCTCAAAGAGCGAATAAGGCCGACAGGCCCGCGCACGCGCGCAATTTGGCGATCATGCAAACCTGCCGCAGCCAAAGCTGCACAGCGCGTCTTGTGAGATCGCTGACTACCGACCGCACCGATATAGAAGGCGGGCCCTGCCAAAGCCTGGCGCAATAACGGCACCTCCCAATCCACATCGTGGAACATCAGAACAAAGGCCGTCCATGCATCGTCATGAACATCCGGCAGAGATGTCGGCGTGACGAGTTTGGTAAAGTCCGGCTCGTCGGGGGTCTGCACCATCAGTTGAATATCGGATTCCGGAAGTGCCACTTCGGTCGGAAATCCCGCCGCTCGGCAAACACGGGCCAAAGCCAAGGCGTCAGCCCCTCGTCCCGCAATCCGAATTCGCAGTTTTGGATGATAATCAAATTGCTGCGGGCCATTTGCACCATCCAGGAACAATCGCGCAGGTCTCCGCGCAGATAGGTCAGCATAGCAACGTTCAATCAAGCGCCGATCCAAATTGGGAAAAATCGCGATATCGATCGTCCCGCCACACGGCAAAGGTAAGTCTTTGAACGGAGAGTCTGCACCATAGCGAAGACGAACCTCCTCGCCGCGCCTAATGGCGGAAACAGCATTCAGCGCAACGTCCGCATCAATACATCCGCCGGACACATAGCCAGCGGTCTCACCAGCCGGAGAGACCGCCATCAATGACCCGGGAGCCCGGATCGCGCCGCCCTTTGTCGCCGCAACGACAACAAGAGCAGCGCCGCCCTGAGCATCCCAATCGAGCCATTGATGCAACACATCCTGCGGATGCTCGAAGAGTGGTGGCAACGTCATGGCAAAGCTACAAGATCACCTGACATCAAGCTCTAAACGCCACTAAAGCTCTGCGACGCCAACGGCAGAGCGCGAATACGCTGACCGCTCGCAGCGAAGATCGCATTGGTCACAGCCGCCGCAATCGGTGGTGTTCCAGGTTCGCCGCCGCCGCCAACGCGCGCGCCACTATTGATCAGCTGCACCTTGATCTCCGGAGCTTCATCCATGCGCACAACGGGATAGTCGTGGAAGTTTGACTGAGCAATCGCGCCGCCCTCGACCGTGATATCTCCATAAAGTGTCGCCGACAGGCCATAAATGATCGCGCTTTCAATCTGTGCGGTGAACCCGTCAGGATTGACCACGAAGCCCGGGTCTGCGGCCGACCAGACATTGAGAACGCGCGGCGTCGGACCAGTGACATCAACTTCAGCAATTTCGGCCACGATCGTCCCAAAGCTGTCCACAAGCGCGACACCAAGACCGCGCCCCTCCGGCAGAGCACGGCCCCAATCGGCCGCCTCAGCCACGGCATCAAGCGCCGCAACATATCTTGGACTCTCGCTCACCAGATCCCGTCGGAACGCCATTGGATCCTTGTTGGCCGCATGGGCAAGTTCATCGATGAATGACTCGATGAAGAAACCATGCTGTGTGTGATCCACCGACCGCCACGGCCCAAAGCGGATCGGATTCTCCGTCTCCGCATAGTGAATAAACTGGTTTTCGATCGCATAGGGAATATGAGACGCTTCGGCGGGGTCATGTTTGTGCACGAACTGATAATCCCAGCCGACAGCTTCACCGTCTGCTGACAAACCGCCAATCACTTTCGCCGTCGTCGCGGGGCGATAGAAATCTTGGCGCGTGTCTTCTTCTCGCGACCAGATCAGTTTCACGGGGCCGTCGACTTGCTGTGCAATTTTCACAGCCATCAGCGGATAATCGGCCTCAGACTTCCGTCCGAACCCGCCGCCCATCAGTTTGTTATGCACGGTGACATTCGGTTTCTTGAAGCCAAACGTATCAGCGATCTCGTCACGAACAGCCAGCGGGTTTTGGTGCCCGATCCAGATATCCACCTGATCGCCGGACACCTGCGCAACGGCATTCAGAGGCTCCATCGCCGCATGGGCAAGATAGGGCACTGAATATTCAGCTTCGATCACTTGGTCAGCCGTTTTCAACGCCCGCCGCGCATTCCCAACCTTGATATCCGTTTGCTCTTTTCCGGACGCAACGGCTTCGGCCATATCCGCCCGGAATTGATCATACACAGCATCCTGATCGAGCCCTTCCCGGCCTGTCTCGGTCCAGGTCACATCAAGCACACGAACGGCTTGCTCTGCATTCCAATAGCTGTCGGCAACCACGGCAACGAAATGGCCTTCATTCAGCACCTGCTTGACGCCCGGCATGGACCGCGCGGACGTCTCATCAAATCCATCCACCGTCGCCCCAAACACAGGCGGGCCCATCACCGCCGCATAGGACATGTTCGGCAGATCGACATCCATTGCGAACGCAGCCGTGCCATCAACTTTCGACGGGATATCAAAGCGAGGAATAGACGTGCCCATCAAGGTGTAGGCGTCAACCGTTTTCAATGTCGGCTGGGTCGGTGGAGAGAGCTTGCTGGCCGCTTCGGCAAACTCCGCATAAGGTGCCGATCGATCAGACGCATCATGATAGACAAATGATCGCTCGGTTCGAAGTTCGCGCCGGGGAACGCGCCACGCTTTGGCAGCCGCCCGCACGATCATCTCCTTTGCCGCAGCACCGGCAATCCGCATTCCGCCTTCGCCGGTAAACCTCACAGCCGTTGACCCACCGGTGATCTGCAAAGACATGGACTGGGCAATTCGAAGAAAACCGCCATTCAGCGAGTCTTGCACAAAGCCCGGAACGGTCGTGTCGCCCATCAAATATTCCCGGCCGAGCGGATAGTTCGCATACGCCTCATGGGCCGGTGCCTGTTCAAATGTCACAAGCTCCCAATCCGCATCCATTTCATCAGCCAGCATCTGTGTCATGGCTGTCGCAACGCCCTGGCCCATTTCAGAATGGGGGACGATCGCCGTTACCGTATTGTCTTCGGCCAGCTTCACCCAAACATTGACCAGGGTTTCACCATCGCCTGCCATCATCGAGGCAAGCTTCGGCGCGCGATGCCCCTCTCGAATGGCAACACCCACGGTCAGAACACCGCCAGCGGCCACACCTGCCGCAATAAAACCTCTCCGCGTCCACTTATTCATC
Source organism: Pseudomonadota bacterium (assembly GCA_039817885.1). Classification (GTDB taxonomy): domain Bacteria; phylum Pseudomonadota; class Alphaproteobacteria; order Caulobacterales; family Hyphomonadaceae; genus CALLCD01. The sequence goes on along the minus strand of JBCBUY010000119.1, from coordinate 1,339 downwards.
GTTGGTGCCCTCCGCCTCAATCGCGGCCTCTGTTTCGATCACCGGTGCCGGCATCTGGCTCGCAGCGGTTTTGATCGCAGCGCGGATCCGCCCATAAGCTCCGCAGCGGCAGATATTCCCGCTCATCGCAGCATTGATATCGTCATCGGTTGGGTTCGGCGTTTCAGTCAGCAGCGCCACGGCCGACATGATCTGACCGGACTGGCAGTATCCACATTGTGGCACCTGATGATCAATCCACGCCTGCTGCACCGCATGCAAGGTACCATCTTGGCCAGCGACGCCTTCGATCGTGGTTATGCGCGCCCCCTCTGCGGCAGCAACCGGCGTCGAGCATGAGCGGATCGGCGTGCCATCAAGATGCACAGTACAGGCCCCGCATTGAGCAATCCCGCATCCGAATTTTGTGCCGGTCATTTTCAGATCTTCCCGGATCACCCACAATAGTGGCTTTCCGGGATCGGCATCGACGGTGCGCCGCTCTCCGTTGATCATCAAAGTGGTCATGGACATCTCCTTGCGCTGCTATGCAGCCATTTCATTAGCCAGGGTCTCTTATTATGATTGACGTCAGGAATATTGACGTCACGTTCCGAACTTTTTGCCGAAAATCGTCTATCGATGTTGCCGATTTTTTCAGGCCTCCAATCGAAGACATCAGCAACTCTACAAAGTCGAGGGGCTGTAAATCTGTGCCCGAAAGATCCGCGTCCCCCTTGGATATTGCGGTCTCTATCGACAGCGCCAAGACCCCAAACAACTCCCGAATACCGGCCATCATATCGTCCGAAGCGATGCTTTGACCAACATCCATAAGCTCATCGCCGTGGGGAGATTGCGACACGGATTCATAGAAGAGTTCCTCAAAGGCGAGGATCGCCTGGATAAACCGCTCGGGAAATGGCGCGCTTTCAGAAAGCACACGCCTCGCAGCATCGGTCGCTTCGGTTTGCCTATGCGTGACAAGCCGGCGGAACAAATCTTCCTTGTTTTCGAACATAAGGTACAGGGCCGGTCGCGAGATACCTGCCGCTTCTGCGATATCGTTCATCGCCGTCCGGCGAAAACCGTATCGGGAGAATACGTCGCTTGCCGCATCAAAAACAGTCGCGATTTTCGCTGCTTGGTCCATTCCAATCCTTCGAATACACGCTGACACATTAATGCTAATATGTCAAAGCGTCTAATGCATCAAAAAATCTATCCCCGCCCTTTCATCTGGGGCGTATACTCACGGTGATCTTTGTCATGGAAGCGGCGGACGGGCCGTCCGTGCGCTGACAGAGATACGGGCGAACTTGGGCGGGCGGTGAGTAACGTGCTCCGGCCCCGTTAAAAG
>JBCBUY010000118.1:0-8262 GCA_039817885.1 Pseudomonadota bacterium | reverse complement strand
GTTTTCGGGTTCGATAGATGGGCGCGACGGAGGATTTACACTGGTGCATCAAGGCTCAATGAGCCAAAATGAAAGCTCTCTCGACATCAAAATTCTGGAAGGTTCCGGTCAGGGCCAACTTTCCGGCATTTCAGGTACAATGAAAATTACCCAGAATAATGACACGCACAAATATGAGCTGGAATATAAGTTGAAATGACGAAACACGAGCGACCGCTTTAGGGCAATTCTGTTGAAAAACTCTTCGTAGAGCGTGCCCGTCTTCGCTCCTGATTTTTCTCAGGGCTTTGTTTTCATTGGCCGAGCGTCTTTGTTGGTCCTCTCAAGCGGAGACCCGGGCGTTCTGGGTTGGTTTGGAGCCATATCTGGCGAGTTTTCTGAGGTTTTGAGTGGTGGCGGCAAGGAGGAACTCATCGCGTGCACCTGTGGGGCCTCGCAACCTTAATCGGCGGAAGCCATGTTGGCACTTCAAATGCGCGAAGCTCATTTCGACCTTCTTGCGGTCCTTTCTCGATTGTTCGTATTCGGGCGTTTCGCGCAGACGCTTGACCACGTCTCTAGCATGTTCATGTACGGACCGGCTAACTTTCTTGAACGGTGATGTCGGGCAGCATTTCTGTTTCAATGGGCAGGTAGCACAATCTGTATTGCGAGAACGATACATGCGCCGCTGATCTTTCGAGATGCCGGAGCGCGGCACCTTATATTGTCGCCAGAATTGGCGAAGCTCTTTACCTGCAGGGCAGGTAAAGACGTCACGGCTCTTATGATAGATAAAGTCCTTCTGGGTAAAATTAGTGGTTGGTCGTCCGGGTGTTTCAAGCAAGGCAACATGCGGGGCAGTGCCTTTCTCATCCACCATCCAGGCGAGGATCTCTGCTGCGCCATAAGCGCCATCCCCCATGAGCCGTTTCGGTTTTAATCCGAACCGGTCTTCGGTTCGATCTATCATGCGCTTGGCCGCATCCACTTCAGCGATGCGATAAGCCGGGATCGGCCTCGACATCGACAATGATCGAGGTCTCAACGTCGAGCAGATAGTTGGTCGCCCAGGTAAAGCGGGCCTGTCCGCCAATAGCTGCGGGCCAGCGCGCGGTTGGATCGGTCAGTGAAATCTTCTTGCGCGGTGCGCCATCCTGATCGATGGCGTCGAGATATTCAGAGACGGGCCGCGAAGCGATCTTCGGATCAGACCAGTCGATAGGCTCACCTCTCTCAATTGCATTATCCTCGCTGGCGTCAGCGCGGATCATACTGGCATCGACCGCAAAGCCTTCGCCTTTAACCAGCCCTTCGGACATGCAGCTGAGCACAACTTGTTCGAACAGTTTGCGGAACAGGTCACTCTGGCGGAACCGTCCATGCCGCGCCTTGGAAAAGGTCGAATGGTTCGGGATCGCGTCTTCAATACCCAGCTTGCAGAACCAGCGATAGGCAAGGTTCAGATGGACTTCCTCGCAGAGCCGACGCTCTGACCGAATGCCATAGCAATATCCAACGATCAGCATCCGGCACATCAGTTCCGGATCAACAGATGGTCGGCCCGTGTGGCTATAGAAAGGCTTCAAATGCGTCCGGATATCATCGAACTCAAGGAACCGGTCAATCTTCCGAAGGAGATGATCGCCCGGCACCATCTCTTCCAGCGAGAACTCATAGAACAGCTTCTCAGCGCCGCCTTCCAACCGTCCCATCATCGCACATCTCCTTGATCTGCACGAAAATGAGTGAATCAGAATTCGAGCGATTTGACCCGGAGTTTTTCAACAGTATCGGGCGTTTTGAGCCGCTGAGCTTTCGTATCCTGCTGCGCCCCTCGGGGACCTTCGTAATCAATTTTGAGCAGTTTGAGCCTAAGTTCAGCACTCTTCCGTTGCAGAACTGGTTGTCGCTATAGGTGTCCCAAGCCGTTCCAAATTGTCGCATGGAACCCCGTTCTTTTGCAGGAAACCGAGAACCCTTTTTGGAACCCTGCTAGCTATTTGGAGGCGCTGGTAATCGCGCTAAGTCATTGATTTTATTGGAGCGGGCGATGAGATTCGAACTCACGACCCCAACCTTGGCAAGGTTGTGCTCTACCCCTGAGCTACGCCCGCATCCGTGGGTAAGGCCTTGTAGGGCCTTGAGGGGGCGATAAAGCCCATTCCGAGCAGCTTGGCAAGGGGCCGTTACCATCCGCCAAAAATAGGAGATCTGCGCGGCCTGGGGCGGGGATACTGCTCCCTGGGTTCCAAGGGGAAAAGCAGGGATAGAATGCCCGCCTTCAGGGCCAAAATGCCCGGAACTGTCCGGCCGAGCCAGCCCGCTGGGGATCTCTATCCGATGTATTGATGGCCGCGCAAACGCCCGAGATCTCAAAAGATAAAGGCAATCTGAGTGAGGGACAGGGGAGTAAGGCCAAAAATACTCCCGCGAAAAACTGTCCGCTTGGCTGACACAATGACTGACAGGCGCGCCCTCAGCCATCGATAGATCCAAGTTGAATTGTCTTATCCCTGACCCCGAAGAGATGCTAGGCTCGCACCCGATAAGGCAAACAGGACTAGCCATATGAGAGTTTTAAGAGCGTTGTTCCTGATCATGCTTCTGAGCGCCGCTTATGTGTTGGGTGCTCGGTTCGGTCTGCCGGCAAGTGTGCTTCAGTGGATCGATGATACATTTCAACAAGGCGTCGAGCGCAGCGGTGAACTCGGAGAACGGGCTCTGGCAGACCTAGAAGAAGAGGCCGCCGACCTGCGGGCACGATTTGAACGAGATCACGCCTATGAAGATGAACCGATATCGCAGATCACAATTGCGGGCAGCGAGGTCACCATCGTTCCGCCGCCAGCGCTTATTGTTGAGCGCCCCGCGCCGATCGCCGTGGAGCCAACCAATCGCGAACAACCGGCAACTGCCATCAAGCTATGTCTAAGCCGCGTTTCAAATGCGCCACCTGTGGACGCTGATTTGAATATTGTTGGCTATACGGATGAAATCGATGTTGATGGCGTGATCTTGCTAACTGCGCCTGCGACCAATTCGTGCTTATCATCTGGATACGGACCAAGGGGAACAAGTGGCCGGCTGCATAAAGGCGTCGACTATTTCACCAAAACGGGTGGGGATGTTATCGCCGCAGCCGATGGCATAATCGTGGAATCAGCCTACCGCGACGACTACGGATATATGGTTGTCATCGATCATGGGAGCGGCGTTTACACCCGTTATGCCCATCTAAAGCGAATTGAAAGTCAGCAGACTGCAGGCGTGCGTGTGTCAAAAGGTGATGTGCTTGGACCCATTGGCAATTCTGGTGCGTACACGGATGTCGTGCATCTTCACTTCGAGATCTTGCAGGGTAACTATGACACGCCGCGGAAGTCTTTCGGCCTAGTTCCGGTCAATCCTTATGGAATGTTGATGCCTTGATGAAAACGATCGATACGAAAGCTGAAAAATGGAAAGCCGCTTTAAGGCGGGCCTCTTTGCCAGATGCAGTCCGGGTTGTGTATCGCCTGGACACGGGGGTTGAAGACGGGGTGCCAACAAGGAAACACCGACTGACAAGCTATGACGCAAGTGAAGCTGCCATCGGCGATGATCGGGACTACGACATATTAAAAGCGGTAATGATGCCGTTGGAGAATCTCGCAGAGGATGAAGCGGTAAACCGGCTTGTGGTCACGCTCAATCTGGTGAGTGGGAGCATTATTTTCGACTGAATACGTAGAGTTTCTGTATTTTGAAAGGGACCGCTCTATAGCCTGTGATGGGGCAAGTCTAAGTCGCCTCAAACGAGGAGATGCGTCTGCAGGAGATTGGTTTTGGAGAACCGGTTATTCTGCATTCTTGGAGCTCACGCTATACTTCTCGAACCATGCCAGCGTGTAATCCGTTTTTGCATTAAGCCGAGACGGGCGGCCAGCAATACCGTGATTGGAGTCTGGCATCCGAACCATAACGCTCGGCACACTGCGCAATTGCAAGGCTTGGAAGAATTGCTCGGTTTCTGAAATAGGCGTGCGGTAATCGACTTCACCGGTAATGAGCATTGTAGGTGTCTCCACGTTGCCAACAAGCGATAGAGGCGACCGTTCCCAATAGTGCTCGAGCTGCTCCCACGGCGGTCCTGGGAATTGGGTGGCGATCTGGTCAATGTAACTGTCGGCGGTCAGCACTTTCGATACCCAGTTGATTACGGGTTTCGCCGCCATGGCAGCATTGAAACGGTTTGTCAGGCCTATGGCGTAGGCCGCGGCGATACCGCCAGCTGAGCCGCCCGCAATAAATAGATTGTTCTCGTCTGCAAAGCCATTCTCGATGGCCCAATCCACCGCTGACATATGATCTGCAAAATCATCTGGACTCGAATATTTGTATTTGAGGAGGTTAGCGAAGTCGCTGCCATATCCAATCGAGCCGCGATGATTATCATAGATCACGACATAGCCCGCGGCTGCCATTCTCTGAAGCTCCGCAGAGAAATGTGGCCCATAAGCAAGGTGCGGCCCGCCATGGATTTCAATAATCAGCGGATAGGTCGTGCCGTCTTCATATCCTGGAGGGGTGATCATCCAGCCCTGAATGTCTAGCCCGTCGAGCGAGGAGGCATAGGTGAATGAGCGAACCTCGCCGAGGTCGCGGTGGGCCAGCAAATCCTCATTTAAGTTGGTTAGTCTTTGGGTGCGGCCGTTTCTGAGGGCGTATAGGTCTGCCGGCCGCTGCGGACTTCCCTGAGTATACACCAAAGTATCGCCGGGCCCGGCATCATATGTACCGCTCACATACGGCCTACCGATTGTCGTTCCACCAATGCTGTTGACCGCGATGCGTCTACGACCATTCGTGCCCACCACGCCGATGAGATTCTCCCCGCGATTCTGATAGGTGAAGGCGATATCTCTGTTTGAGAGCCATTGGAGATTCCCCGTTCGGCGATCCAGACTTTCTGTCAGGTTCTTCGCATTGCTGCCATCGCGATCCATCAGAAAGACATCGGTGGGCAGAAACGGCTCTGGTGCGTTGCTGGTCCGTAGATATGCGATGCTGCGCCCATCGGGAGAAACTTTGGGCTCCACTTCCATGCCCGCCATATCGGTCAGCTGAGCCAGGTCTCCTGACCTCACATTCACCGAAAAAATGTCTGCTTCGCGGGTCTCCAGCTCCCAGTCATCGTGACGATTGGCAGAGAACACGATCTCCTGTCCGTCAGGGGTGAAAGATAGTGGCCCCGTATGATTGAAGTCCCCTGAGCTGAGCTGGCGCTCGGTGCCACCCTCCGCCGGTATGGTGAAGATGTGATCGTAAGCCAAATCAAGGAAACCGTCCTCATTTGTCCGATAACGGGCTCGATCTATTACCCTGGGTGCATCAGCCCACTCTGCCCCCTCCGGCGTGTTCGGTTTGCTTACGAGATCGGCGCTCTCCGCCTTAACCGGCATGGAGAAGGCCAAGACTGCACCATCAGGCGACCAGGTTAGATCACCAGGACGCTCTGCGAATGTACCGACAAGAGCATCTCGCCCGGACTTCAGATAATGCACGTAAAGGCCGGTGCGCCCGGAAACATTTTTCATGTAAGCAATGCGCGCTCCATCCGGAGACCATCGGGGTGAGGAATAGGTCTCACTGCTAGCCAGAATCGGTTCTTGATCTCCGCTATCAAGGTCGATCAACCAGACATGAGAATGAGTCCGATCCGTCATCACCTCGTTGAACCGGCGAACATAAAGTGCCTGTTGCCCGTCCGGCGAAATCTGAGGCTCATCGGCCCATTCAAGCTCGAACACATCTTCTGCTGTAAACAGCTTAAGATCATGATCTGCCACAGCTTGCCCGTTAAAGCTCGCTGCCAAAGCGACAAGACCAATAATAAGTCGCATAACGCCCTCGATAAGATTGAGTAAGGCTGCAAGGCTTGCGAGATCAGGCGGGGCTTGGCAAGCGCATTTTTCGCATGAAACACTGAAAAATCAGCATGTTTGTGCCGTCTGATGGCCGAAAATGGAAGGACCCTAAAGGGCGTTGTGTTGGGGGGTGAACAGATGGAAAGTGTCTCTCTGTGCCGCGGAGATCAGGCACGAGATCTTAGGAAAAAAGGTGTTTCGGGGCTGTGCCAAAACGTAATCACGGTATCCTCCGAGCGCTCTTAGCGTCTCGGTTGGGAGGACAGCACGGGTTACTGTTCGAGCTTCTCCAGACGTGCCTTCAACATGGCGTTCTCTGTCCGAAGAAGGCGCATCTCTTCGGTGAACTTACTCAGCCCGCCCTGGACCTCCGCTTCCGTGAAGCGGGGCGTTATGAATTGCGGGCAGTTCCAATCGAAGGCTTCAACGTCGATGGTGAATAGGCGCTCAACGCGGCCTTGGCCGTCGACGGCAAGCGTGGCGGTGAGATCGGGAGTGATGTCCGCATCTATAACAGTCGTATGGCCGAGGATTTTGAGGCGGGCGCGATTGGCATAGTCCATTAAAAAAAGAGAGGTGCGGGGGTTGGCTCTGAGGTTTCCCGTCGAAACATATTGACGATTTCCCCGATAATCGGCGAAGCCAAGTTGGGTTGGTGACAGAATTTTGAGGAAGCCGGTTGGCCCGCCTCGATGCTGCACATAGGGCCACCCCGTCTCGGAGACGGTGGCCATGTAGAAGCTGTCCCGCGCGGCGATAAAGGCGGTCTCGTTCTCGCTGAACCCGTCGGGTGCAGACCGCGAGTCCCGCATCTGCCGATAGGCTTCAAAGGACCCGCGTGCCTTTTGTTCAGATGTCACCAGATCCGTGAAGGCGATGTCACCAAAGTGTTTCATGGTCGGCGTCCTTCTGTGCTGGAAGTTGTTGAATGGGGCTTCTATAACACACGCGCCGGTGCGAGGTGGACACCCAGCTGAAAGAGAAAGCGAAGGCGGATGGAAAAGCGGATCAAGCCTTTGGAAGGTGTGCGTAACTTTCGGGATTTTGGCGGTTATGCATCAACTCATGGAGGCCGGGTAAAATCGGACCTGTTGTTTCGCTCTGGCCATTATGGTGAGGCAACAGATGACGATATCGACGCTGTAGAATCCCTCGGCATAGTGTTTCAGGTAGACCTTCGCCGCCCTGACGAGCGAGAACGCATGCCGGCAAAGTGGAATGGGCCAACGCTCGTGACCAATGATGAGGGCCGAGAGACCGAAGCACCTCACCAGCGTTTCCTTCAGCGTGTCGAAGCAAGCGCTGAGAAGGCTGATAACTGGATGAATGAGTATTATGAAGTCGCTCCGTTCCGTAAGCATCACCAAGCCCTATTCAGGGATTGGTTCAAAGGCCTGCAGGACACTGGCGGGGCAGCACTGGTGAATTGCGCCGCTGGTAAAGATCGAACAGGGATAATCTGCGCACTGACCCACCACGTGCTGGGTGTGTCAGAGGACGATATTATCGCAGACTACGAATTGACGAATATCGCCGCCCGCGTTGATGAGCGCCTTCCGGAGGCGACCGACTACTTCAATACGATGCTTGGCAAGCGCTATGCGCCAGAAGTCTATAAGCCTTTTCTTGGCGTCCGCGCGAGATATTTGGAGACGGCGTTGGCATCAATCCGTGCTGAAGCCGGGTCTATTGATACATATCTTACGGACATATTGGATATGGACCATAAGGCACGTGAGGTCTTGGTGGAGCGCTTTGTCGTCTAACTGTTTTTCACACGTTTATCAACGAGAGTGGACCTGTCGGTTTGCCCCTGCTAATCCGCGGCGATGACCGACAAAATTGTGCTTTCAACAGTCCAGGCAGCGGCTGCATTCTTCGACAAGGTCGAGGCCCTGGAGCTTGCCCTCAGCTGGATTGAGAAAGCCGCGAAAGACAAACCCGACGTCATTGCCTTTGGGGAGGCTTGGCTGCCAGGCTATCCGTTCTTCATCGATAGCCCATTAGGGGACACCTGGTGGGACGCCGCGGCAGAATTGCTTGCCAATGGCATCTTGTTGGATGGCCCTGAAATTGATGCGCTCTGCCGGGCCGCCAAGGGGGCCAAGGCCGATCTCGTTATCGGCATCAATGAGCTCGATCCACAAACACGGGCAACGCTATATTGTACGATGGTGACCATCTCTAAAGATGGCCATGTGCTTAACCGTCACCGCAAGATCAAGCCGACACACCACGAACGCTCTATGTGGGGCGATGGTGATGCAAAGGGGCTTTATCCCCAGGCGCGGGATTGGGGACGGCTGTCGACCCTGAATTGTTGGGAGCATAATGCTGTCTTACCAGCTTATACGCTGATGGCCCGTGGTACCGA
>JBCBUY010000117.1:0-8556 GCA_039817885.1 Pseudomonadota bacterium | reverse complement strand
CTGGCCTTTACCTATTGGTGCAACAATATCGATGACCCGGCCCGAACGATCCTTTTTTGTTGGATCTTTGGATTCCATCACGAGCCGCTCTTCCGGGTAGAGCGGTGTCAGATTGTCAAAATGGACTTTGTGTTTGGCTTTTTCCGGCGATTCAAAATTGATCGCGCTCACATCAGCCAAAGCAAAGTAGCGTTCGTCATCACGCGGACTTTTCAGAGGTCCTTCGATCGAGTCGCCCGTCCGGAGGCCCGCTTTTTTCAGCAGCTTCGGGCTGACATAAATATCGTCTGGACCTGGCAGATAGTTTGATTCCGGAGAGCGGAGGAAGCCGAACCCATCTGGCAGCACTTCCAAAACACCCGCCCCGATAATCTCAATATCTCGATCAGCAAGCTCTTTTAGAATTGCGAACAGTAAGTCTTGCGTCCGCAGCGCCTGAGCATTTTCAACTTCTAAGGTCTCTGCATACGCAACTAAATCTGTAGGTGATTTACTCTTCAGCTCGCGCAGAGTGACTGGAGTTTTAATCTCTGTTGACGTGTCCGCCATAATTTCAAAATGTCCTGAAGGTGCGGTAAGAATTCGGAACTCATCAAGCACGCTTGCACCACGCGTACATTTGTCGCCGATATCTTCGATATGTCGGCTCAAGCGTGCGACGTCAAGATAAAGTTCTCGTAAATTCCACTATTCATCGCAGACACACCTGTTTGCCGAGGCGGTCAGCCGCCGCGAACAATTTCCACAACACGCTCGACATGGGCAATGGGCGTCTCTGGTAGAATACCGTGGCCAAGATTAAAAATGTGAGGCCTCCCGGCATAGGCGTCAACAAGCGCTCGGACGCGTTCATCAAGACGATCCCCGCCAGCGACGAGGAGTAATGGGTCCAGCTGACCTTGTACAGGCAAGTCCGGCGGCAGGCTTTCATTTACAAAAGAGGGCTGAATGGCCGTATCCAGGCCAACGGCTGTCACGCCCGTGCGCTCGGCATAGCGTGGTAACATGGTCCCAGCTCCGCGTGGAAATCCGATTATCGGGACCGCCACGCCGAGATCTCTTAGGCGAGCAACCAGTTTTTGGGTCGGATCGATAATGATCTCATCGAACACATCGTCGGGCAGCCCTTCCGCCCAACTGTCAAAAAGCATGAGAGCATGTGCGCCAGCATCGACTTGGGCTTTCAAATAGTGGGCTGTTGCGTCCCCAATAATCGAAAGAAGATGTCTGAGTTCGTCAGGCTTGTTGTGGGCCCACATCCGAGCCTGGCTCTTGTCTGTTTTGCCTCGACCCTCGATGGCGTAAAGGCCAACGGTCCAAGGTGCACCGGCGAAACCAATAAGGGTGACGTCTTGAGGTAGGGACGCGCGAACACGAGACACCGTCTCGTAAACCGGGCTTAGGCGTTGGGTCACTTTTTGACTTGGATGTCGTTCCAAATCTGAGGCCGATGACACTTGTTCCACGAGGGGGCCGACGCCTTTTTCAAATCTGACAGCCAGACCCATGGCGTCCAAGATCAGAAGGATGTCAGCGAACAAGATAGCACCGTCCATGCCGTAACGGCGAATGGGTTGCAGGGTTGCTTCGGCTGCGAGGGAGGGTGTGTAACAAAAATCCAGGAAATCCTTTGCCTGATCTCTGAGCTCCAGATATTCTGGCAAATGTCGACCTGCCTGGCGCATCATCCACATTGGCGGCCTTTGTTGTTTTTGGCCTTGCAGCGTTTGGAGCAGTGGCTTTTCGTGATGGCCCATCAGCGTGTTCCCTCTCAAACCAAATTCATCTTGGTCTTATTACTATTAGTCTGTGGAATTGGTGGAAAAGTCGGTATTGACCTGTCTGTTCTTGTCTTTGCACAATTTGTCCACACGTCGTGTTTGTCTTATTAACTTCTCGTTAACCATTGATTTTTCGATGTTTGAGTCTCGAAACGAAATCAGTAATGCACAGTCGGAAACTGAACAAGAACAGTTCTGGAGGAAATCTGTGCCTTGTGAGTGAATCGCTGTTGCAGTGAAGACAAACTGGTTTTCCAAGGATTTCCACAAAGCAAGACCGTTTTCCCTTGCGAGGTCTGTGCCTGGTCTGCAAGACAGGACCATGGCACCGAAAGATAGTCATACGCCGCGGCCGTGCATTTACTTCAACGTGCATCTTGTTTCAGATGCCACCGGTGAGACCCTAAATGCCGTTCTCAGGGCGTCCTCTGCACAGTTTGGAAATGTCCAAGCTTTGGAACACAATTACTATCTTGTTCGGTCTGAAAAGCAGCTTCAGCGTGTGATGCGCGAGATTGAAGGCGCGCCGGGTATTGTCTGGCATACAATCGCAGATCCTAGCTTGCGGCAGCAGCTGATTGCTTTCTGTCAGGAACGGGGCATTCCAACCCTCGCAGTTCTCGACCAGGCGGTGCACATGCTGAGTCGGCATCTCGGCATTGCAGCCATGGATACGATTGCAGGACAACATCGTCTCGACACAGATTATTTTGACCGCATGGAAGCGCTGAACTTTTCACTCGCTCATGATGATGGCCAGAATGTTGAGGGGTTACACCATGCCGACGTGATTTTGATCGGCGTCAGTCGCACATCAAAAACACCGACCTGCGTGTATCTTGGGAATAGGGGCGTTCGTGCCGGAAACATCCCGCTTGTTCCCGGCGTTCCTTTGCCGTCGGTTATAGAAGAGGTGAAACGTCCGCTGATCATTGGTCTTAAGGTTAGCCCGGAGCGGCTTATTCAGATTCGGCAACAGCGTTTGATTGCGCTCAATGAAGACGCGAATACGGCCTATGCAGATGCTGAGCGGGTGCGTGAGGAGGTCACCGAAGCCAACCGACTTTTCCAGAAGAAGAAATGGCCGGTGATCGATGTGTCGCGTCGGTCGGTTGAGGAGACGGCGGCGGCCATTCTAAATATGTTGCCAAGAAATGCATGGCCATGACGATCCCAATCACGCTCGCCTCCGGAAGTGCAAGTCGCCGCGCACTCCTCCAAAATGCCGGTATTGAGGCCAGGGCGGTGACGTCCGGTGTTGATGAAGATCGCTTGAAGTTGGCGATGCGCGATGAAGGCCAGAGTGTTGCACATCAAGCGATGCGCTTAGCCGAAGCAAAAGCGCTTGCCGTCTCCAAATCCAATGATGGGCTTGTTATTGGCGGTGATCAGATGCTCGCTCTGGGATCGCGGGCGTTTGATAAACCAGATGGTGTCGCCGGCGTCCGTCAGCATTTGCGAGATTTGTCCGGACACACACATACGCTGGAGACAGCCATTGCCATTGCGCAAGACGACGAAATTGTCTGGCGGCATTTACAGCGTCCGCAACTGACCATGCGTGTGCTGAATAGTGGGTTTATCGATGACTATATCGAACGGGCCGGGCCCGGGATCTGCAATACTGTCGGGGGCTACCAGCTTGAAGGGCTGGGGATACAGCTTTTTTCCAAGATTGAAGGAGACTATTTTTCGATACTTGGACTGCCGCTCATTGCGTTGCTCGATTATTTGCGGGATCGGGGTATGCTGCGAGCATGACGGCGCTTTACGGAGTTATTGGTGACCCGATCGCTCACTCGCTGAGCCCGCTGATCCACAATGGGTGGATCCGAGACCATGGGCTTGATGCGGAATATCTTGCCATGCAGGTGCAGGCCGGAGCGCTCAGTTCTGCACTCGATACGCTGAAATCTCGTAACTGCCGTGGACTGAATATCACTCTTCCGCACAAGGAAGATGCATTTCGATTGTGCACGACAGTTTCTGATCGGGCACGGTCCATCGGAGCCGTCAATACGCTGAGCTTTGACTCTGACGGCGCCTGGCGGGGGGACAATACGGATGCGCCGGGTTTCCGGCATGCCGTGGTGATGGCTTTTGAGGGATCGGGGTTTCGGCCCTTTGCTTCGGACCGCCCACAGCGTGCGGTGCTGATAGGGGCGGGCGGGGCGTCGCGCGCTGTCGCATATGTATTCGGACGCGAACGACAGAACGCAGTATTCTGTAATCGAACACTTAGGCGCGCGCGCTCGCTTGTCGATGTGTACGCGCCTGAGGCTGGTGCGGATGTGCTTGTCGCGGATCTATCGGATCTGCCCCACCATCTTGAGTCATGTACTTATGTCGTGAACGCAACAAGCCTTGGTCATTCCGGCAAGTCGGTTGATTGGCCAGAGGGCAGGGGAAGACTGGTATATGATCTCTCATATGGAAAAGCGGCGGAAGCTTTTTTGGAGCCTGCACGGCTGGCCGGCTGGCGCACAGTGGACGGCCTGTTGATGCTTGTGGCCCAGGCCGCTGTCTCCTTCGAGGTGTGGTTTGGCATCCGTCCGGATATGGATGCTGGCTATGCGAGAGCAAAGCGGACCCTGGAGGGCGTGACATGATCGTGCTCGGTTTGACCGGCTCAATCGGGATGGGGAAGTCGACGACGGCAACGATGTTCGGTGATGCCGGTGTGCCTGTTTACGATGCTGATGCTGCGGTCCACGCGCTTTATCAAAAGGGCGGCGCAGCTGTGGAACCTCTTTCAGAAGCGTTTGATGGTGTTGTTGTGGATGGCGCGATTGATCGGGTGGCGCTCCGGGGACAGGTCGTTGGCAACCCCGACGCCATGAAGAGATTAGAGAGCATTGTTCATCCGCTCGTGGCGCAGTCTCAATTGGACTTCCGAGAGCATGCCATAAAGTCCCAATCTGCTGTCGCTGTGCTCGATATTCCGCTGCTATTTGAAACAGGAGGGGATGCACGCTGTGACTATGTTTGCGTGGTGACAGCGCCGGCAGAGGTTCAGCGCGCGCGCGTTCTGGCGCGACAAGATATGACCGAGGATGAATTTGAAGCTATCCTCGGCAAACAGACACCTGATTCGGAAAAGCGAGCCCGTGCCGACTTTGTTGTTTCATCGGCGTTCGGGATTGAATTCGCCAGGGATCAGGTAGCTGCCATAATTGCGTTAATGTCGCGTCTCGACCAACATAGAACAGAAAGAAATCCATGACGGACTCCATCCGCGAAATCGCCTTCGATACTGAAACGACGGGCCTTGATTGGGCTGGGGATGATCGCATCATCGAACTTGGCGCCGTCGAGATGGTTAACCACATCCCGACGGGAAAGACCTTCCGCGCGCTTATCAATCCCGGCAGACCTGTATCGGACGCGACGGTGCGTATTACCGGTATTACCGACGATATGCTGGCGGATAAGCCGAGCTTTGATTCTCCTGAAATTGTTGATGCTTTTCTGGAGTTTATCGGCGGCGCGATCCTGGTTGCGCACAATGCCTCCTTCGATCGGGGCTTCCTGAATGCGGAACTCAAACGCTGCGGGCGAGCTGAAATTCCCGAGATTCACTGGGTGGACACGGTTGAGATCGCCCGAAAGAAGTTTCCAGGTGCGCCAGCATCTCTTGATGCGCTGTGCAAGCGGTTTGATATTTCTCTGGAGTCTCGGACCCTTCACGGCGCGCTTCTAGATGCCCAACTCCTGGCCTCGGTGTATTTGGAGCTGCTCGGCGGGCGTGCGCGCTCTTTCGAGTTCGGCTTTGATGCCAAGTCAGATAATCACCAGAGCGCCGTTCGTGCGCAGCGTCATCGTTCGCTGTCTCCGCGGTTAACCGCTGATGAGCGCGCTGCGCATGGCAGGTTTGTAGAGAGCTTGGCTGGCCAAACGCTTTGGCAGAAATACGAGTAGTGTTTTCTATGCGGTCTGCGGAGGGGGTGCTGGTTGTCCTGTCGCTGCTGCCGCTTTCTGCTTTTGACCGCGATAAAGACTAACAAAATCAATGGGGTCAACGAGTAGTGGCGGGAATCCACCGTCCCGTGTGATGTCGGAGATAATTCTGCGTGCGAATGGGAAAAGTACTCTCGGGCATTCGATCAAAAGAAGGGGTTCGAGCACTGTCTGGTCACTTGTCTCGAATTGAAAGAGGCCTGCATAATCAAGTTCGAGTATAAAGAGCGTCGTGTCGTTGGCGCTCGCCTTTGCCTGCATTCGCAATGACACTTCGAAAACGTTCTGACCATCTTGGTGCGGCGTTGCGCCAACATCGATGCCCAAATCAATGTTCGGTTGCTGTTGGGCCCGGGCCGTGCCTGGGTTTTCGAAAGAAAAATCTTTAATATATTGAGCCAATACTCGGATGGCCGTAGCCTGTGCGCTCTTTTGGGGGGGCTGGGGTTCAGGTGTTGCCGGCGCTGGGGTATCTTCTGCCATGGTGCCTCTCTCTACAGAGGGGCAGCCGGTAACATGGCTGTTGACGGTGTGCAATGGTGCTGGCAGGCGTGTCTACAGCGACCTATGTAGAAGACGTAAAATATCGACCGAAGAGTTTGATCCTTGATAGAAGTTCTGATCGCCGCCGCTGTTGCTCTGTTCGTCCTAAGTCGACTCTATGTCGCCCTTGGGCGCGATGATGGGCCGCCCGAGGGCCGTTCCCGCACGCCAGCCAGAGCACCTGCAACCTCGCCCATGCCGAGCGGCCCGCGAGAGCAAGATGAGCCGGTTCGCCAGCGGCCGATTTTCCATGGTCCTGCCGCCACAGGCCTGGAGACAATTTATGAGGCAGATGAGACGTTTCACCCGGACGAGTTCCGTAATGGTGCCCGTGCGGCCTACGAAATGATTCTGGCGGCTTATGCGTCAGGCGATCGCAAGACATTAAAGCCTCTGCTGGACGATGATGTGTTCGAGGCTTGGGACGCGGCTATTAAGGAGCGGGATCAGTCCGGAGAAGACCCTTTCGAGTTGCTGAGAGTTCGAAAGTTAGAGATCGAAGATGCTGAACTTGATGGCAGTGTTGCGCGGGTCATGGTCCGGTTCGAGGCGGAGCTTGGGGATGGCGAGACCACCCGGGCAACCCAGGACATTTGGACCTTCAAGCGCGACATCACCAGCAGTGATCCAAACTGGGTTCTTGATGATGTTGAAACGGCCACATAGCGCCGGTTTCTTCAACGCCATCGCTCTCATTGCGATCGCCGGATGCACCACAGTTCAGACCCCTGTGGAGTCTGAACCCATACAGCAAGCGGACCAGTCGACCGAAGCTGACAGAACCACTGCGCCTGCGCCAGCTGTGACGCCAATGGAATTTGCCGAATTGCCCGGCTGGGCCGGGGCGGATCTCGGCCCATCGATCGAAGCATTCCGGCGATCATGCGTTCGCATTATGGATAGAGCCCTCGATACGCCGATCTCTGAACGAGCTCCTTATGCCGGGACTGCGTCTGATTGGCGACCGGTTTGCGAGGCAGCGGAAGTGGCGTCGGATTCTGAAAGCGCCCGGCTTGTATTTGAGGCGATGTTGGCCCCCGTCGAAATTCAGTCCGGAGACGGTGGTTCGCGTTTCACAGGATATTTTGAGCCCATGATTGAGGCGCGGCGGACACCGGAATTTCCCTTTACCCAGCCGATTCCAGGTTTGCCCGACGATCTTGTTCAAGTCGATCGATCCGTGTTGGGCGGTGCTCCTGGCCGAAAAGTCGCCGCCCAAAGACTGTCCAACGGGTCTTTGAGAGCGTATCCGCCAAGGGCCGATATCGCGCTCAGACACGATAATGCTCTCGGATATGCTCATCCGGCGGATGTCTTCTTTCTCCAGATCCAGGGATCCGGGCGACTGAGGTTTAAGGATGGTACGAGTTTGAGGGCGGCATATGCCGCTCACAATTCCCAGCCCTTTGGATCGGTTGCGAATTACCTGCTCGACACCGGAAAAATCACGCGAGGTGAGGCGAGCATGCAAGGTATCCGCGGGTGGATGGATCGTGTGCCGCGGGCAGACGCGCAAGCAGCGATGAACCAGAATCCCCGCTTTGTGTTCTTTCGTCCTCTGCCAATCGGGGATCCGACACTTGGCCCCGAGGGCGCGGCGCTGGTTCCGTTGACACCACTTGGATCTATGGCGGTTGATCCGGCCTATCATCCTTATGGCGTGCCGTATTTTGTTCAGACGACGTCGCCAGGTCTCGGAGGCGATTGGTCTGGTGTGCTTGTGTCTCAAGATACTGGCGGGGCGATTAAGGGCATGGTTCGGGGCGATATATATTTTGGGACCGGCCGGCAGGCTGGAGATGCTGCAGGAACCCAAAATGCACCTGGGTGGATGTGGGCATTGCTTCCGCGGGCCGTTGCCAAGCGGGTGTCTGCTAGTCGAGACGCGGCAAGCTGACGGGCTCGCGCTGTGGGCAAGCGAACACTCCGACCAGAAGAGAAGAGGGCTTGGGCGCGGATCGCCAGAAAGGTCCGCCCTTTGCCAGGATCTGAACCGGTCGAGACTATGGATTCGCTGCTCGACGGATCAGCTGGGGCGTCTCTCAGAAACAGAAAATCCAAGACGCGAAATGATGCGCCTGTTACTGTTCCAGCAAAGGCACCGAAACAAACTGACCTATCAGATGGCTTGGAGGATCGGTCGCATGAGCGGAAAATTCGACGCGGGCAAGTTCGTTTTTCCGCTTCGCTTGATCTGCATGGCCACACGCAGCGCGATCCCATATGTCTCTGGCCAGCCAGAAAGTTCGTCAGGGCACTGTGGGCAGTCGCTTGC
>JBCBUY010000116.1:0-8724 GCA_039817885.1 Pseudomonadota bacterium | reverse complement strand
AGGAAGACGATCCTTCGAAAGTGCATCGATCTAGAACAGGAAGTCCGAAGCCTCTTTCGGGCATTTGGTACCGCCCGCCTACCTACTCCGGAGACCATCTTGCCCGAAGCGTTTATTCCGCCTTACTATGTGGAGGTGGCAGTATGAACGCTGCAACATGGAAACCGCCAGACTAACAAAGACGATGGATCACCTCATTGGGGCAAACCAGCATAGCGGCAGCCGCTGCTGCTGGAACCAGGCCAATTGGTTTCGTAGGCAGTCGTCTCGCTGACCTGGGTTGAAGGAACGATTGCTAAAAAACGGTGTTTCCATCAGCGTCAAAAGTCACACTGAGACTAGAAACCTCATCTAGTTCTGACATTTGCTCGGTGATCCAGACAACCAATTCAATGGTATTCTTCAAGACGCAGCTACGGGCTTTTTTTACGCTCAGCTCAGATACACCCACGGGTACAATCGCCAACTCTAACACTACGGTTGAATGAATCAGATTAGGAAGGCCACATTGCCCCGGTCCATTCCAGGCCAACTTTTTCGAACGATTCACACTTTCGAAACACTATTCATCGATACAACTTATAGTGGTTTGAGTTTGCACTCCTTCTCGGGCCCCTGAATGCAGATAGGTGAACCGGTATCGTCAGCCCCTCCGATGCCGGTTCACCGTTTGCTTCGTGCAACGACGATAAAGATGTCCGAAAGTGGACGTCACAAAGCTAGAACAAATTTTAGTTTTGCTTGTTGCCTGACTGTCTGCGTCTACGACGCTGCAAATAGCACCTGAAGTCGACTTCGCGAGTCCAAAGTCTCCTTTAGAAGATAAGATAAAATCACGTTACCTAGCAAACATAGCGTCTTAGCATTGGCACTATGAGAGACCGTACCAATTTCAGTTGCAACAGCCAGGATAGGATTCACTCAGGGGTCGCACCGCCCATTGTGGCTAAACTAAATCCTTATAATTATAATCAATAACGTTTTTACAACCAATTAATAATATTCTCCCCTGGAACAGTAAGCCGGGGAGGCCTAATTGAATTACCATAGCGATGCATCAACCGCAGTAGGGTTTTTAGACAGCGTAAATCTCATGTTCGATCGCGCAGCCTCAAGGTTGGGTCTTGATGAAGATGTCTCAGCTGCCCTTCGTAGCTGTAATTCCACATATGAAGTCAACTTTAGTCTTCGGTTGCGAGGACGCTTGCATAGTTTCAAAGGGTACAGATCAGTTCATTCAGAACACATGGAGCCCGCCAAAGGCGGCATTCGCTTCGATCTAGGAGTGAATAAGGAAGAGGTGGAAGCCCTGGCAGCTCTTATGACGTTTAAATGCGCGCTCGTTGAGGTGCCGTTTGGCGGATCTAAAGGTGGCCTCATCGTCGACCCACGAGAATGGCACGAGGATGAACTTGAAAAGATTACAAGACGCTTTGCCTACGAGCTGATCAAACGAGATCTAATTAACCCCTCTCAGAACGTTCCAGCCCCAGACATGGGCACCGGCCCTCAAGAAATGGCATGGATTGCGGACGAGTACCGGCGGATGAACTCAACAGATATCAACGCTCGCGCTTGCATTACTGGCAAACCTCTCAATATCGGAGGTATTTCTGGACGCACCGAAGCGACAGGCCGAGGTATTCAATACGCCTTACGAGAGTTCTTTCGGCATGCCGACGATGTGGCCAAAGTTGGCCTAAGCGGCAACCTCGAAGACAAGAGAATTGTTGTTCAAGGCCTCGGAAATGTTGGTTACCATGCTGCGAAATTCCTAAGTGAGGAAGATGGCGTGAAGATTATCTCGATCATCGAACGGGACGGCGTGGTCTCAAATCCATCTGGTATCGACGTCGAAGCATTGAAGCAGCACATGTCATCAGGGTCCCCACTAAGAGCGTTCTCGGGCGCTTCATACGATAAGAACAGCCAGGTGGCTTTGGAACAGGACTGTGACATACTAATCCCTGCCGCCTTGGAAAGCGTGATCACTCAAGAAAACGCTGCTCGGATCAAAGCCCCGCTCATCATTGAAGCCGCAAACGGACCTATCTCGGTCGACGCCGATGATATTCTAATGCAGCGCGGCCATACGGTCATTCCTGACCTTTTTGCCAATGCTGGAGGGGTCACCGTGTCCTACTTCGAGTGGGTGAAGAACCTTTCACGCATTCGATTTGGAAGACTACAAAGACGACAGGACGAAGTCCGCAGCGAGACGCTGCTGAAACATCTGGATTCAAACAGCAGCATCCACCTTGACGAAGCTGAGCGCACCAGACTTTTGAACGGGTCAACTGAGATTGATCTTATCAGATCCGGTCTGGATGATACCATGCGGTCCGCATATATTACCATGAGAGACATGCGAGATCAGCAAAGTGAACCGACTGATCTGCGGACAGCTGCTTATATGGTTGCGATCAGGCGTATTGGAGAAGTCTTCGACTTAGTCGGTTTCTAATAATCGACGCTCTTGGAACTTAATGCGATGCCGCACGATGAGACAATAGGCACAAATTCGAGCAAAGCCAGTGAGGTTCATTTCCGGTGGTTGATATGCATCCAGCGTATTTGCGAGTTATCAATCAAACATGCTAAGTACTCCTGGTTGTCAGGATGTTTCTGTCAGAGCATCGACAGTAGCCTGCATGCTGGCTCGCAGTTGCTTCCGGAGATTTGAGTTAGGGACTTGCATGTATAGCTGCCCAATCTCTCGGGCTTCGGCGGTGAGTACGACCGGCCTGTCGACCATGGCTTTCTTTTTGCCTTGCGCGGTGGCCTTTTTGAGATGTCTCGCTAGATCGGCTGCACCTTCGTAGAAATATTCAATGCCAACGCCCAAAACGACAGATAGCTCATAAAGCCGTCCTGCCGATATGCGATTGACGCCTCTTTCGTATTTCTGAACCTGTTGAAATGTTAGGTACAGGAATTCGCCTAGTTGATGCTGCGTCAGACCTAATTCGCGTCGGCGCGCTCTGATCATTTGACCAACCAGTTGGTCTACTTCGGTCGGAGACTTGATTTCTGACAATGGAATCCCCCTTTCAATGGATGTTGTGCACGACAGAGGCTCGCTAAAATCTATAGTTGAACAACTGACACATTTCTATACTCGGATATGACAATCAGTGTCAGGACACTTGGAGATTTCGCCGCATTGTTGATGGTCGACTTGAGCCCGCTATCCAGCTGTTGCCACTCTGGCCCTGGTCTATAGTTGATTTCAACTCACTACAGCTGCGGCCTCGCAAAGTGGCTTGCGGTCAAACACTAGTTCGCGAAACCCGACTTCTCTCTCATCGACGTCGATACTGCTTGGTCTCATTTAGGCCTATGACATACGCACTCTAGTTGAAAGTCGTAGCAAGAAAGCAAACTGAGGTTGATCGTTTGTCCGATGCCTAATCGAAAACCAACGTCTCAATTGTCTGATGTCATCATCGCGGACAATATTCGGCTACACCTAATTTCTCAAAACCACTCGCCTGAAACGTTCGCCACGAAGACCGGTATCCCGCTTGATGGCCTGACCGCATGCCTCCGCGGTGAGCGCCCTTTCGCACCCGACTCACTTGTCGCTATAGCTTTAGGCCTGAATATGGACGTCAAAAAACTGATCATTCCGCAAGGGATGGGCGTTCAAATAGAAATCCCAGAACCGCGGTGGAGCGAACTTCAAAAATACCTTTCATCAGTCTCGCCTGACCCAAAAGATGCCCCTTAGTTATGGACCTCATCTTCTCTCGCATCCAACAGACCTTCGATCTCGACAACAGCCTCTAATCTCCATCTCGCGGCTATGGCAATTGTTTCATTGAGCGATCTAATAAGGTCTTCATGATCTTCAGTTTTTGGGTTGGGCGTTTCTGACGCTACCTTCCGCACCCAGGCCAAAGCCGTCATTATTGCGAGCGACGTCATCGCCTCTTCTGATCTCTTCTCATCCATTCAACCCGCCTGACTGATAGTCCAGATTTGCGAGCTCAAAGCCCGGCCAGGGTTTCGGAAAAACGCACGGATAATCCCGACATGCGAGTTCGTCACCGGTCCGTAAATTGTGACTGATACCGGTTTGTGGGATTGCACCAGGCCGCTCAAAGTAACGACAATCCTGATCGCAATAGCGAAATGAAATGGCGCGTCTTTGCCTACCCGACGGGTTTCCCCCAGCACCATGCACCGTGAGGACGTCATGAATGATCACGTCTCCCGGCTCGACGTCGAAATGTACGATGTCGTAATCACCTTCATTCGCCTCAATATCCTCGAGCCTCATATGCTCTGACTCTGGGAGCGGCGTCGACGAAAAAAACATATTGGCGGCAAACACTTGGCCCCATTTATGAGAACCACGAATATATCTCGTCACACCATTTTCGAGACTACAGGGATCGAGGGGCACCCAAGCAATGGCGGCCCTCCCCTCCCCCGAAATTTTGAAATAATCCAGGTCCTGATGGAACACAGTGGCCTGTGGTGTATGAGGATCCCTTGCAAAAATCGTATCTTCGAAAAATCTGAGCGCCTTTGCGCCCAGCAACTCAGCCACTCTTTCTGGGAGCTCAGTATCGAAGGCAGCCCTTCGGATTGCTTCCTCGGATCTCCACTGACCCGCTTCGTAAAAAAAACGACCATGCGCATGATCCGCCGATGCAACACCGTCCATGACCGGGCGAGCCTTCTTGTCTCCGAGCACAAGGCCAGGTACCCCGGAGAAATCAAAGCGATTAGCGGCACCCGTTTCTATAGCTTCCTTCTGGGCCCACACCTGATCTGCGACCGCTTGTAAGTCATACCCTGTTTCATTCGTGCCGACGGCATTCATACGAGTATCCACAACCGCCCGCAAACCCTCTATCACATCAGTCGCTATGACATTTCGCAGAACAACGACGCCGGCGTCCGCGAATACCGAAGCGGCGTCCTCAGCAACATCAAGCACGAACATATTCCTCAACAGCGCCAACGCCGCCTGGAAATTTAGACACCATTCCCAGCAGAGTGTCAGAAGCCTCCTCTGTCAACTCCGAGACAGCTGCAATATATGTATTGTCATCATCCTTATGATAAAGCGGTAAGCCCAAAGGCTTCGTGGGCCACAGAGCTTTCATCCTGCGATAGAGCGGCACAGTCGTAAGCCAGCTCATACGTCGTATACCATTTGTTATTGCGTATTCATTCAGAGCGTAGGCGAGTCGACTTCTCGAGCGTAGGCTTTGCCATTCCTCCACGGCATGCGTGTCAATAATATAGCGGGTCGATTCCCAAGTCACAGGGCAACGGATGACACCATCAAACTCACACATGTGTGGAAACACTTCGCTCAATAGGTGGGGTGCCATTGTCGGGTTAAAACGTGCCGTGCCAACTACTTTTTCGGGTTCGTCGTCGTCCACGTCTATAAAATAAACTGTTCGATCATTATCAAAGGAATCGCAGTCCCGGTGCGGATCCATATCGGGGACATTCCACCCCCACCTGCGGATAACGCGGGCACGCATCTCGTAGGACTTTTCCAATATAAATGAAAATTCGGCGTGCCGTTCCGGCTCGATGACAATAACCAATGTGACCTCCAAAGCTCGGTCACAGAGTCATTTTAAACCTATAAGTTGGCAATACGGTGGAAACCCCGTATCTACGGCAAGACCAATCCCAAACCAATAGCCGTAGATATAGCTTGCGCCATTGTGCTGGCGTCCAACTTTCGCCGAGCCGACGCTGTATAATGCTCTACGGTCTTCGGCTTGAGATCAAGAATGTCTGCTATGTCCCGGCACGTCTTGCCCGCAGCAATCCAATGCATAATCTCCCGCTCACGTGGCGACAGATTTACACTCACTCGAAACGGCTCGTAGCCTATAAGTGCTTCCAAACGATCGTATGTGTGAACCGCAACAAGGTGAAGCTCCCTAATTTGTCTGTTTGTGAGATTGGATGTGTCTCCAGCTAGCGACACTCCTCCCGGCAGTCGATCAATCGACTTTATTGGGATGACCAATCCATCAGTCAGCCCGAAATCTCTTGCGAGGTCCATCATCGAACGGCCTTTGGCATCTGCCTGCTGGAGCGCTTCCCCCCAACGAAACGGCCGGTTCACTCTTGCCGCTTGTCTCACGATCGGATCATGAACCTCTTCTGGATTATCTTCTCGCAGACGACTGTATTCTTCAGGCCAAGTTGTTATCGCGATCCTGTCCGTAAGCGGGATCCTCGCTGGATTTGCCATCTGAGAGATTGCCCACGATCCAAAACCGTATGACTCTACAATGTCCGAGAACTCTTTGATGATCTCTTCTTGTGTTTCTAACCCATCAATTTCGACGACGGCGTCCAGCACCCGCCTCGATTGTATTTCCTTCATCATCCACGCCTCACCTAGACCTAGTGCATACGCCTACACCGTTCGCGCGCCCGACCAATTTCCCCCCGCTCTAATCAACTTGTAGCGGAATCCATTCCCAGTCACTATAGAGAAAGTCTCTTTAAAACCGCTTGTTGATCTAAAACATCGCGTTTTTTCTCTCCCATCGCTCGCTTTTTCTAAACGATCCTGCAATCTACCCCACGGCTTTCCTGCTAATGAGTTCCATAGAACCGCTACCCGGTGGGGAACAAAGCGGCCTACTTCCCAGAAAGCGGCCCATAGTTTGAGTTAGTTTCCGCTTCAGAAATGGAGTTGGGATATGGGCAAGAGAGCCAAGCCCGAAGAGATTATAACCAAATTGCGCGAGGTGGAGGTGTGCCTGAGCCAGGGTGAGACAGCCACACAAGCGGTTCGTTCAATCGGGGTGACAGAGCAAACGTAGTACAGATGGCGCAAAGAGTATGGCGGCCTACAAGTCGGTCATGCCAAGCGGATGAAGGAGATGGAGAAAGAGAACGCCGGGCTTGCCGCGTGGTAGGCCAGCACCGCTCCGCCCTGAGAAGGCATCGTGTTCAGCACCAGGATGAAGAGGCCTTAACCTCTGCCATGATAGCGCTTGCGGCGAGGTTCGGTCGATATGGCTATCGCTGGATCACTGCCTTGCTGAGAGCCGGCGGCTGGCATATGAATGAGGTCAAGGCGACTTTGGCCGAAGGCCGCGTAAGCGCCGTAGACGGTCTATCGCATCTGGAGGCATGAGGGGGTGAGGAAGATTAGCAATTGATCGAGGATCAGTTGCCTGAGGAACAGTTCCGCAGAAACAACCCAAGCGTGGGCGGCTCTGGCTGAATGACGACTCGTGCATCCGCCTGCGACGGGCACACAAAGGCCATGTCTGATCCTATAACTTTGTCCAGGACCGCACCCATGACGGTGTGGCGTTCCGTATGCTGCGCGTGATCGATGAGTTTACCCGGGAGTGCCTAGCCATCCGTGTCGAGCGCAAGCTGAAATCCAGAGATGTCATCGACACGCTGGAAGAGCTGTTTGTCAGCCACGGACCGCCAGAACATATTCGGTCGGACAATGGACCAGAATTTATCCCCATCGCTCTGAGGGAATGGCTGGAGAAGCTGAACGTGAAGACACTCATATCGAGCCAGGCTCGCCATGGGAGAATGGATATTGTGAGAGGTTGGCTTCGCCCGCCCGCGGCTCAACAGCAAGCTCAGAGACGAACTGCCCGCAAGAGAAATCTTCTATAATCTACGCGAAGCCATAGTGCTGATCGAAACCTGGAGGCGTTATTACAAAACCGCCAGACCACACTCATCACTCGGCTACAAACCGCTAGCACCAGAAACCATCTTGTCTGCAGCATTCATACCGCCTTACTATATGAAAGTGGCGGCATTACCGCCGCTACCGTGAAACAGCCGGACTAACTAAACGGTCGGAGCGCCCCATGGTGGCAACCCAGTCATCGACCGCGACGGACACCCTTTCACCCCAATCACCTGGCAAGGTGCGCCCTGGCAGCTTGGGCTGGCGCTCCACCCTCTCAAAGAAGAGAAAACCCGTTTACTGGACATTTATCCTCCAACCCCTATATTGAAGGTGTCAAAATGACACCCCTTCAGATTGGAGCAGAAACATGGCCCGCACCGTAAAGATGTCTGACAAAGTCGTCGCGCTCGCTGAAGCTGAAAGCGAGCTGCAAAGCCGGTCCGTCTCCGGTCAGATTGCTCATTGGGCGATGATCGGCCGCGCCATAGAAATGTCGCCCGCCTTTGACTATCGGCGCGTTCAGACAGCTCTTCGTGCTGCCCTCTCCCCCGACGAACTAACCGGCGAGGAACAAGAAGTCTGGCTCGCCGAGTTTGGCACCGCCATGACAGAGCCGAGCAAGGAAGAACAGGCCTTCTTTGAAAAGCGCCGCCGTCTAGGTCAGGGCGTGGGCCTCGGCGAAACCGGTGAACTCGTCTATCAAACCCAGGACGCCTAAGTGCCGCCAGTCACCGCGCGCCCGACGCTGATCATCATCGCCGGCCCGAACGGCGCAGGCAAATCCACACTCTACGAGACACGCGTTGCACCAAAGATCGCCGCACCCTTCATCAATGCCGATCTGATCCAGAAAACCGAGCTGAAAAATGCTCGGCTGGAAGCAGCTTATGAAGCCGCACGCATCGCCGCCGAGCGGCGGGCCCAATATCTCAAAGACAAAAAGAGCTTTGTAACCGAGTCCGTTTTCTCGCACCCCTCCAAGCTGGACCTGATCAGCGACGCCAAAGCGGCCGGTTTTCGAGTCATTGTCTTTCATGTCGGCATTGATGAAGGGTGCGGCGATC
>JBCBUY010000115.1:0-8769 GCA_039817885.1 Pseudomonadota bacterium | reverse complement strand
GCCCGCGATCCTGGCTCGCCTTGGGCGTGACCGCATCCATGAAAGCTTTCCACTCGCCATGGCGAAGGATCGCACCATAGGGCCGCAGATAGCGTTGCTCAGTGCCAAGATTGGTGAGCGTATCGCTGAACGTAAAAAGATAATTATCGTCGATCGAAACCTGCCGGTCGATGCGCACCCCGGCGCCTTCATAGCGAAGCGTCACCGGCGTCTCCGGCGTCAACGTCCCGCCTGCCACAACCTCCCAGGTGACCCCGAGATTGGCCACGGGTCGGTTCTGCTCGCCGATCCAGAACCAAGAGGCATAATAAGCATTGTCGACAGCCTCTGGCCGGAACAGGCGGACTTCCTTTTGACGATCGACCGTTTCGAAGTGCTCTTTCAGATTGAGGTCATCAATCAACGCGCCCTCAAGGCGGATCGAGCCGTCAAGCTTTGGACTGTCGAATGTAATACGCGCGTCCCGTCCAAGCGCTTCTTGAACCGTCGCAGCTCGTTCCACCGGAGGCGCAATCTCGGCCTGCAATTCCTGCTCAACCCGGGTCTGCTCCTGAATGGCCTGACGACGCTCGGCCTCAGGCTCAAGGACCAGAGCCTGATAGCCGAGAAGAACCGTCACCGCGATGACCATAAATATGATAAAGTTCCGCTGGTCCTGCTGTTCCATAAAGTCTTGTCCTGGATAATCGCGACCTAGGCCTTGGCGGCCCCGTCGCTTAGCGAGCTGGCGAGGCTTATCAGCGCCGATTCCATATCGTCAAGCAAACGCTGCCATGCAACCTCCGCGGTGTCTTTTCGGGCGATAAAAACATAGTCGGTTCCAGCAACACCGTGCACCGGCATCAGACACCGCGCCGCCGACCTCAAACGGCGTTTGGCACGATTTCGAACGACCGCGCCGCCAACTTTCTTTGTCGCCGTGAAACCAATGCCGATATGGGTATGCCCTTTGCGCCGGCGTGCCTGGACCACAACCGTCCTGCGACGCTCACTCTGTCCGTGGCGCACGAACACATACTCTGACCGGCGCTTCAGCCGGACGAGCGCGATCTCATCTATCTCTAAAGCTTCGGGCATCGCGACGCCCTCGCAGGGTTTACGAGCAGTGACGGCCTCGCCGCCCTTAGGCGGACAGAACCTTGCGGCCCTTCGCTCTGCGACGGGCAAGGACCTTCCGGCCATTTTTCGTAGACATGCGCGAGCGGAAGCCATGGCGGCGGGCGCGCTTCAATCGGCTCGGCTGAAATGTGCGTTTCATCGTTTCAATACTCTGATCAGGGGCGGCAAATTCGAAGCCGCGTCGATACAGGACAGCACGTATTCCCGTCAAGCACTGATCTCGCCCCACTCGCATATCGATCACAGGTCTTTGACCGATGAGTAGCCTGTCGTGACGGGCATTTTTCAAACCCCCGTTATATATAGTCGTCAACGGAAGAGGACATCAGGGACACCCGTCACATGAGAAAGACCTTATATACAGCACTCACAGCGGTTGCATTACTGGGTGCACCAGTTGCACTTAGCGCGTCAGCCGACACTGTTGAAACTGCGGAGACCGTTGTGAGCAACCAAGCCCATGCCGAGTGGAGCACACTCCTGGCGAAATACGTGACCGAAAGCGACGATGGCGTAAACCGGTTCGACTATGGCGCTCTGAAAGCAAGCGCCGCCGACACCGCCGCCCTCGAAGCCTATATCGCAAGCTTCGCCTCGGTAGATGTCGATGCCCTGTCCCGCGACGAACAATATGTCTTGTGGGTCAACGCCTATAACGCGGTGACTGTTCAACACATTCTCGGGCGCTATCCCGTCCGCTCGATCCGCTCCGGATACATTGTCGGGCCTTGGAAAAAGGTCCTCGTCAATGTCGGTGGCACAGAGATCTCTCTGAACGACATCGAGCATGAAACACTCCGGAAAGACTGGGACGAACCACGCACCCATTATGCGGTGAACTGCGCATCCTATGGCTGCCCGAACCTCAAAACCACTGCCTGGGAAGTCAGCACGCTGGAGCAGGATCTCACCGAGGCCGCCGCCGCATATATCAATCACCCTCGCGGTGTGACGGTTCGCAATGACGGACGGCTGAAAGTCTCAACCATCTACAAATGGTTCAAGGAAGACTTTGGTGGCAACGAAGCCGGTGTGATCGACCACCTCTTGGAATATGCCGAGCCAGACCTCGCTGAGCAGATCCGCGCGAAACGCGACATCCGGTCATATGATTATGACTGGTCCCTCAACGACACCGAATAACCCCTCTCAATTAAGTCCGAAGGAAACTGAACAATGGCTACGAATGCTGATATTGCGGGTCAAATGGACCCTGAAACCAAGCCCTCTGCACTCAAGCGGATCACCAAACTCTGGCCCTTGGCCCTCATTCTCGGCGGTCTTGGCATCGCCGTCTCCCAGGGCTGGCACAATTATCTGACACTGGAAGGGTTCAGCCAGAACCTCGGTTGGCTCGACGCTCAGATCGCCCAGAATTTTGCCCTCGTCTTCGCAGGCTATATGGTCATCTATGCCGCAGCGACCGCCTTCATGGTCCCAGCAAGCTTCCTGACCATTTCCGGCGGCGTCCTGTTCGGACTGGCTTTCGGCACCTTCGGCACCGTGTTTGGCGCAACACTCGGCGCAACGGCGCTGTTTGTCGCCGCACGCACATCAATCGGTGAATCTCTCCGCTCGGTTGTTGGACCCTTCCTCGACAAGATGCAGGCCGGTTTCAACGAAGATGCCCTCTCCTACATGTTTGCCCTGCGCCTGATCCCGGCCTTCCCTTTTGCCGTGGTCAACATTGCACCGGCCATTCTTGGCGCGAAGATGCGGGACTATCTGATCACCACCTTCTTCGGCATTCTACCGGGAACAATGGCCTATACCTGGATTGGCGTGGCCGTCGGTGACACGCTCCGCGAAGGCGGCGACGTCAATATCGGCACCCTCGCCTCGAACTTCGTACCGGCCTTTATCGCCCTTGGCGTCGTGGCACTCATCCCTGTCGTTTACAAAAAAGTCTTCAAAAAAGGCACAGCTGCCACCGAAGGAGCTGAATAATGACCACCGTAACCTTATCCGCACGCGATATGAGCGCAGATTTGTCGCGCGAAGTCGCGGAGAGAATCGATAATGCCAGCCATAAAGTGTCTGACGACGGCAAGCGCGAAATCAAAGCAGACATTGTCATAATCGGCGCAGGATCAGCTGGCCTCTCGACCGCCTATGTCGCCGCAAATCTCGGCCTGAAGACCGTCCTGTTTGAAGGCGCAAAAATGGGCGGCGACTGCCTGAACTATGGCTGCGTTCCATCCAAGGCCCTCCTCGCCGCTGGCAAGGCTGCCTACGATGCTCGTAACACAGAGAAGTACGGCATCACCGTCGACGCCGAACCTGTCACCAATTGGGACAAAGTTCGCGAGCACATTGCCGGCGTCATCGGCAACATTGCCCCGGTCGACAGTGTCGAGCGCTATCAGAGCTTCGGCACCATCGTGGTCAGCGAATATGCCCGCTTTGAGGACGACAAGACCGTCGTATCTGACAGCGTCCGCGTAACAGGCCGCCGCATTGTCATCGCGACAGGATCGACCGCTTTCATTCCGCCGATCCCAGGCCTCGACAGCGTACCTTACCTCACCAATCACTCGATCTTCGAGACACCTGACTTCCCCAAAGAACTCATCGTTCTTGGCGGTGGCCCGATCGGCATTGAAATGGCACAAGCCTTCCAACGCCTCGGCTCAAAGGTGACCGTGATCGAAATGGGCCGCGCCCTTGCGCGCGCTGACGCCGACCAGGCAGCCATTGCCTTGGAAGAACTCCGCAATGAAGGCATCCGCATTCTGGAAGGCCACAAAGCGGTGGAAGTCACTGGTGAGGCTGGCAATGTCAGCGTCCGCACCGAGACCCAGGATGGCGGCGGCGAGACCATCACCGGTACCGATATCCTTGTTGCCGTCGGTCGTCGCACTTTCCTTGACGGCCTCGATGTCGAAAAGGCGAATGTCCAGACCGAACGCGGCAGCGTCGTGACCAAGCCAAATATGCGCTCCGTCTCGAACGCCCGTGTCTGGGCCCTCGGCGACGCCGCAGGTCAGGCGCAGTTCACCCATTGGGCCAACCACCATGCCGGCATCTTCACCCGCGCGGCATTCTTCAAGACGCCCGGAAACGATGCAGAAGCCACCCCGCTTCCAGCGGTCACCTATATGCAGCCTGAAATCGCACAACTTGGTATGACCGAAGCCGAAGCGCGCGAGCAATATGGCGACAAGGTCACGGTCGGAAAATTCCCTTTCCACGAAAACGACCGCGCCATTGCAGAGCGCAAAACCGTCGGCGAGGTGAAGATCATCTGGATGGGCAAGAAGATTCTCGGCGCATCTATCCTCGGCGAAGGTGCGGGAGATCTCCTACAGATCGTTTCAGTGGTCATGGCCAATGGCGGAAAACCTGGCGACTTGATCAAGCATGTCTCGCCGTATCCGACACGCGCAGAAGCTGTAAAGCGGGCCGTTTCGAGTTCGGACGCCTTCGCTGGTGCCCTGTTCAGCGACAGAACAAAAGGTCTTGTAGGCTTGCTTCAGAAGATACCCTGATCTAACCCTCCGCAGGGTTTAAGATCAGAGGTTCTGCAAGCATGTCGCTGCTTGAACCAACAGGGACGGGATGGCGGGATAGTTTATCCGTCAAGCTGCTGGCACTGACCATTGGTGCCATACTCCTGATTGAGCTTGTTATTTTCGTCCCGTCGGCGGTCAGCCGACGGGACGCTTGGCTGAATGAACGCACTCAGGCTGCCCGCATCGCGGCCCTGGCCCTTGAAGCTGCTCCCAGCCAACGCGTATCCGAAGAACTCGCACAACAACTACTTGATAATGCTGAAGTGGTGACCGTGGCCGAGCTCGGTGGCGGCATCCGGCAATTGTTGCTCGCACCGGAAACGCCTATCGCAACACCGATGCGCACCGTCGATCTCACAGATGAGGGGGACGGCTATTTCACGCGCCTCGGCCATACGATCGGCACAGCCTTTGCGCCGAAGGATCTCACACTCCGCATTCTTGATGAAAGCAATGAGGAGGGCTTTCTCATCGAGGTTCTTGTTCCCGAAGAGCCCCTGACAGAGGATCTGAATGGGTTTAGCCATCGGATCATTGGTTTATCGCTGCTCGTCGCCATCTTCGCGGGAAGCTTAGTCTATCTTGTCCTCCTTCGTCTGGTCGTTGATCCCATGCGCTCGGTGACAGAATCCATCCTTCGTTTTAGTCAGGATCCAAGCAAAATTAGCCCGCCACGGGATCGCTCACCTCGGCGCGACGAGATTGGCCTTGCTCAGAACGCGCTGTCAGATATGGAACAGGTCGTCTCCGATGCCTTTCGAGAGCGCCAACGCCTGGCCCGCCTTGGCCAGGCCGTTGCTAAGATCAATCACGATCTGCGCAACTCCCTCGCCGCGGCCCAACTTGTCTCCGACGGTCTGTCAATGTCAGACGATCCTCGCGTCAAGAAAGCCGTACCGCGCCTCGAACGGGCTTTGGAGCGCGCCATCAACCTGGCCCAGAACACGCTTCAATATGGCAAGGCCGAAACCCCGAAACCGGTCTTCCAGACCGTCAATCTTCACGATGTCATCGAAGAAGCCGCAGCAGAAGCCCTGGCCGGCCGAGACAGCCTCGTCTGGGATAATAGGGTGTCGCCCACCGACACCGCACAAGTGGATCCCGACCACCTCCATCGCATCGTCGCCAACCTCCTGCGCAATGCTGGCCAAGCGACCATGGAAGCGAGGCCAGACGGCGGTTTTGTCTGCGTCGAACGTTGCCCCCAGGGACTTCGCCTGATCGACAACGGACCCGGTCTTCCGAGCAAGGCGCGTGACAATCTGTTCAAAGCATTCTCCGGCAGCGTCGCAGAAGGGGGCACCGGGCTTGGCCTCACCATCGCCCGAGACCTTGCCAGAGTCATGGGCGGCGATATCCAGCTCGAAAACACGGGCCCTGACGGGACCACCTTCCTGATTACCTTGCCAGGCTGAGAAAGCCGCGCATCGCTTATGCTAGTCACCGCAAAGATACTATAGCAGCGGCAATGGAGCTGTTGGATAGACTTGCCTCTATCCCCGCAAAACACCCACCGCGCCAAAAGTGGGTGTCTGAGTGAGTGTCTGAACCTCGGTGAGTGCCCGCCTAATCGACCGCAAGCGCGATGCCCTCCCGGCGGGGATCAGCACCGCCTTCGAGGCCGTCCTCCCGAACAACAACGACATGTAGTCCAGAATTCTCGCCCCGGCGCTCTCGCACCTCGTACCCCCGCGCCTTCAACATATCGGCAATGGCCTGCCCCTCGCCGCGATCGACCTCGACGTTCACAGCCTGTCCACGCGCAATAATATTAGGAAAATCAGAAGCTTGCTGAGCCGTCATCCCCCAATCGAGGACACCGACCAGGGTCTTTGCGACATAGGCGATGATGGAGTTACCCCCCGGTGATCCAGTCACCATAAAGAGGTCACCAGCCTCATCAAATACGATTGTCGGAGACATTGACGACCGCGGCCGTTTACCAGCCGCCGGCGCATTGGCGACCTCTTTGCCATTGAGCTCTGGAGCTTTGGCAAAATCGGTAAGCTCATTGTTCAGAAGGAACCCTGCGGCCCAGCGCGAAGAGCCGAAAGCAGCCTCGACCGTTGCCGTCATTGAAACCGCATTACCTTGTTGATCTACAACGGAAATATGTGTGGTTCCAGGTGCATCTTCGGTCGTGTCCCGACCCCATCTATCGATGATCGCGCCGCGCCCCAGCACCTCTCCAGGATCACCCGGCTGCGGTGTCGCATCCGGTGCCCCTCCTTGGCCAGCCCGCACATCCAGATAGAGCGGATTGATAAGATCCTCACTCGGCACAGCCACGAAATCAGCGTCAGCCACATAGTGATCCCTATCGGCATAGGCGAGCCGCTGAGCTTCGACAAAGGTCACGATTTGCTCGTCTTGTGGAACATCTCCCTCCGGCAGCAAACGGTCATACAGCCCCATAATCATATTCTCCGCGACCCCGCCGGAGGACGGCGGCGGTGCCGAACAAACACGATAGCTACGGAATGCGCCGCAAAGCGCTGGTCGTCGTTTTACTTGATAAGATTCAAGGTCTTCAAGAGTCATTGCCCCTCCGTCCGGGGCGGCGCCCGCCGCTGCGACAATGGCCTCGGCAATGGGTCCCGTATAAAAAGCTTCGGGACCATTTTCAGCGATCGCCCGCAAAGTGGCTGCGTATTCGGGATTATCGCGCAAAGCGCCGTCGGCCAGCGGCTCGCCGTCTGGATAGAAATACGCCGCCGTTTCAGAATTGTCGTCGAGCCTGATCGCCCCGCGCAACCGTTCATTTGCGAGCAAGCTGGCAAGCCGTGGCGACACAACAAACCCGTCTTCGGCCAGCCGCGTGCCCTCGGCAAAAAGACTGGCCCAGTCGGCATGCCCAAACGCGTCATGGGCCGCCTTGTAAAGCGCAACTTGACCCGGCACACCGGCCGCCCGTCCCGATTGCCAGGCATCAAGAAACCCCATCACCTCGCCGTCTTTCAAGAACAGATCGGGGCCAACACCGGCAGGCGCTGTTTCGCGGCCATCAAAAACGGTTAGCTCGCCCGTCTCCTTCTCATACACAACCATAAAGGCACCGCCGCCCAGACCGGAGCTTTGTGGCTCCACAAGCCCAAGCACCGAATGCACAGCAATGGCCGCATCAACAGCATGGCCACCGGCCCGCAACACCTCGATACCAGCTTCGACCGCCCGCGGGTCCGCCGCTGCCACCATGCCCCCCTTGGTCCAGGCAGCCGGCAGTTCGCTCGCCTGTGCCGGTGGCTCAGCAGCGGGAGCGGCCTCCTCGGCGGAGCATCCGGCAATCATGGCGGCAAGGAGCAGATATCCAGGAATGCGCATTCATATGTCTCCGACTTGGCTCAAACTTCGCGGCACCATAAGAAGGACCGTTCAGAAGCGAAAGGCTTGAATTCATGGCGAAACCCGGCGAGCGCAATCTGATCACCGATGTCGCTGGCATTCAGGTGGGCAATGCGCAAGATGCTAAAGTCAAAACGGGTACCACCGTTATCCTTGCCGAAGCCCCGGCAGTCGCCGCGGTCGCCGTTGCGGGAGGTGGACCCGGAACGCGCGAAACGGACCTTCTGAGAGCCGGCACGCTTGTCGATTCCATCGATGCCATATGCCTTTCCGGGGGCAGCGCATTCGGTCTCGCCGCTGCCGACGGCGTCGCGTCAGGCCTCAAAGCGGCCGGCCGAGGATTTGGTCTCGTTGATGTCCCGGGAGTCCCGAAAACCCCCATCATTCCCGCCGCCATCCTCTATGATCTTGCAAATGGCGGTGACAAGGACTGGGGTGACGTATCGCCCTATGCGAGCCTTGGACGCGATGCCTTCGACAACGCAACTGACCTCTTCAGTCTAGGGCCGAGCGGCGCGGGTTTTGGGGCCCGAGCAGGTCAACACGCCGGCGGTTTGGGATCTGCGAGCATCACCACCGATGACGGCATGACAATTGGGGCCCTCGCCGCTGTGAATTGTTTTGGCTCGGTTTACATGCCCGGCACAAATTGCTTCTGGGCGTGGCCGTTCGAAGAGAGCGGGGAGTTTGGCGGAGGCCGACCACCACCAGATTACACATCAGACCCAGACGATTGGGGCACAGCCAAGGTTAATCCCGCCCTGGGTCAAAACACGACCATCGCATGTATTGCTAC
>JBCBUY010000114.1:0-8970 GCA_039817885.1 Pseudomonadota bacterium | reverse complement strand
CGGCCGGGTTATCACGGGTACGAATAAACGCCCGCTGAAATCCCTTTCGGATATGCTGAAAGGTAAGCAGGGCCGTTATCAAACAGCGCATCAACGGACTCCTGAAGCATACGCTTCTCGTTCCGAATGATGATGTCCGGAGCGCGGAGCTCCATAAGACGCTTCAGACGATTGTTCCGGTTGATCACCCTGCGATAGAGATCGTTCAGATCAGATGTCGCAAACCGGCCGCCGTCCAGTGGAACGAGCGGGCGCAGATCCGGTGGAATAACCGGAACAATGGTCATGATCATCCATTCCGGCTTCGCGCCAGAGGCCAAAAACGCTTCAACCACTTTCAAGCGTTTCGCCGCCTTTTTGAGCTTCAGCTCAGACGTCGCCTCACGGACTTCCTGCCGGAGAATTTCCGCATCACCTTCAAGATCAATGGCCCGGAGCATTTCGCGGATCGCCTCGGCACCGATCATCGCGCTGAATGCATCCTCGCCATGCATGTCCTGCGCTTCCATATACTCCTCTTCCGTCAGGAGTTGTTTCGGCTCAAGCTCGGTGAGGCCCGGTTCGATAACGACATAGCTCTCAAAATAGAGCACCCGCTCGACATCTTTCAGCGCCATGTCGAGGAGAGCCGAAATCCGAGATGGCAGCGACTTCAGGAACCAGATATGTGCGACCGGAGCGGCAAGCTCGATATGGCCCATACGCTCGCGCCGAACGCGCGCCAAAGTTACCTCAACACCGCACTTCTCGCATGTAATGCCGCGATATTTGATCCGCTTATACTTCCCGCACAGGCACTCATAATCCTTTACGGGTCCAAAGATCCGGGCGCAGAACAAACCGTCCCGCTCGGGTTTGAACGTCCGATAATTGATCGTCTCCGGCTTCTTGATCTCACCCGAAGACCAGGACCGGATCTTGTCCGGGCTCGCAATCGAGATCTTGATCGCCTCAAAGCTCGGAGCTGGGGCGTTCGGGTTGAAAATGTTGGTGACATCCTGGCGCATGATGTTCCGCTTTCTTCATCGTCGGTGACCGGGGGTCTGGCCACCTGGGGTTAAACAGGAGGTGGGTTGAGAGTCTGCCGCGTCAGGCTCCGGCCGCCTCCTCCGGTTTTTCTTCTTCGATCAGCTCAACGTTCAAGCCGAGCGACCGCATTTCCTTCACAAGCACATTGAAGCTCTCCGGCACACCGGCCTCGAACGTATCGTCCCCGCGGACAATCGCTTCGTAGACCTTGGCCCGGCCGGCCGTATCGTCAGATTTAACGGTCAGCATCTCCTGCAGCGTATAGGCAGCGCCATACGCTTCGAGCGCCCAGACCTCCATCTCCCCGAAGCGCTGGCCACCGAATTGGGCCTTACCACCAAGGGGCTGCTGGGTGACGAGAGAGTACGGCCCTGTCGAGCGGGCGTGGATCTTCTCATCAACGAGGTGGTGCAGCTTCAGCAGATACTTATACCCAACCGTTACGGGACGATTGAACGCCTCGCCGGTCCGGCCATCGTATAGGGTCACCTGACCCGAACTATCGAGCCCTGCCCGCTCCAAGAGTTCCACAATATCTGCCTCACGGGCTCCATCAAAGACTGGCGTCGCAATCGGTACGCCATTATTGAGATTCCCCGCCAATTCAAGGATCTCTTCATCGGAGTCCGGAAGATCGACTTCATTCTTGCCGTAGACCGTCTCAAGAGCCTTGCGCAGTTTGCCGGCATCATTGTTCTGGTTCCACTCTTCCAGGGCACGATCAATCATGCGCCCAAGACCTGAGCAGGCCCAGCCCATATGGGTCTCAAGGATTTGCCCAACATTCATCCGCGAGGGAACACCAAGCGGGTTCAGGACAATGTCGACGGGCGTTCCATCTTCGAGGAAAGGCATATCTTCAAGCGGATTGATCTTGGAGATCACACCCTTATTGCCGTGGCGTCCGGCCATCTTGTCACCGGGCTGAAGCTTCCGCTTCACCGCCAGGAAGACTTTGACAACCTTCATCACACCGGGCGGCAGATCATCGCCGCGCTGCACCTTCTCAACCTTGTCATTGAAGCGGGCTTCGAGATCGGCAATCGACGCATCGAACTGCGACCGCAGCGCATCAAGCTCGCCTTGCACCTTCTCGTTCTTCAACGCCACCTGCCAGAGCTGGTTCGGCGGCACCGTATCGAGATCGGCAAGTTTGATCTTCCCAGCCGTAATATTGCCAGGGCCAGATACAGCCTCTTTGCCGACAAGCAGTTCCTTCAAGCGCGTATAGGTGTTGCGCTCCAGGATGGACTGTTCGTCCTCTTTATCTTCCTGAAGCTGCTCAATCTGCTCCCGTTCGATCTGAAGCGCGCGCTGGTCCTTGTCGATGCCGTGGCGATTAAACACCCGCACCTCAACAACCGTTCCAGCATCGCCAGGAGGCACACGCAGCGATGTATCGCGAACGTCAGACGCTTTCTCACCGAAGATCGCGCGGAGAAGCTTCTCTTCCGGCGTCATCGGGCTTTCGCCTTTCGGCGTGACCTTACCGACCAGGATATCACCAGCTTTCACCTCGGCACCGACAGCGACAATACCCGCCTCGTCAAGGTTCCGGAGCGCTTCCTCACCGACATTTGGAATGTCCCGCGTGATCTCTTCTGGGCCGAGCTTCGTATCGCGCGCAGCGATTTCGAACTCTTCCAGGTGGATCGATGTAAAGACATCATCCTTCACAATCCGTTCGGATATCAGGATGGAGTCCTCGAAATTGTAACCGTTCCACGGCATGAACGCGACGAGTACGTTCCGCCCAAGCGCGAGCTCCCCAAGATCAGTCGACGGGCCATCCGCAATGATATCCCCTGTCGTGACAACATCACCCACCTGCACGATTGGCCGCTGATTGATGCATGAGTTTTGGTTTGACCGACGGAACTTTGCGAGACGGTAGATATCAACACCGGACTTACCGACATCAGCCTCTTCCGTCGCACGGACCACGATCCGGGTCGCATCGACTTGTTCGACCACACCGGAGCGCTTGGCCACCACAGCCGCGCGGCTATCGCGCGCCACAACGGATTCCATTCCAGTCCCAACAAGCGGGGCCTCAGACCGCACCAATGGCACAGCCTGGCGTTGCATGTTCGAGCCCATCAAAGCGCGGTTAGCGTCATCGTTTTCCAGGAACGGAATCAGCGACGCGGCAACAGATACGACCTGCTTCGGCGACACGTCCATATACTGGACCTCGTCACGGGGAACCAAAGTCGCCTCCCCGTTCACACGGGCATTGACGAATTCATTCTCAAGAGAACCTTTGCCGTCCGTCGTCGCATTGGCCTGCGCAATTGCGTAGCGGGTTTCTTCCATCGCCGAGAGGTACACCACCTCCTTGCCTAGCTTGCCGTTTTCAACCTTCCGATAGGGGCTTTCAATAAAGCCATACTTGTTGATCCGCGCATGGGTGGCGAGAGAATTGATCAAGCCGATATTCGGGCCTTCCGGCGTCTCGATGGGGCAGATCCGGCCATAATGGGTCGGGTGCACGTCGCGCACCTCAAAGCCCGCCCGCTCCCGAGTGAGGCCACCAGGACCAAGCGCCGAGAGGCGACGTTTGTGCGTAATCTCTGACAGCGGATTGGTCTGATCCATGAATTGTGACAGCTGGGATGATCCAAAAAACTCACGCACCGACGCCACAACCGGCTTCGCATTAATCAGGTCGTGCGGCATCACCGTATCGATATCGACCGACGACATCCGCTCCTTGATCGCCCGCTCCATCCGAACAAGACCGATGCGGTAATTGTTTTCCATCAGTTCGCCGACCGAGCGCACCCGGCGGTTACCAAGATTGTCGATGTCATCGACTTCACCGCGGCCATCCTTCAGGTCGAGAATAACCTTCATAACCGACAGGATATCTTCTTTGCGAAGCGTCCGCTCAGTGTCCTCTGCCGGCTCGAACTCATCGATCGTCGCAGCGAGGCGCATATTCATTTTCACCCGACCAACGGCAGAGAGGTCATAGCGCTCTGAATCGAAGAAGAGCTGATTGAACAGGCCTTCAGCGGCCTCAAGGGTCGGCGGCTCACCAGGACGCATCACCCGGTAGATATCCGACAATGCCTCAAAACGCGTCTCGTTCTTGTCAGCAAACAATGTGTTGCGCAGCCAGACACCACGGCCCGAGCTGTCAATATCCAGCACCTCAATGGACTCGATACCCTGGTCGCGAAGCTCCGCAACCAGTTCTTCGGTCAACTCATCGCACGCCTCGCCATAAATCTCGCCAGTTTCCATATTGACGACATCCGTCGCCAGAAACTTGCCCTCAAGCGCGGTCGACGGAAGCAGGAGCTCGTCCGTTTTGCCTTCGGTAATCTTGCGCGCACCGAGCACCGTGATTTTTTTGCCGGCAGGGGCGACAACTTTATTCGTCTTGGCATCAACCAGATCAAAATCAGGTTTGGAGCCTTTCCAGGCGTCCTGTCGGAAACCGGTAATCCACCCTTTCTTGTCGAGCCGGTAGACGGACTTCGTATAGAAGCTGTCGAGAATGTCGTCAGTATCATAGCCGAGCGCATAGAGCAGCGTGGTGGCCGGCAGTTTCCGCTTCCGGTCGATCCGAACGTTCAAAATGTCCTTTGCGTCAAACTCGAAATCAAGCCAGGAGCCGCGATAAGGAATAATCCGAGCCGCAAACAGGAGCTTGCCCGATGAATGGGTCTTGCCCTTGTCATGGTCGAAGAACACACCCGGCGACCGGTGCATCTGCGACACGATCACACGCTCAGTGCCGTTAATGATGAAAGTCCCTTTATCCGTCATCAACGGCACGTCACCGAGATAGACTTCCTGTTCCTTCACCTCTTTGACCGATTTCGCTCCGGTCTCCTC
Source organism: Pseudomonadota bacterium (assembly GCA_039817885.1). Lineage (GTDB taxonomy): Bacteria > Pseudomonadota > Alphaproteobacteria > Caulobacterales > Hyphomonadaceae > CALLCD01. The sequence continues at coordinate 4,095 of JBCBUY010000114.1, read as the reverse complement.
ATCGACATCAAAGACGATGAGCTGCAGCAGCACCTTCAAAGGCGCAGCATAGGTCAGGTCGCGCTGCTGGCACTCTTCAACATCGAATTTTGGCGGCTCGAATTCGTAAGACACATATTCCAGAACGGCCCGCTCGGAAAAATCCTTAATCGGGAACACGCTGCGGAAGACACCGCCAAGCCCTTCGTCCACGGGACGCTCAGCCTTGGGTGTGTGCATCTGCAGAAAGTGCTCATACGAAGCCCGTTGAACCTCGATCAGATTGGGCATCTCCACCGCTTCTGCGATGCGCCCGAAGGATTTGCGGATACGTTTCTTTTCAGTGAACGAAAGAGCCATCAATGTGTCCCAGTATTAGCCCTGCCGGGGTGCCGGGCAGGTGTTTGCCGCCTAGATGCGCGGTCGCGGCGACCCCGGATCGGAGCCGCCGCGCTGTATTTTACAAGGGATCTAGGGCAGGACCGCGCACCCACCCATCCCTTTACGCTGTTGCCAGCGGACCGAGACCGTTACTTGATCTCGACCGTTGCGCCGGCTTCCTCGAACTTCTTCTTGAGTTCCTCGGCTTCCTCTTTGGAAACGCCTTCCTTGATTGGCTTCGGTGCACTCTCGACCATTTCTTTGGCCTCTTTGAGGCCAAGCCCGGAAACAACTTCGCGAACAACTTTGATGACGCCGATTTTCTTGTCGCCGCCAGAGGTCAGGATCACGTCGAATTCAGTTTTCTCTTCGGCTGGGGCTGCGTCGCCGCCGCCTGCAGCCGGGCCAGCAACAGCCACAGCCGCCGCTGCTTTAATGCCGCGCTCTTCGAGATAGTCGTTAAGCTCTTTCGCTTCAAGAATGGTGAGGCCAAGAAGCTCATCACCGATTTTCGCAATATCTGTCATTTGATGTCTGTCTTTCAGTATAAGGTGAGTGGGTGTGTTGGTGTTGCGTTGGGGTCGGCCTTAAGCGCTTGCCTGCTCACCGATCGCGGTAATCGCACCAGCCAATTGCTGACCTGGCGCGGTAAGCCGCTGGGTGATCTGACTTGCTTGACCGAGTAGCCGGGCCGCGATGGTTGCAATCAGCTCTTCGCGCGATGGCATCTTGGCAAGGACATCCACCCCTGCCGCGTCCATCACCTCGTCACCCATAAGGGCACCGATGAGCTTCAGCTTCTCGTTTTCCTTGGCAAACTCAGTGGTCGCCTTCGCCGCCGCCGAAGGATCTTCAGCATAGGCAATGGCCACCTGGCCTTTGAACAGGTCCGCCGCCGCATCGCCGCCCTTGCCCGCAAGGGCCTTCTTGGCAATCCGGTTCTTGACCACTTTGAGCCGCCCGCCATTCTCACGGAGTTTGGTGCGCAGCCCGCTCATTTCCGCAACGCTAAGACCGGTATAGTGGGTCACGACAACAGATCCGGCTTCCTCGAAGACGCCTTCGAGTTCCTTCAATGCTACCGCTTTTCCAGCTTTATCCATTACGGTTCTCCAAAACAGGCCTCCGGACCATCCAGACGCCCTGGTGTCCGCCTTCCGGGGGGCCTCCCCGTCCAGCGCCTGCCCAGGGCAGTCGGTCAGGCCGAACCTGCGAACATCGCAGCGCCCGTCTCACCTTGCCCCGTCTGCATGGGAATTACGCGATCGGATGACCGCACCCATGGTCTCGGACAGGAAAACGGGAGACACCCGAATCAATCGGATGCTCCCGCAAGCCGCGCTATCTAGCGCCTTTACTATGCTTCTGCAAGAGCCTCTGTGGCATCAATTACAATGCCGGGGCCCATTGTGGAAGAAAGTGCAATTTTCTTCACATAGGTTCCCTTCGCGCCAGACGGTTTTGCCTTCATCAGCGCGCCGATAAATGCCCGCACATTGGCCTGGAGCGCATCTTCGGTGAAGCTTGCCTTGCCGACGCCAGCATGAATGATCCCGGCTTTCTCAACCCGGAACTCCACAGCGCCGCCCTTAGAGCTTTTCACCGCTTCGCCCACATTCGGCGTCACTGTGCCAACCTTTGGATTGGGCATCAGGCCGCGGGGGCCGAGGATCTTACCGAGACGGCCAACCACAGCCATCATATCTGGTGTCGCAATGACCCGGTCAAAATCAGCAAATCCGCCCTGGATCTGCTCCATCAGGTCTTCAGCGCCGACAATATCCGCGCCAGCCGCCTTCGCCTCTTCCGCTTTGGCGTCGCGCGCGAACACCGCCACGCGCACATCTTTGCCTGTGCCGGACGGCAGGTTCACCACGCCGCGCACCATTTGGTCGGCATATTTCGGATCCACCCCGAGATTAACGGCCATTTCGATCGTTTCATCGAACTTCGCCTTAGCATTGCCTTTCACAAGGCTCACCGCCTCAGCGATAGAGTATTGCTTGTCCGCATCAACAGCGTCGCGCGCCGCGCGGTAACGTTTTCCTGTTGCCATCGTCCCTACTCCACCACTTCCAGACCCATGGACCGGGCCTGACCTGCAATAATCTTCGCGCCCGCATCGAGATCATTGGCGTTCAGATCATTCATTTTCGCTTCGGCGATCTCGCGGCACTGGGCCATGGTCACCGAGCCAGCCGTCTCATAACCAGGTTTCTGTGAGCCCTTCTTCAACTTGGCCGCTTTCAGGAGCAATACCGATCCTGGAGGCGACTTCACGATGAAGGTGAAGGACTTGTCCTGGTAATAGTCGATGACGACCGGCACTTTGATGCCGCCTTCCATGCCTTGGGTCTTGGCATTGAAGGCCTTACAGAATTCCATGATGTTGATGCCGCGCTGACCGAGCGCTGGACCAACAGGTGGGGAGGGGTTGGCCTGACCGGCCGGGATCTGGAGCTTCAGCTGCCCCAGCAGTTTCTTCGCCATTTTGTCCTCACAACAGTGACGTGGACGGTGGTCTTTCGATCCGCCCGGTTGATAACAGAGGCCCCGCGGTCATGCGCCGAAGCTACGCTCCCGCAAGGAAGCGTGGCGTATGGGGGAGAAAGCGACCGGGGTCAAGGGCAGCTGAGAGTATGGGCCACTCATAGCCGGTCGCGGCAGCGAGCATCTGATCGCGGATCAATTGCAGGCGGAGAATACTCCGGCAGGAGCTTTGGGATGTCGGCTTTGGGTCAACCGGGTCAGTCTGAAAGGAACTTCCAATTCTCTCGTAACCATCTGAGCTGCGTTTCAGTGTTCGGTGCACGCAGACCTCGTCGCGCTGCCAAGATTGATAGGGCTTCGTCGAATTCGAGCCCCAACTTTCCGAGCACCGATGCAGCAAGCATTCCTGAACGTCCAATTCCTGACCTGCAGTGAACACCAACCCCTTCGCCAGCGAACAGCTTTTCGGCGAACAGATCAGAGAGGCTTTTAAAATCAGCTATGAGCTTGGGCGGTTGGCGATCAACAATTGGTAGATGATGAACTTGAATGCCTGTCGACAATCCTTCTTCGCTGAGCGCTTTCAAGCCAAGTGACTTTTGTTCATGCGGCTCAATGAGGCTTGCAAGGTGAGACATGCCAAGTTCAGCGCACAGCCTGAGTGAGTTCCGCAGATTCTCGCAAAAAACAGGTGCCGGCATAATCCAAAGCCCTGCGTCATTGAGATTATGAATCCGAAAAGGTGGTATCGGGCTGGTCGCTTTGGGCATTTTGCATTGATAGCTTTTGGCAGCAGAAATCATAGGCCCGCGAAACTATCACACGTCCCCTCGCCGCCTCTAGCTGCCATACACCTCGAAAGTTGTATAAAGTACGTCCGTCTTCAACTCCGAGCTCGTCGCGAGTCGAGAAACCTCATCATCTTTTTCCCATTCGCTAGAATCAAACAGATAGGCGCTAAAAATGGAAAGAATTTCGTACCCATCTTCTAGTAGAGCAGCTTTTGAGATTGCGATGGCGGATACGATTTCCTCTGCCTCTAGGACACAAGTAACAAAGCCGCCAGAAAGACCTTCGCGCTGGAACTCAAGACTCAGCGGACCAAGCTCAGCTGATACAACAAAAACCGCCATGCTTGTTTCTAAACGGAATTTAGACACATGTCCCCTCCGCCGCCGCCGCCGCCCCCTCCAAAAAAATCTATCCCCGCCCTCTCGTCCGGTGCGATACTGTGTTTATCCCGTT
>JBCBUY010000113.1:0-9663 GCA_039817885.1 Pseudomonadota bacterium | reverse complement strand
CAAATATTTTGACCGCCCATCGGAGGGGCACGTAACAGTGTCCAAAGACGGCTACCAGACCGTCGTAGATTGTTCGGTCCATCTGCCATCGGGGATCGTTCTTCAAGCCCAGGGAAGCGCCGCGGAGCCCTATGCCGCTCTTGAGGATGCCCTGGAAAAAATGGAAAAGCGGGTCCGCCGGTATAAGCGGCGTCTCAAGGACCATCACCGGCCAGGCCGAACGCCCATGCCAAGCGAGGACGTAGCTGCATTCGTCCTCCAAAGCCTCGATGAAGAAATCGATGATGTCGGGCAAACCCAAGTCGAAAACGGCGCTGACGCCCAACCCTTGATCATCGCTGAAATGGCCGAAAAGCTTCGGACGATGTCCGTCTCTGAAGCCGTTATGCAATTGGAGCTCGGGGAAGCGCCAGTGGTATTTTTCCGCCATGCAACGCTTGATCGCTTGAATCTTGTCTACCGGCGACCAGATGGCAATATTGGCTGGGTAGACCCAGCCTCGACCACATCCTCTTCGTCCTGATCCAGGATCACATCGTCATGCCAAATTTGTCCAACCTTTTGGATGGATCCTCAATTATTGATCTGCGCTCGCCCGCACGCCAGGCGGACGTCTTCCAAGCTTTGGCGGAACGTCTGTCCGTCCGTTCTGGGGTTTCGATATCAGATATCATCGCTGCGTTTGAGGCTCGCGCCCAGGAAGCGACGATTGGGGTCGGTGATGGTGTGGCGTTAGCACATGCGCGATTGCCGGGCGTTGAACGTGCCATTGGAGCGTTCGCTAGGCTGTCATCGCCCCTCGACGTCGATGCCCACGATGAACGCCGCTGCGATCTTGTATTTGCGCTGCTCACCTCGTCCGACGCCGATGCGGTCCATTTGAAAGCGCTGGCTCAGATATCCCGCACATTCGTTGACAGCGAACTGCGTGCCGCCTTGCGGCGCGGCGAACAGAATGTTGCTGAACTATTATTGGGGCGGCAGCGCGGTGCTGCCGCCTAATCCCAGAGATGGATCAGTTTAATGGACGCTGCGGGGCTTCAGATCGTAAGCACGGGCCGCAGCGAAAGCGGCGTCTCGGCCTTCGACAATCGCCAGGCGGTCACCGTCCGCATTGTGGACACTGAACAAATCATCCATTGAGCCAAGCTCTTTTTGTGCGTCGTCTGGCACAAGTTCGATGGCCTCGCCGGCCGAAAGGCGGCGAATGTAGACCATCTTTTCGCTATAAGCGCCAAAGCCAGTCGATGTGCCTTGAAGATCGGTTTTCATATCTCGTTCCTTCCGTTGAAGACAGGATCTGCCGGACAACACCATCGGGACCCGATATTGGCGACCCAAGAGCTTTTCATCCGGCACCATAGAATCTGGGTGTATTTCCCCCGAGCTTCAAGTGCCGCCGTTTCAACCTTGTTTGAACAAGTATCAACCAGGGGAAACCTTGACAGAAAGAATGGACGAGAATTGGGCGAATACAGGAAAAATATGCCCAAAAAATCAAATTTTTCAGCATTTCATGTCAAGCCGAGGTGGGCCCAAGGATCGCAGATCTTTTGCCAGTCAGCACAGAAACTAGGCAGCCGATCAAGCCGAACGAGGCAGACGCGCAATGCAAACGGGTGACTGCGAGCGTGATCAGTATCACGGCGATTGCGGGCCGATCTCTGCTATATTCCAGTCAGGCCGGGTGTGGGGCCATGCCTAGAACAGACGCTTTGATTCCAAGGGCATCTGATGACAACATGCTGACATGATACCGGTCATGTCAGCATGTTCTTTATTTTCATGACATTCATTCATTTTTCCGTGCTGAGAATATATAACTCGATGCGTTAGCTTATTTCGCACATCGCGAAGTCGAGCAGATTGGGCAAGGGTGAAGGATGATGCAGCCAGGGGAGGAACCGCAGGAACGGCCATTACGGCGGCTGACCTCCGTATTGGCCGCTGATTTGTGCGGATACGCTGCCTTCGTTGAAAAGGACGAAGACAATGCGATCGATTTGATCGGTGCATTGCGCGGTGTCGTTGAAACGCAAACAGAAAAATTCCGTGGACGGATATTCCATATTGCTGCAGATGGATTTCTGGTCGAGTTCCCAAGTGCGAGAGATTGTTTGTCCGCTGCCTTCGGCATTATGGCGGCCATCACCGACAGCAAAAGTACGTTCTTCGAGAACAGCGCGAAGCTAAGAATTGGGCTTCATGTTGGGGATGTCGTCGATCAACCCGATGGCGACCTTTTGGGGCATGGCGTGAACGTGGCTGCTCGATTGCAACAAAACGCAGAGCCCGGGCAGGTCCTGGTCTCAGAACACTTCGCGAATCTGGTGGCCGCCGCCTCCGATGGTCAGTTTACGAAGAAGGGGGCGGTGCAGCTCAAAAACATTAAAGAGCCAATCGTCACATTTGAAGCGAGCGTGGACCCCAAACGATCATCGCTTCTGGATCGAATGCCTTGGATCAAATCTGTCGCAGCGATCATGTTGCTCTGTGCCGTCTTGGTGGGAGGCTACGGAGCCTTCGCGCCCACACCGGCCGAGCCGCTTGATCGCCGGGCAATTGAGTCGGCCACCGAAGTGCTCGTGCAATCCAACTTGCCCGTTGATGCGGCCATTTCTGCCTTGATTGAAACGGCGAGCTTCGATGCCGCAATCCAATCGATCCTGGATGAAGTGTCAGCGACCCGTGATGATATTTCTGTTCAGCGCCGCGCGGAACTTCTTCATCAGGCGGGAGCGTTGGCGTTTCATCATGACAGATCGACGGCCCAGCGGGTCTATCGGCAAATCCATGCGGCACTGCCGGATGATTGGGTCGCCGCGTTGCAGCTGGCACGCATACATTTGGATAGGTCCGAAAGGGCGGAGGCGGCTAAGTTGATCGAGGCTGCTATTACGCATCCCCAGCTTACAAATGAACAGACCCTACTTATCGAAATCGAGCAGGTACGCGCCAACGCCCCCCCATATGACAGGTCTGCTGAAGCCTTGTCGCAGATCAGCAAACGTGCGGATGCAGCCGGATTTACCTCCGTCGGGCTGCGAGCGGCGTCTTATGCAACAACTCATGAATACGCCAGCATATGGGCGCAGCGCGATCCGACGGAGTCAGAACTGAACAGTTTGGTGATGCAGATCGGCGATATAATTGAGCGCCAGGTGACCAGCAGTAGCTATGGAGATCTTGCCAGAAGCTACAGTTTGCGCGCCAGTCTTCACTTTAGTCTAGAGGACTATGCGAGGGCGTTAACTCAATACGAGGCTGTGGCTGAGATGGAGGAAGCCCTCGCGCGCCCGCATGGACAGCTGCGAATGCTATCAAACATAGCAAGAGCCCATCTGAAACTTGGGAATCTGCGCCAGGCGGATAAAAAGAATAACGAGGCGATTCGATTTGGGGTTGAGCAAGACCTAATCATGACAGCTCACTTCAATATGGCTCTATCAGCCGAAATCGCCATTGCGTCCGAAAAGTACAAAGAAGGATGTGCCCGGCTTCAGGAGGCCAAAGAAGCTTGGCCTCCCTCTCAAGATTGGCCGAGTTATCTGGTCGACTTAAACAGGGACGCCGATTGTTTCCAGTAACTGCAAACCCGAGCTCGATCGTTTGTTTAGGCCGACGTCGCCAAACTGTGCAAACAACGCTCACAGGTCGGTCCACAACAACTCACCCCAAATGTTGCATCATCGCAGTCATCGCTCATGGTTAACTCGAGATCGATTTTGCAGGCGATCTTATACGTCTCGGTCGGTGCATTGGCTTGAGAGAGTGTATGTATGGCCTGTCCGATGGCGCTTCTCACCAATGCAGCGGCGAACTTCTGATATTCAATGTCAGGACTCGCCCCACTAATCAGGTCACAGGGCGTGCTTCCATATGCTCCGGGATGTTCGCTGCTGCAGCCAGTGTACTTCATCCACTTTTCTAAATTCTTGAGTGTAATGGCTCCGGCCATGTGATGTCTCCTTGCTCAAATGCCTCGATATCGAGGATCTCATTCTTGGTTTGCAATTGAGGTCGTCAAAACAAAACGCTTGGCTTTGGAACCTCAGTTTTTGAGGTAAAGCCCAAAATCCATGTCATTCTGTGACTCGTGTCACATGGCATGCCAATATTCGACTGAGCGTCGAACAGGCTTGCATTCAAGGTAGTATTGCCCCGGGTTTTCTAGCAATCTACAGTCATGACGACAGGGAGCATGGGCGTGTGACTGACAGACTACCAAAGATTGTTTGGGCAGATTTTCTCGGTGTGAAAGAGAGCCATAATGTGGTCGCGGAGATCGCAGAGGCCAGCCACACTTTGACCGTAACCACCAATGAGCCGATTATCGACCAGGCAGGTGTTTCCGATTGGGTTTACCTTGTCCACAGCGGCACACTCAGCGCCATCAAATACACAATGAATGGTCATGAGATTCTGTTGTCAGAGATCAAACCTGGCGAACTTGTTGGCGAACTGTCCATTCTCGCGAGCACCGAACGGTCGTCAGCCGTTGTCGCCAGCTCGGAGGCCACGCTCATTGCCATCGGTGCGAAAGATTTCCAGCGTCATTGTACGCAGCATTCTGTGCTGGCCGCCGCCGTTATGAAGCAATTGGCCGAACGTCTGATCAGAACATCCACTGTCCTGTCGGAGCGCATTTCAATGTCGGTGCCGAGCCGGCTCTATGGTGAATTGGTGCGAACGGGATTGTCGTCGTCTACCGATGAAGAGATCTTGATCATCGATCCCGTACCATCCGTAACCGGATTGGCGCGCAAAATTCATGCGACCAGAGAAGCAACGTCGCGGGCAATGTCAGTCTTGCAGTCGCGCGGCCTCATAAGGCGAACGGACACCATGCTCGAAATCGTCACGCCGAAACAATAGGCCAGACCCCTCACAGTCTCTGCCCGTGGGCGCGTTGTGATATCAGAAATCCACAGGGAATGGTGGAGGGGACAGGATTCGAACCTGTGTACGCTATGCGGGCAGATTTACAGTCTGCTGCCTTTAACCACTCGGCCACCCCTCCAGGTCGCCTTGGCTCCGTCGTCTGAAAATTGACGTGGCCATGTCACTCGGCTTACAGCCTGAATTCAGGCAAACGAAGCACTCAGAACGGGCCCTTATAGTGAGCAAGCCAAACCCGCGCAAGCGCCCAATGACGCAGCGGACCAAGCAACGCACCACCCGGCAAGACGGTGGCCCCTTATGGCTATGGGGCAGCCATGCTGTCCTGGCCGCGCTTTCCAATCCCAAGCGGACAATTCACCGCCTTGTGGCCACGCCGAACGCAGCGCGTCGGCTTGCGATCGACAGTTCAGAGATCCTCGCCGCAAAAGAGATAGATCGATTATTGCCCCAGGGGGCCGTGCACCAGGGAATTGCGGCCCGCACAGATCCGCTCGACACGCTCGAGCTCGGCACACTTATCGCGCAACGCCCGTCACGGCTTGTCGTGCTCGACCAGGTGGCAGACCCACACAATCTCGGGGCGATCTACAGGTCCGCCGCGGCATTCGGCTTTGGCGGCGTGATTGTACAGACCCGCCACACACCGGATGTCACCGGGGTCGCTGCGAAGTCAGCTGCTGGCGGTATCGAGGCGGTGCCCGAGTGCCGGGTCGTCAATATTGCCCGTTCGCTCGAAACCCTCGCCGAGGCCGGATACACGGTCATAGGGTTGAGCGGCGAGGCATCATCGTCGTTGGCAAACTGTTGCGCGCCTGGCGACAAGACCGCAATTGTTCTGGGCGCAGAGGGCGCAGGGCTGAGGCCTGCAGTCGCCAAGGCCTGCACCTCTCTTGCGCGCATTCCCATGTCCCCCGCCATGGAAAGCCTGAACGTGTCCAATGCCGCGGCGATCGCCTTCTATTGCATATCTGCACACAGCTATTCTTGACGGTATGACATCTGATAGACTGCAGCCAATGCAGGGAAGAGGGGATATCAGCCCATGTTTCGCTTTCTATCGCTTGTGCTCTTGCTCGCGGGCATCACCATAACGGGCTTCGGCGGATACCAGATGTTCTTCCCGGGCGAACCGGAAGTGGCATCCACACCAGCCCCCCCACCACCTGAACCGATCGCCGAAGATGCGGCACCGCCCGCCCCGAACAAAACAACGTCGAGGAGCTACTCCGCTGCCCCGGAACCAAACTTCGACACAGTTGAAGACATCGCCGAAGCTGCGGGCATCATCCTGTCGGAGACCGACGAAAACTGCTTGGCCGCCAATACGGCGGACGAACCTGTCAGCGAACAGCTGCGAACGGTGCGAGTGGCATATGAAGTGCCCGAAGAAGCCACCTTCGGAAAGCCATTTGACGTCACCTTCGCCCTGAATGGATCAGGGACGGGAGACCCTGCGGCCACACTGCCAAATCAAGAGCGTATTATTGAGAACACGGCAGACATTGGCGATCGTGCGCGCGCCTCTCTTTTGGGGTCGGCGTTTCAAATCGAATCCCAATCGCCCGAAGTCCAGATCATCTCAACGAGCCTGAACAATGTCTGGCGTTGGCGCGTGACGCCGCGCGAAGCGGGTGAGCATGCGCTTTTCATCGAGCTGTACGCGATTGAGAATGGAGAGGCGCTGCCTGTACGCACCCTCAATGACATCGTGACCGTCAACGTCTCACGCGTGAATCAAATCATCGCCCTCGCAAACCAGGCCAATCCCATTGTCATGGTCCTTGGCGGCATCGGGTCAATGTTGGCGGGCGTCTTCGGCGTCGTCAGGTTCTTCCGGTCGGGCTAGAAACGATCCCCTCACACATACCCCGGTTGTCCTCTTGGGCTAAGAGCCGAGCGCTTCCAACGCTGCGTCAACGAGGAGGTAGGCTGATAAGCGGGGTGACGCCGGCCGCCTGGAACTGCTCGTCTTGTCCAGCGCCAGCAAGGCTTCAGGCTCTTCTGCCATCACAAAATGCTGGGCAAGACGCATCAGATCGGAATCCTTGCGCAGCCGAACAGCGACCCTGTCCACTTCATCTCCGGCGGCTTGCCGAATTGCGACACGGCGGGCGGTTTCGTCTTTTCGTGCCGCAACGGCGATACGTTTTTTGTCGCGCGGCTTGAAGGCTCGTGGAAGCGGTATGCCGGAGGATTCAAGGCGATGGATCAGCTGCTCGGCGGTCTCTTCCCGTGGCAGCGGTGCATCTATCCCATTCGCTGCGGTTTCGTGGGCTTCATCGCCCTCCAGGTCGGCGATGATCTCCCGCCATTCCGTGCGGTCATGACCATTGGTCGACTTTTTGTCATTCGGGGGCTGTGGTCCCGATCCGGCCGTGTCCACGCCCCTGATTGCTGGGGCCGGGGGGGCATCCATATCGAACAGGTCATCGTCGCCGGCCGTCTGCGCGCTGGGCGGTGGCAGAGTGTCAGCTCCGGGAGTCCGCAGCGGCCCTTCCGGTTGGGGGCGGGCCGCGGCGTCAGACGTATCGCCATCTGCTCGGCCGCGAAGAGCAGCGCTGCCATTTGAACCGGCTGCGCGCTTGGCCTCGGCCAGTTTGGGGGTGGGAGCTGCCGGATGCTGCGGCACTTGTGGGAGGGCGGCGCGAAGGGTTTTTCCCGCCTCGCTGGCTGCCGCGCCGGCATCAAGGCTCGCCCGTCTGAGGTCAGACAGTGTCCTCGCAGCATCCTCATGCACTTTGCGCGTGGTCTGAGAAATTTCCGTATTGGCTTGCCGCGCGCTATCAAGGGCAGCAGACACCGCATCACGCAGCGCATCGCCTGCGCCAGCCGCAGCATCCACCGCCATGGAACTCGCGCGTTCTGCCATTTCGATCGTCTTCTGTGACTCCCCAAGCTTGGCTTCGATCCGTCCAAGAGACTGATTAAGGGTCTCTGTTCGACTTGCCGCATCTTTCGCGACGGCTTCCAGATCACTCAGGCGAACAGCCAGCGTGCTGCCAGCATGCTTCAACTTGTGCAGTTGTTTTTCGAGCGCGAGATCGGCCTCCGCCACATCTTCGCCGGCTTGCTTGGCTGCGTTCGCAATCGCGGCCGCCTGGCGGGGAATGGCGTCCGTCATGCCCCGTGTCTGGAGCTCGATATTCTTGGAGATACCCTCAATCGCGTGGCGTTCTTCCTTCAGCCGCTGGGTCAGCTCCCTCGTATTGTCGGACATTGCATAGGAAACCGACTCCACACGCAGCCGTTCGTTTTCCAGTTTGTCACCCGCAGCTTTTAACGCCGTCAGGGTCTCGCTTGCTGTCTTGTTGATATGCTCGGCATAGGTGCGTGTCGCTTCAGCCAGACGAGAAATGTCGCGTTCAGCTGTTTTGGCCGGTGCAAGAAGGGTCTCGGCCGCTTTGAGCACAAGCGTATTGGCCTCCGTCGCCTGGCGGCTTTGACGCGCCATCAATCCAGCAAGTGTCATCATCAGGCCCGGCAAAAGGACCAGCGCCGCCGTTGCTGACAGGACACTCATCGGCTGTTGCGACAATTGTTCTATGCCAAACAGGCCAAGAAGGATGCCCGACGCGGCCCCCCACCAGAGCAGGGCACATCCGAACCCTGCCCAGGCCATCCACTTGCCGACACCGCTGAGCGCGGAAAACTCGGTACGGGCATCGTCTAGGTCACGGTTGGGGGCTGCCTCATGATTCGTCATGAGGAACTCATATCACAGCAAAGTGAACTCCGGGCATGCGCCTGCAGTCGCGCAGTGTGCCCCTGACGAATGGGCTCAGGCGTGCCGCTCAGCAGGCGTTTGGTCTGCCGGCGCATCTCTTCCCCCGTCGGAAGGAAGGGCGTCCATGCCGATCCAAGCCAAGACGACAGCGATGACAAAATTTCTGAATGCAATGATGAAACCTAGCATTATCCCAGTCCCAATGTCCGCGAGTGATTGTTAATTAGTGCAAAAATGGCCTGTCCGCAATTACATGCGCCGCATTATCTACCGGTCAGGGGTTGATTATTGGTAAGAATTACCGGGTTGATCATTTTGATATGTCACACGGCGCAGAACCTCCAGCTCCGATATTAGATGCTGCTCACCTGTCTGATATGACAGGCGGCGACGTATCCCTGGCGCTTGAAGTGATCGATATCTTTAGACAGCAGATGGATATCTGGTCCCGAATGCTGGAGCCTTCCCAGCCGCAACAGCAATGGGCAGATGCGGCCCACTCATTGAAAGGCTCCGCCTTGTCCGTCGGAGCCAAACGCCTCGCCGACGCGTGCAAGGCAGCCGAAACCCTGGGCCGTGAAGACCGAACCGTGTCGGCCGCTGAGGCGGGCGTGGCCTTGTCGGGATTGAAAGATGAGATCGGGCCGGCGATCGAAGCGACCGCCCGACTGGCCTATCAGCTGTCTTCGTCCGGACGCTTTCTGTCATCATAGGACCGAAATTCGTAAGCGATACAGCGATCGATCAGCGTCCGCCAAACGGGCTCCGCAATGGCGGGCGACAGGCCAGCTGCTTCAGCACTCGCCAATACTTTGGTGACCACATCCTCAATCCGGTCCCGATCATGGACCGCCGCTCGTGAGCCTTTGATACGCGCTGCCGCATCCATAAACGACTGCCGTTCGACCAAAAGTGTGACGAGGTCACGGTCCAAACGGTCGATTTCCCGGCGCACATCTGCCATCGTTTCGGCAGTCTCGCTGGTGTGTCGGGGCGGGGAAAAGTCGTCGGCCATGGGGCCTATTTAGGCGCTAATG
>JBCBUY010000112.1:0-9967 GCA_039817885.1 Pseudomonadota bacterium | reverse complement strand
CTAACAAGGACCAAGAAGTATACCTTCTTCAAACCAAAGTATATTTGGTACAGCGTCTATCTGTCTGAGAAGATCGGTTATGCGCGGTACATCACGATCTATCGTCAGCTCCAGAAGCATCCAAGCCGGCGCTTTCACCCGATCTTCAAATGGTTCGAAGAATGGTGCAATGACGAGTTCCGACATGGCGAGGCTTTCGCCCTTCTGATGCGGTCCGACCCCAAACTGCTAAAAGGCGGAAACAAGCTTTGGATCCGTTTCTTTCTGCTTGCGGTGTTTGCGACCATGTATGTGCGCGATCATAGACGCCCGCACTTCCATGATGCGCTCGGCGTCGACCCGACAACCTACGATATGGATGTTTTTCGCCTGACAACGGAAATTTCCCGCCAGGTTTTCCCCGTCGAACTCGACATCGACAATCCGAAATGGCTCGAGCGCTTAGAAAGCCTTCGTCAGACTGCGGATGCAATTGAGCGGGCCAAGCAGAAAGGCGGCCTCATCGGAACCGCCAGCAGTGTGCTCCTCAAGGTCAAAGCTGCGGCGCAATTCGGTCGGCTATATTTCATGAAAACAAAACCGAACACGCTCCCCGTCAAATCGAGATTGGAGCCCATCTGGTAATGATTGATCTCGCTGCTCCTATTCTTGCCGCTATGGTGATCTGGTGGTTCAGCACCGGATCATTGCTCTGGCTGGTGCGCCAGAGCAAAGGCATACGGTATGTGACAGCGATCATAATCACGATCGCGGCTGCAGCTGCGACGGTTGCGGTTTTTGGTTTACGGAACATCGACACACAGATTGGTGCCTATTTGGGATTCGCCTGCGGCATCGTTTTGTGGGCGTGGCATGAAGCGATGTTTCTGTTCGGATATGTGTCCGGCCCCCGCAAAACTCCCTGCCCTCCAGGCTTAAAGACCTGGCCCCGCTTCGTCGTCTCCACCGAAGCGGTGATGTATCACGAAGTATCGATTGCCGCCCATGGCATTCTCATTCTTTGCCTCAGTGTCGGAGCTGCCAATACGATTGCGGCCATGACCTTCTTCCTGCTTTGGGGCATGCGGCTTAGTTCGAAGCTTGTCGTGTTCCTGGGTGCACCGAATGTTTCAGATCATTTGATGCCACCGCATCTCAGCTATCTCTCAACCTATTTTAACAAGACGCAAGCCACGGCGCTGTTCCCAATCGTCATGGCAGTGGTCACCGCTGTGGCCTTGGCCTTCGCAATCGTGGGGCTCGCCGCTCCGGCCGGTGGGTTCGCGGCGACAGGATATCTCCTTATCGCCACGCTTGCCGGCCTTGCAGTTATCGAACATCTCGCTCTTGTCCTGCCTGTTCCTGATGCGGTGCTTTGGGCGTGGGCAATCCACAAAAACACAGACACCGATGCGGTACCCCGCCGCTCTCGTCCTGACTATGGGAGGACCTAATGGACTATGAAAACTTTTTCGCCGAGGAGCTTGGCGCGCTTAAGGATGAGGGAAATTATCGAATTTTCGCTGACATTGAGCGAAAGGCCGGGTTCTTTCCGGCGGCGCGAAACCATGGGAATATCGGCCCACAGGATGTGACTGTGTGGTGCTCCAATGATTATCTCGGCATGGGGCAACACCCAACTGTGATTGAGGCCATGCACGAGGCGATCGACAAGTGCGGTGCTGGCGCGGGGGGCACGCGAAATATCTCAGGGACAAATCATTACCATGTGATGCTTGAGCGCGAGCTTGCCGATCTCCACGGGAAGGAAGCGGCGCTGATCTTCACATCGGGATATGTGTCGAACTGGGCATCGCTTGGCACGCTTGCGGCGCGGATCCCTGATTGCGTGGTCATCTCTGACGAGTTGAATCATGCCTCTATGATCGAAGGTATCCGCCATAGCCGTGCAGAGAAGCGCATCTTCAAACATAATGATCCGCGTGATCTTGAGAATAAGCTTAGGGACCTCGATCCGGACCGGCCAAAACTGATCGCATTCGAATCCGTTTATTCGATGGATGGCGATATTGCTCCGATCAAGGAGTTCTGTGATGTCGCCGATAATTATAATGCCATGACCTATCTCGATGAGGTGCATGCCGTTGGCCTTTACGGTCCGCGCGGGGGCGGCATTGCCGAGCGCGAAGGGTTGATGGATCGCCTTACGGTGATCGAAGGGACCCTTGGCAAGGCCTTTGGCGTTCTTGGCGGTTACATCGCCGCGTCGAAATCGCTGTGTGATTATATTCGCAGCTTCTCGTCCGGCTTTATCTTCACCACGGCGCTACCACCCGCCGTCGCCGCCGGAGCCCTCGCCAGCATACAGCACCTGAAAACAAGCGATATGGAGCGAATGCGCCAGCGCCGGCAGGTCCGAATCGTTCGCGAAAAACTGCGCGCCATCGGCATTCCGACGCTCGAAAACCCGAGCCATATTGTGCCCGTCATGGTGCGTGACCCTGTGAAATGCCGGATGATTAGCGACTGGCTGATGGAAAATTATGGGCTCTATGTTCAGCCCATTAATTATCCGACCGTTCCCAAGGGTACCGAACGTCTGCGCATTACCCCCTCACCCGTCCATTCAGATAAGGATATCGATCAACTGGTCGACGCCTTGTCGGACATCTGGTCCCGTTGCGAGCTTGCCCGATCAGATAGGCTTATTACGGCGGCCGGCGGCGCTTGCTAGACACGCCGGTCACAGCCCACCGCCGCCCGGAGTTATGTGCCATTAAGGGGTCCATCGAACGCCGAAGACCGTTCGGTCCCTGCGCCGCTGAGCCATAAGCTCCGGGATTTGCAGTCGTATGGCGTTGGCACTCACCGTGCCGACGGGATGATCGATTTTGGACAGTGCCGCCAGCAATCGCTCATGGTGGAGCTTGTCGGCTTCGACCCGAATCGGAAATGGATGGGTTTCGATCGGAGAAATGCTGGGATTCGTATTGATCTCATATGTTTCGATACGGTCCTTGACGATCGCAAAGTCGGCGCGCCCAAATTCTATGTTCGCCGCCTGGAAGACCGGCTTGATCTGGTCAGCGAAGGCATTTGTCCGAACAAAGTCATATTCTTCCTGATAGAGATCTTCGCCGGCGATCCCTTCTTCGCCAAATTTTGCGTGCCAGTGCCCATCATGCACCGCCATGCCTGTAACCACAGTCCCATCGACAATGAAGGCGGACAGTTTCCGGAAAAGTCCGGGTACCAGGGGCTCAGCGCAATACTCCACGAACATCAGATCATGGATATTGATACCGCCATCGACCGCTTCAGAAAGCGCCGTCTCTGCCGCCCCTTCTGACTGCAAGAGATCGGTCAGGGTTCCGCGGTGCGCCGCCTTCGTTCGTAGGAAAACCGGGAACTTGTTCGGCAGACGGTCCGTTGCCGCATCCCACACCTGAAAACTGTTCAACTGATCTCGCTGCAATCGCCGCAGCAAGGAGAACCGCTGCAATACACGCGCGGGATCATTCAAGACATGGCATCCTGCGTTGCGAAGCTCTCGATACACTTTGGCCGCCAGTTCAAGCTCCCAAAAATCCAGTCGATCGAAATCGCAAAATATATATGTGGCTAAATGAAACCGCGACTGCTTGAACAGTCGATTGTAAGAGACAACTTTGATCTCAGGCGCTGCCGGCATATGGCAGAGAGCCTTTAGGGCATATTTATGATGCGGCGATGTCACGAAAATTATCATGGCTGATCCCAATGCCCTTCAGACGGCCGCCGCTGGCTGGTCTTCAGGAAAGCGCATTTGCGTTTTGAACCAATTAATGGACGCCAAGATATCCCGCCATTGTTGCCCCAGCATCAGCAACAGTCCGTACAGGATCACTCCGAACACTATGAGCAGACACAGCGATACTGGCTCTGGCAGGCTTGCCGGCAGTACGATCGCAAGGACCAACATGCCTGCTGCCATCAGGAGCGCCGCGACCAGGGCAGCCAATCCAACTGTCAGCTGGCGGAGCATGCCATAGCCGCAAACCTTCTCGACAAAATTCGCAGATAGCGGCCAGGTTGCAAACACCCGAAGGGCCACGGCGACAACCGCCCCGACAACGCCAAACAGCGCGACCAGTGGGACGAGAGCGACCTGTAGAATGACCCCAATGGACAGAATGCGGATCGGCGCGGCGCTGTTCCCGAAGCCCCTCAGAATGGCAATGTTCAGGTCACCCGACGCGTTCCGCAGCCCAATCAGCAAGGCAATTTGAGCCGGCAGTATGACGTCAGTCCACCTTCCCCCCAACAGAAGCGGCAAGGCGATGGGCGCGACAATCACGGCACCAAAGACCGCTGGATAGATCAAAGATGTTGTTAGAGTAAAGGCTCTGTCGAGCAGCTCACAGACATCAGCCTTCTTCGACTGAAGGCGCGCGACGGTATTCATAGTGACTTCAGCCAATGGCCCCATCACCGCCCCGGATATTCTGCTGCTCAGCTGCATGGCAAGGTCATAAAGACCAACGGCTCTTTCCCCCCCGAACACAGCCAAGGCGAACCGCGGTATGGCATCATCAAGATATCCCAGCATGTAGGTGAGAATGGTGTCTCGATTGAATTGCGAGAGATCCGCCACGTGCCGCCGCTCAAATGTGAGGCCTGGACGCCACGACACCAAACACCAGACACCAATAGTCCCGATACAGGTTCCAGTCAGTATACTGAACACGAGGCTCCACGCGCCATACCCCAAAAAGGCGAGGCTGAGGGCAATTGCAACGGACGGAATACCTGCCAGGACATTGAGCGCAGCCAATTTGTGATGCTGTAGATCCCGCTCCAAAAGTGCCCGCGGCAAAGCCCCGAAGGAACTGATAAGCGCGGCCAAAGCCAGCGCCGGCAATATGCTCGCCAACGCTTCGGATTTGAGCAGCCCCCCTAAGGGATCAGCCAACATCGCGATGATGCCGGCAAACACTAGGCAAAGAGCGGTGTTGAGCCAGAAGGTCACGTTCAAATGGCCATCTTCGATAGTGTCTTTCTGTTGAATGCTTTCGGTGAGAGCGCCACCGACAAAGGTCGACACGATGCCAAAAAAGAGGCCGGCGATGGCGACGGTTCCGAACACGTCCGGGCCCAGCATTCGGAGCAGGAATAGATATGACAACGCCGCGACTGCCATGGATATCCAACTGTCAGCGACAATCCACGCAACACTGCGCGCCGATCGCGCAACGACATTCATCAGGATACAGCCCGCAAGGTGCGATTGGCCAAGTCACGCGCGCTTTGGGTTTTGCGCATTTGACCAAAGATACGGGTGCCGGTGGCGGTCAACCGGGCCTTCTGCCCGACAATCGAGACGCATTCTGCGAAAACCTGCGACGCGTCCGCCCGTGCCGTCGTCATGGTGATCTGTTCGTGTAGGGAGAATTGCGGATCTTCCTCCATTCGGTCAAGTACCCAAAGCATCCGCGACGACACAAATCCCGCATGGAAGATGCCCTCCAGCGGCCGCCTCTCTTCCCGGATCGGAGACCAATGGCGCTCCGTATCGGGATTTTCGACCAGCATCTCATCGCAGCACTCACCGAACAGGATCGCGTGACCGGCCTCATGGGCCAGCGTGACAACAAGATCTGCAACATCCACATCGCGCTCGGCGTTCAGGACGAGGGCTCCGGTCAGCTTGAAACTCGTGCCCCCCTCAAAAGCTTCCCGGCCCGATCTGTCCGGCCCGACCAAAATAATCTCTCGAATGGACGCGTCTATTTCGGCGGCGAGTTCCGGCGCACGCCGCTCAATCCAATCGAGGGCGTCGCGCAAAACGGTTTCGAAACGGGCCACCTTTCGATGGTTGGGCCGCCGCACGCCGGACGCACCGGTACCCGCACCGCCCATAAATTTGCGGATACGTCGGGTCTCGCCGGCGGTGTAATCATCGCCGAGCCGGCGGATCGAAATTGTTGTGCCGCAGACGGGCGTCTCAGTGATCTCCCCGAACAGCACGGCCGCCCGACGCTTCTGCCCTTTTTCCATGGCCGCAATCAGATCGTAATAGGCCCCGAAACAGGCAGGCGACAGCCTTTGGCCGATCATTCGATCCATCCAGTCGCCAAACTGTGCCAAATCGAGAATCTCTGCCTTGGCGGCTTCACCCGCCAAATAGCTAAGGCTAGCGCGCAGCTGGGCTTGCAACGCCGCGCTTTGGCGATGTGCCCGCTCCGGGTTCGGCTTGGTGATTAGATCGTCCATCAGCTCCGTCCAGTCATCCTGTCGAGAGCAAAAGCGCTGCACCTTTCGTGCCATACGCGAAAAAAAGCCGGCTCCCGCAAGAGAGCCGGCTTATTCAGACATATCGGTCCGGTTAAATTACCAGAACCAGAACCAAAAACGTCTTTTGGATTTGCCGGACCCTTTTCCTTTGGTGCCGACCATGGTGTCGTTCTTTTCGTTGCTGAGGTTGCTGAACCCAAGCAGCTTGGTTTTGTCGAGTTTCATGGCTTTTTCCTTTCCCCCAATCGCGATTGTGTTGGGATCGGCGCGATGCAAAATTTGTACCGCGCGCCTCGGTCCCATAAAGTTCCTTACCCCGTTTGATATGCACAATTGAGACCACGTCCGAATGGCCCCGTTTGTCGATCTCGGCGGACGGGTCTCGCGGTGTTGGCCGTCATGTCGTTGGAAGGGCGTCCGCGGCATACTGGTCTGCGAACTCGGCGGCTGGCGGAATAGGTTTGATCACGTCGATCAGCACACCGTTCGGATCGCGCGTAATGAAATGCCGCTGGCCGAAAGCCTCGTCCGTCAGAGGTTTCAGGATCGGCACTCCAGCGTCTTTCAGTCGATGGAACTCAGCATCGACGTCTTCGACCTCAAAGTTGAGGATCAGGCCACTGATGGTGCCCCGCCCTTCTGCCGGGATGGTCTCATGGTCCCCCTTGAGAATGGCGATGTTCACTTTCGGGTCTTCGCTGGATTGCAGATGGCAATACCAGTCCGCGTCGAAGCTCACATTGAACCTGAAATTGTCGACATAGAAAGCTTTCGTCGCGGCCACATCATTGGTTTGGATCACAGGGTAGTACTGGGTGCATTTCATCTTGTGTCTCCTCCTAAAGATACATACAGTCTGTATGTATAATCCAATAAACATACAGGCTGCATGTATGCAACAGAAAAATGAGTCCCGAACCAACAGATCCCGGACAGACGCGACCAAGTCGGCACTGATGAAGGCCGCAAGACAGTTATTTGCGGAGAAGGGATATGCCGAAACGTCGACGCCCGATATCGTAAAAGCGGCGGGCGTTACGCGCGGCGCGCTGTATCACCATTTCGAGGACAAGGTCGCCCTCTTCCGCGCGGTGGTCTTTGAAGAATATACCCGAGTCGCGGCAGACATCACGGCGTCAGCGACGGACGCTCCTAGCTCTGCGATTGATGCCTTGCGTCAAGGTAGCCGGGGTTATTTGACGGCCATGGACGATAAAGGGCGTGTCCGGATTATGCTCCTGGACGGCCCTGCTGTATTGGGCCAGATGGAGGTCGATCGGATTGATCGGGACACCTCGGCAGATACCCTGCGGATCGGGCTCACGGAAGCCATGCGCACAGGGGAGATCAAGACGCTGCCGATTGAAGCCCTGACCCTCCAGCTCTCAGCCTTGTTCGATCGCGCGGCGTTGGCCGTCTCCGAAGGTGACGATCCGGAGGAGCATCTCATCGTTTTGGATGCGATCTTTGCGGCATTGGGTGACGCCTCGTCTGCGAAGCGGTGATCCTATAGTTAACCCGCAATAAGCGCGTCCTTGTAACGCGATGAGAGGAGCGCTCTCTGGTCCCAGCAATCCGTTTATAAAGCACCGCTCGCAGACGTATCTTCTGACCTGCGCAATCGAGAAGACGGTTGTCCCGACACGTGAAAAATCAGACAGTTCTTTACCGTCGGTTTGCCCGTCATTATTGAGGCCTGTGGCGTTTGATCTCCAAAAACCCCGCACATAGAACCGCTCCTCTGCCCCCTGGATAGACCGGAGCTAGAGGGTGAGATAGATGTATTGTGGCGACGTGGGTCTCTGTCGCAGTCCGCGACATCCTGACCTGTACACACGGCCACCCGTTGGAGAATGTTTCGTGCAACCACGCCATTTCCATTCGACGATACTTCTGATGACGTGCCTGACGGGCTGCGCTTTGCTGCCCACAGAGCCAACGACTCGTCACGTCTTGTTTGTTGGGAACTCTTATACTTTTCAGCACGATGTTCCTGCACTTTTCCGCGATGCGAGCGGTTCAGACATTCGCTATGAAACCGAGATGGTTGCCGGGCCAGGCCTGAATCTAATGGCCTATGTTGCGTATGATCGCGTTGAGCAATTGGTGGCGACGAAAGACTGGTACGCGATTGTCTTGCAGGATCGAAGCACTGCCGCATTTTACGAGAAAGATCGTTCAGAGTTTAAACTTGCACTGGAATGGTTCCGGGCAATCGCTGATGAGGAAGGGGCGCAGCTTTTCCTTTTTCAAACCTGGCCTCGCCGTGCGGGTCATAGCTTCTATGAGGCCAAGGCGGAACCGGGATTTTCTCCGCCCCGCACGCCGAGCGAGATGTCTGATAGACTCATCGCAACTTATGCTGAGGGAGCCGCATTATCGGGTGCCATTGTCGCACCCGTCGGCGATTGCTGGTTTCAGCAAGAGGATGTGGAGATTCTTTACGCCGAAGATGGCAGCCACGCGTCCGCCATTGGGGCGAGGCTCGCCGCTCGCGTCATCGCAAACACAATTGCTGGAACAGATGATCCTTGCGCGTAAATTTGGCGGTTAACGGCATTTGCCGGGCCGCCGAGAGCGCGCCCACGATTCTAGCCCCTGCGCCGGGTCAACCTCCGCTAAAATCGGTCCACTGGACCGATTTCCGGGCGCTTCTGCTCCTGCCGGAGCATTCGAGATCTATTTTTGATCCACTGGATCAAAAATTTCGCTCACGCGAACCGATCTCTCATTCAGCAGATACGAGCGGATCGGCTGGGGTCATCTTGTCGAACATGCCCCAGACGCCCTCGTCGCCGTGCCAATCGCCCTTCGTCGCGCCCTTGGAGTATTCCGTCGCGCGGGCTTCGAAGAAGTTCGCATGTTCGACGCCGTTCAGGATCTCGGTCAGCCACGGGATCGGGTGCTCGGAGACGCCATAGATCGGCTTCAGTTTCAGCTGGCCCATGCGCCAGTCGGCGATGTAGCGGATGTACTGCTTGATGTCGTCAGGTGTCATGCCTTCCACTTCGCCGGCTTCGAAGGCGAGGTCGATGAATTTGTCTTCCAGCTTGATCACGGTCTGACAGCAATCGGCGATATTGTCCGCCACGGTGGGGGTCAGCGCGCCGGTTTCCTGGGCGAAAGTGTGGAACAGCTTGATCATGCCCTCGCAATGGAGCGATTCATCGCGCACCGACCAGGAAACGATCTGGCCCATGCCCTTCATCTTGTTGAAGCGCGGGAAGTTCATCAGCATGGCAAAACTGGCGAACAGCTGGAGGCCTTCCGTGAAACCGCCGAAGACGGCCATGGAGGTCAGGATATCGGCTTCGGTGTCTACGCCGAACCGGCCGAGATAGTCGTGCTTGTCCGCCATCTCCTGGTATTCCATGAAGGCGGAAAACTCGCTGTCCGGCATGCCAATGGTTTCCAGCAGCAACGCGTAAGCCGCGATATGGACCGTCTCGATGTTCGAGAACGCCGCCAGCATCATCCGGACTTCCACCGGTTTGAACAGCGGCATGTAGTTTTCCATATAGTTCGCGCCGACCTCGACATCGGACTGGGTGAAAAAACGGAAAATCTGGGTCAGGAGGTTGCGTTCCTTGTCGGTCAATTTGACCGCCCAATCCTTACAATCTTCGCCGAGGGGCACCTCTTCCGGCATCCAGTGAACCTGCTGTTGGCGCTGCCAGAACTCATAGGCCCACGGATAACGGAACGGTTTGTACGCTGTGCTGGGTGTCAGCAATCCTGATACGCTATTCAATGT
>JBCBUY010000111.1:0-10865 GCA_039817885.1 Pseudomonadota bacterium | reverse complement strand
GTGCTCCGATATTTTCAATCGTGTCATTCACCTTCACGGCAAGATCAGCCAAGGCATCTATCGCATCTTCGTCGAAGCTCAGTGACACACCTTCGGCATCCATCAAGGCTTGATGCTGGCGGATCAGGCTCGCTTCAGGCTCAACAAGAATGCGCCGCATATCGTCCCGGCTGAGGGCCGACAATTCCACGCGAATCGGCAACCGGCCTTGCAACTCGGGCAACAGGTCGGAGGGTTTCGACACATGAAAAGCACCTGACGCAATAAACAGAATATGATCGGTCTTCACCGGCCCACGCTTCGTTGAAACGGTCGTGCCTTCAATCAATGGCAACAGATCCCGCTGCACGCCTTCGCGGCTGACATCTGCGCCTCCTCGGCCCGATTTCGCGGCCACTTTGTCGATTTCATCAAGGAAGACGATGCCATCCTCTTCCGTCGCGCGGACAGCCTCCCTGACAATTGCGTCTTCGTCGAGCAGCTTGTCGGATTCCTCGTCCAGCAAAGGTTGATAGGCATCCGCCACAGTGGTCCGGACGCGCTTGCGTTGCCCACCCATCGCTTTGCCGAGAATATCGCCGAGATTGATCATACCCATCTGCCCCCCGGCCCCGCCAAGATCCATCATCTGCATTGGCCCGCCAGTCTCTGCGAGTTCAATATCGACGGGCTTGTCATCGAGCTCACCCTCTCGCAGCTTCCGGCGAAACACCTCCCGTGTTGAGGACTGCGCATCCCCTCCCACCAGAGCGTCGATCAGCCGTTCCTCCGCGGCGGTCTGTGCCTGATCCCTCACTGCATCGCGCTTGCCCTCGCGAATCATCCCAATAGCCGCCTCCACGAGATCGCGGACAATCTGTTCCACGTCCCGGCCGACATATCCGACCTCGGTGAACTTTGTTGCTTCGACCTTCAGAAACGGTGCGTTCGCAAGCTTTGCCAGCCGCCGTGACACTTCTGTCTTGCCCACGCCCGTCGGCCCGATCATCAATATGTTCTTTGGCGTAATCTCATCGCGGATAGACCGGTCGGCCTGTTTCCGTCGCCAGCGGTTGCGCAGCGCGATCGCCACGGCACGTTTTGCATCGGTCTGGCCGACAATATGGCGATCAAGTTCCGCCACGATCTGGCGGGGAGTAAGAACAGTCATTTGGCTCAGTCTAATAGGCCCGGCCTTAACCGGCCGGTTCGGGTGGGAAGATACGGGCGAATACTCCATGTCGGGGCACAACAGCCAGTATCAAGCGCCGAGCTGTACTCCAACCACCGCCCAGCAAAACGATGCTTCCGCCGAGCAGCAACAGCGACCACGTCACGGTAGACAACTCAGAGCCGCCAGCGCTCTCCACCAAGACGCCAATCGCAAGCCAGAAACTGAGCAACGCCGCCGCAATCAGTGCGCGGCGATTGAGCGCGAGCGACACGACGCTGAAAAAAGCGAGCGCAATCAGAAGCGTTGCGGCCTCCCCGGCACCTGCCGGTTCAAACCCGCTGCCAGTCAGCGTACCGCGCAGCCCCAACATAATTTGAGGCGCAGCCGCAAAATGCAGCCAGAACGCATTATCGGACGCAAGAGACTGCCGCGCTGGGTCTCTGGCATCAAACCCGATGGCAACGGCAAGGGTCGCAAGCCCAATCAAAAAGCTCACCGTCCCGCCGAGAATAGCTCCCAAATTGCCGTAACTGGCGGCCAGCGTATAAATCCCAACGGCCACGGCGACGGCGAACAAGAACAAAGCGAACGGTAGCCGGAACCGGGCAAATATCGTCCCCGACGCCAGCATCGCGCCGCCTGCTGCCCACAGGCCAAAGTCCCGCGCAATATTGACACCTCGCGCGAAAATCCTCTCGTCGAAATCGCCGCGAAGTCCGTCTTCCACGCCGCTTGCGAGTCCACTGCCAATACCAGCGGAAAGGATCATCGTCAGAAACACAACAAACACCGACAGCGTCATGCTCGGAAGAAGCAATCGCCGCCGCCCGGCAAAATACTCAAGCAAGAGCCAGAACGCGGCGAGAACCGGCGCAATGATCAATGCGAAACTGCCTGAAGGTCCCAGAAGCATACCCGATGCGGCAGACATGCCGAAGGCCAAGATGACAAGACCAATCGATATGAAAACGTCGTTGAAGTTTGCCAGAAACCGTAAGCTTTCAGGATCCGCAGGTGCCCCCGGGCCTTCTTTACGCTCCAGAAAGCGCCCCAAACTGCTCAGCGTGTCGGCATCTATAACACCTGCTTTGCGCGCCTCCTCAAGATCCCTTTTCTCAAACATGGCTACCCCGTTTCAATCGTTTCCACCGTCACCGATGCGTTTGTGTAAACACAAACCTCCGCTGCGATGTCCATTGCCTTTCGAGCAATCGTCTCTGCGTCGGTCTCATACTCAAAAACACCTCGGGCGGCCGACAGGGCATAATTCCCGCCCGAACCAATCGCGACGACATCATGCTCCGGTTCCAGAACGTCCCCCTGCCCTGTGATCACAAGGGTGACCTCCGCGTCGGCGACGATCAACAGAGCTTCTAGCTTCTGAAGATACTTCTCCGTGCGCCAGTCCTTGGCGAGTTCAACAGCCGCCCGTTGAAGCTGGCCCGGAAACCGTTCCAGCTTTTCTTCGAGTCGCTCAAAAAGCGTGAAAGCATCTGCTGTCGCACCGGCAAATCCGGCAATGATCTTGCCGCCCGCAATGCGGCGCACTTTCCGAGCATTCCCCTTCATCACGGTTTGGCCCATGGAAACCTGACCATCGCCAATCATCACGATCTTGTCCGGCTTTCGCACCGCAAGAATGGTCGTACCGTGCCAATTCGTGGTACCAAAAGTATCTGAGTCATTCATCTTCCTACATGTGGAGGAAGCAACGCGTAATCGCAAGCAATATTTATCGATAATCAATCATTTTCGGCGGTCGGCCCGATCGACCAGCCCTTGAAAACATATGGAAGAGAGGCGTTTTAATGAGTCCAGTCCCATCCCGCTTCATCAGATGTCTCGCGCTCCCCGCACTCTTCTGTCTCGCGGCTTGCGCAGTATCGACCCCCGCAAGCACTGTCCCCGAAAGACCTGGCCTTGCAACGCCGCCGTCTGAAAAGCCCGATATCACCAAAACCGCCATCGTAACCGCATTGGAGGCTGCCCAGCGCTCCCGCGGCGGCGGCGAACCAGCCATGTGGCGCTATGGAGATGATAACACCACCGTCTATCTGTTTGCGAGTCTTCCAATGTCAGACACCGGTCTGGAATGGCGTTCGCCGACCATCAACACCGCCATCGAAAGCGCGGATCAGCTCATCTTTGAAACAGATACGCTAAGTGCGTCGGCAGAGGCCAAGCGCCAACGCATCATCAATGACAAGGGCCTGTTCAGAGATGGCAGACTTTTGTCGGATGTGCTGACGGACCCAGTGAAAGTTCGCCTCCGCAGCGCGGCCGCGAGATTGGAGATTCCCTACGCAGCGCTAGAAAGCTTCAAGCCCTGGCTCGTCGCGCGCCAAATGAACATCACGGCAGCCCAGGCAAGCGGGCTCCAGTCCGGCTCCGACATTGAACGAGCACTGATCGAAGAGGGCCGCTCCAAATCGAAGTCGATCTCTTATCTTGGGGATGTCAGCGACCGGCTCAACGCCCTTGGGGATTTGCCATTAGCATCGCAGATCGACCGCCTCACCGTCACAACAATTGCAACGGAACTGACCCCAAACCCCCAAACAGTCCTTCAGAGCGAATGGCTAGACGGCGACGTCACCGGCCTCACTCTATTGGCGGCCAATCCCCTCTTCCATGGCGGCAACGAAACTTATGAGCGCGTGGTCGCGCGGCAAAATCGCGCTTACGCGACAAAGCTCAAAGCGCTCCTCGACGAGCCCGAAACAGTGTTCGTCGTGTTAAGTGCCGCATCGATCCTCGGCCCTGATGGCGTTATCGCACATCTACAAGCAGATGGCATAGCCGTGTCTCGCCCCTGATCAACAAAGCGCCAACCGCAATGCTTCCATGTCTCGAAGCTTCGTCTCAAAGGCAGACCAATCATCCCTTTCCGCAATCGCGGCCCACAAGCTCTCGATCTCATCATAGAGCAGCGTACAGGGCCGCGCCGCCTGAAAATAGGGAGACTGAAGCCGGTCAGGTCGATCAGGTTGCAGAGACACAAGCACATCCCGAATGGGTGAAAATGCAGGGTCATCATACTGCGCCGCGATCGGGCTCGCCGCCGCCCGCGCCTCACTCGCTGGCCCACCAAACCAATCGAAAAACACCTGATGCCACGGAGCCCCAGTCTCCGTCATCCAGCCATAAAATTTACCCAGGAAATCAAGATCAGGTTCGAGCTCTGTCCGAACAACGCCCAAGAGGAAGAAGGTATGATCCCGAAAACTCTTCTGATAGGCTGGCTCATAGGCGCGAAGAGCCTCGGCTAAGGCCTCGGTCTCACCGAGCGGCGACAGGGCCGCAGCAAACTGCTGCAATGACCACAGACCCTGGGCCGGCTGCCGCCCAAAGCGATAAAGCCCCTGTTGATCAAAATAAGCCGCCACAAAATTGGGATCGCTCATCGGCAGGAACCGGTACGGCCCAAAATCAAACGTCTCGCCCGTCAGATTGAAATTATCCGTATTCATCACACCATGGACGAACCCGGCCGCCATCCACTGACCAATCATCCGCCCAACATCGCGGGCCACGCATTCCGCGAGCGCTGCGCACATCTTCGGCATATCATCCCGCTCCGCCTGCGGATGATAATGCCGCACCACATGCTCCACCAGACGAACAAGATCATCTGTCTTGCCGAGCACCATCACACGTTGGAACGTCCCGATACGGATATGTGTCTCCGACAGGCGAACCATGACCGCCGACCGTGTTGGGCTCGGCTCATCGTTTCGTTGCAGCTCCTCACCCGTCTCAACAAGCGAAAAAAGTTTCGATGTCTTCACGCCGAGCGCTTCCAAATAGGTCGCCGCAAGCACTTCTCTCACGCCGCCCTTCAAGGTCAGCCGTCCGTCCCCGGACCGTGACCATGGCGTTTGTCCAGACCCCTTCGTCCCAAGATCGTGGATCTTCCCCGCGGCATCACGCACTTGGGCAAACAGAAACCCCCGACCATCGCCGAGGTCTGGGTTGTAAACACCGAACTGATGTCCGTGATACCGCATGGCCAATGGTTCAGGCAGATTGCCGGGCAATGGACTGAACTCAGAGAATTGCCGCGCCCAGGCCTCGTCAGACAAAGCACCCACCCCGACCTGCTCAGCCCACCTTTGATTGCGAAACCTCAAAATAGACTTTGGAAACGCTGCAGGTTCTACTGGGTCGGCAAACACATCGGCGATGTCGAAAAACGGAGGACTGTCAGACATTTGCGTCGGTATAGCAGCCGAGCCGAAGAAGGAAACTCGTGTCCTTTACTCCAATGCCCCCAGCGTTCGCCCGGCAAACGCTCCGGCGTCGCGAATAGCGTCGCGGGCAACCTTCGACACCGACGTCAGATTCAAAAATCCGTGCACCATGCTGAGATGCTCTGCAAACGTGACCGGAACGCCATGGGCCTCCATCTTCCGGCCGTACACCCGCCCCTCGTCACGTAACGGATCCCAGCCACAGAGCATGATATAAGCCGGCGGCAATCCAGTGATGTCTTCATCCGGCGCAAAGAGCGGCGACACGCGCTTATCCGTGCGATCGGTCGATCGTTGCACATAGGCATCGCGAAAATAGTCAAACATGTTGGGGGAAATGAAGAAAGCGCCTTCCTGAAAGGACATCTTCTTCGCACGAATGTCGACAAACTGCATCAACGGATAGAGCAGCATCTGAAACGCCGGCAGCGGTCCATCCTCGCGGCTCATTTCCTGACACAGAAACGCGGCAAGGTTTCCTCCAGCACTGTCACCGGCAACCGCCATACGCTCCGGATCCATGTTCAGAAGCTCTGCGCGCTCCACAGCCCATCGCCAAGAGGCATCCGCATCGGCATGGGCAGCGGGGAATTTGTGTTCCGGTGCCAAGCGATAATCGACGGATAACACCCGGCAGCGCGACGCATCAGCCAATCGCCGGCAGATCATGTCATGACTGTCGAGGTCTCCGAGGACAAATCCGCCGCCATGGTAAAACACGATGCCGGGTCCAGGCCCGATGCCCGCCCCCAGCGGCGTGTAGACCCGGCCTGGCAAGGGTCCATCAGCACCATCCACAGTGATCGCAGACACATCGGCAAGCTCCGGGGCATCACGCTCCACAGCCCGGCTGGCGCGAAAGAAACTCGCGCGCAGACGCTTAGCCGTCTGGGTCATGGTGAGACCGGAAAAATCCGGCATAGTGAGATCCGGCAGACCGAGACCCATCTGGTCCAGCATCGCTTGCAGGGCTTTGTTCATGGCCATAGCAACAACAGATGACGCGAAACGAATTTCCTGCCAATGGTAAAAACATGAAAACTGTCGATGTCTTTTGGTCCTTCCGCTCGCCCTATTCCTATCTCGCGACCAAGCGCCTGCGCGCCCTGCAAGATAAGTGGGATGCGCGCATTCGCCCGCGCCC
Source organism: Pseudomonadota bacterium (assembly GCA_039817885.1). Lineage (GTDB taxonomy): Bacteria > Pseudomonadota > Alphaproteobacteria > Caulobacterales > Hyphomonadaceae > CALLCD01. The sequence goes on along the minus strand of JBCBUY010000111.1, from coordinate 4,318 downwards.
GGTCTACCCGATCGCGATCCGCACACCCGAATTCTTTGCGAATGCCCATCCACAATGGACGGGCTATCTGGTCCGCGACATTTTCCGGGTCGCGCAATATCTCGGGCTGCCCTTGGCACCGCTCCAACCGGACCCTGTCGTGATGGACATGGCGACGCGCGAAATTGCCGAAGATCAGCCGCATATCCATCGCCTCACACGCCTCGGCATTCTGGCTTGCGAAGTTGGTGATGAAACGGGCTGGGCCTTTATGGACGAGGTCTCGTCAGTGATTTGGTCCGGCCAGAAATGGACAGAGGGCACCGTTCTGGCCGACGCCGTTGCTCGCGCCGGGCTTGATCTCGCAGATATGGATGCCCGCCAGGACGCTGAAACAGACCGCCTGGAGTCCCTGATTGATGAAAATCAGGACGCGCAGTCCGCCGGTGGGCATTGGGGGGTCCCGCTCATGGTTGTCGACAGCGAGCCCTTTTTTGGTCAGGATCGGATCGATCTTCTGGAATGGCGGCTCGAAGACCTAGGGGTCGCCCGAAAGGACTGAGCGCGCCACCGACCCTACCTATTGAAGCGTGGCAGGATTGAACTCACCGCGCATGATTTGACCCCAGACACGCCCTTTGGTTTCCTCCGGCAAAGTCCGGACAGCCGTGATCGCGGTCACACCTAGCGAACATATGTTCAGCTGCTCAAGGGCCCCATCCGCGTCGCCCTGTTGAGCGGCCAACATAAGCGGCATGACCTGTTCGTCAGTCACCAGGGACACAACCATGCCTTGCAAGGCCGCATTATCTTGATCCGTCACGGGACCCAGCTGTGTCGGGCTCCGCCGCGCCGCAACAGCGCCCTCCAGAAGGATAGCGCCGGCATCCACAACATATTGAGCGAGCGCCGCATTGGCGTCCGCCATATCCTGCCTCATCCGATCGCCGATAAGTGAGAGCTGCGACGGGTCGGTCACACCCATAAAGTCGCCATAAGACGAACCCTTACACCAGGGATTCTTCCGCCTTTCGGCTTTATATAATCGATCACGGGACAGATTTATGACCTCGTTGAGATAACGGATCGGCATCCGCGCAAACAATTCCTGGTCCGCAGCCAAGGCGACAGCGAGTTCATCCACTAAGAGATCGCCCATGCCGTCCAGCGTCGTATCTGTTGCAGATGCCAGCCGAGCGGTCGCGGCCGCATGCAAATCAACATCATATCGCCTGAGGGCCGCGTCCAGCCGCGAGGCATCAATATCCGGAAACGTCAGTTCGCCGCTGGCATTCGCATCAATCACGCGCGCTGCAGGATCTGCCGATGCTGATGCAAAAAGGTCCGGGACTTTAAAAGCCACAAGGAACGAGACCAGAGCGGCCAGCATAACGAACAGGCCAAACGCCATTCCGTCTTTAAGGCTGCCCCCACCTTTGTATTTACGCGCATCATACATCAGTCCGGCCCTCCCGGTTTCTGATGCAAATTAGAGATAAACCCTTAGGAAAGGCTTATCACCCTATTTGGGGACTTAGCCCACGCGTCTGACGCGGTCTCCCCAATACGGTTCACGCAAATCTTTGCGCAAAATCTTACCGGACGGATTTCGCGGCAATGCGTCGATAAAGTCGACGCTCTTCGGGCATTTGTAGCTCGCAATGCGTTCCTTGGTGAAGGAAATGATCGCCTCCGGCGATGGGTTGGTCCCCGGTTTAACCACGACAATAGCCTTGACGGTCTCTCCCCACTTCTCATCGGGCACGCCGATCACGGCAACGTCTGCAACATCCGGATGCCCGAACACGGCGTTCTCGACCTCTGCCGGATAGATATTCTCCCCTCCGGAAATGATCATATCCTTCACCCGGTCATGGATGAACAGGAAACCATCCTCATCGAAATAACCCGCATCGCCCGTATGGAAAAATCCGTCCTTGATCGCCTCTTCAGTCGCCTCTGGCCGGTTCCAATAACCTTTCATCACGAAGTCCGACTTGATGACAATCTCGCCAACCTCCCCTGTCGGAACATCATTACCGTCCCCGTCCACGCATTTCACAACAGTCCCCGGATATGGCAGACCGCAGGATCTGAGCTTGCCCCACGATGGGTCATGGGCTTCCGGCGGCAGAAAAGTTCCGCCGCCAACCGTTTCGGTCAGTCCATAGAGCTGCGTGAAGCGAGCATCCATAATATCCCGCGCCTCTTCCAAGAGATCCTGAGTGATTGGCGACGCGCCATAAAAGACCTGCTTCAGAGAGGAAAAGTCGACGTCGCGCACATTCGGCATTTGTGTCAAAATTAGAATGACCGCCGGGACCCAGAAGGCATGCTGGATTTGTCGCTCTGGAATGAGCTTCAAAATAAGCTGCGGATCAACGTCCCGCAGAACAACGGTTTCTGCCCCCTGCGCGATCGCCAGAATACCGACATTCACGCCAGCAACGTGGAAGAGTGGCATGGCATTCATGACGCGTTCGCCCACGCCATACTCGCCCCACTCAAGCTCGTTGCACTGTTTCAGGAAAGCGAGATAGTTGAAATTCGTCAGCTGGACGCCTTTCGGCAGACCCGTCGTACCGGATGTGTACAGCTGGATAATGTCGTCATCCGGCTGCTCATCAAGTTTCGGATCCGTATCTGGAAACTTCTCGCGCACGTCTTCATAGGCCGGCCACGACGCATGCCCGCCATCGATCGCAATGATACCCTTCAGCTCTGGCAGATCCTCGGCAACCTCTTCGGCGATCTCGTAAAACTCTTTGGCAACAAAAAGAATCTTGGCTTTCGCATCCGACGCGATGAATTGCATCTCAGGAGCCGCAAGCCGATTATTGATCGCCGCAAGAGCAGCGCGCGCCTTCGCTGCGCCGAGCATGATCTCGTAATACTTGTCGAGATTTTTTCCGAGATACGATACCCGGTCCCCAGGTTTGACATCGGCCGCAATCAGCGCATTCGCGATTTTGTTCGATCGCGCATCAAGTTCGGCAAAACTTGTCTCTTTGCCTTCGAACCAAAGGGCGGTTTGATCGCCCCTGAGTTGCGCCTGCTGCCGGGCAAAATCTGGAATTGTCTGAATGCCATCGAAATTGATCATGAAATATGCTCCCACACGGCTTCACCCGACCTGTTTGTAATTTGGACTGCTTTTCCTTAAGGCAACCCTTCAATCATGGCGACTATACGATTACCGTGCAGTTGAAATGTCTGGGGAGGCACAAAATCGATGGCTGACGCAAGAAGTATCATTCTGCATCATTATGACGTCTCGCCTTTCTCCGAAAAAATCCGGCTGGCCTTGCGATTGAAAAACCTCGCTTGGGCAAGTGTGACCATACCCATCATCATGCCGAAACCAGACCTGATCCCCCTGACAGGTGGATACCGGCGCACCCCGGTGATGCAGATCGGTGCAGACATCTATTGCGACACAGCGATCATCTTAAGGGAATTAGAACATCGCTACCAAGTGCCCGCCTTAAATCTTCCGGGTCACGAAGGCATCGCCTGCATGGTCGCCGCCTGGGCTGACGGGCGCTGGTTCATGAACAGTGTCGGTGTCATCTTCGGCGCTCTGGGTAAGGAAGGAGCCCCCCCGGGCTTTGCAGAAGACCGAGAGAAACTCATGGGGGGCCGGTTCGACGTGGACGCCATGGCCGACGCCGCGCCGATGTTACGAGACCAATGGCGCGCCCAGATGATGTGGATTGAAGAGAGACTGCAAGGCGGAAAAGGCGTGGGTGCGGGGAACTACCTCGTGTCCACCAAGCCTGGCATGGTCGATGTACACGCCCATATGAACGTTTGGTTCGTCGCCAACACGGTTCCCGATTTCGCCGAAGAGTGCTTCGCCCAAGCCCCAAGGACCAAGGCCTGGTTTGAACGATTGAACGACTCCACGGGTCAAACGCCCGAAAAACTCGACTCCAAACAGGCCCTGGCGATTGCCCGCAAAGCCGGCCCTCGCCTCGTCGCCGCCGCGGCCGGTGGTGCAGAGCCCCAAGGGCTTGAGCCTGGCGAAAAGGTCGCTGTCGCGCCCGACGATTATGGCAAAGACTGGGTTGAAGGGACCCTCGTCCACGCCGATGACCAGCGGGTGACGATTTCCCGAACAGCAGAAGAAGTCGAGACGATCAACGTCCACTTTCCCCGCGCCGGATACCTCGTTCGGCGGATCTAGCAGAGTTCATCTTCTGTTGCCCGGTCAGACCATCCGCCAATGGCAAGATGAAAAGCGAAATTGGACATGAGCCCATACGCTTCTGCGGCGCATGACTGAACACACAGAAAGCTAGAACTTGAATGTCCCCGACAGGATCGACTCATAAACATC